>JAAXGV010000061.1 GCA_012271185.1 Rhodothermales bacterium
ATCGGTAACGGTACCGGTCAGCGTAGCCGCAATCTGGCCAGCCGATGGTATTGCCACAGAAAAGAGCAACGCTGTAAAAAGTGCACGGGCCATAATCCTACGACTTGTAAAACTCTACTTTCCGGCCCGCCATGTCGGCCACGCGTTTCACCAGTGCTGCCCGCGTTGCCTGATCCATACCGTCAAAGGAGCGGGCCAGCGCGACCTTCTCCTTCAGCTGCCCGATGTTGTCCGGCCCGGACACCACCACGGACACGGGCAGCGACCATACAAAATGCAGCGCCTCACGAACAGAGAGCCTGTCGGGTACCACCCTGGGGTTCGGGCCATGCTGTCCGTGCTGTGATCCGCCGAAGAAGCCGCCGTTGGCCAGTGTCTTCATCGCTATCACGCCGAGGTCGTGGTCCACCAGCTTCGGAAGTACTTGGCGCGAGAAGCTGCTGTAGCTCATATCAGCAATATTAACCGGCATCTGGCAGGTCTGGGCTGCCTGCTGTGACGACAGCATATGCAGGTGTGCGGCAGGGTTGCTGTGCCCGGTAAAGCCGATATAGCGTGTCTTTCCTTCCTGGACAGCTTCTTCCATCACATCCCACACGCCATTTGCAAGCCGCCGGTCCACATCCCCGGGGCTGCCGATGGCATGCATCTGCCAGAGGTCCATGTACCCGGAATTCATCCGGCGCAGCGAGCCCTCCAGGTGTCTGCGCGCTTCGCGCGCCGTACCGGCGGTCGTCTTGGTCATGATGAAGACATCCTCGCGGTACTTGGGGACCAGGTATCGGCCCAGGTATCGTTCACTGCGGCCTGCCTGGTACGATTCGGCCGAGTCAAAGAAGCGGATGCCACCAGCGATAGCAGCTTCAACCGTTTTCTCCGCGTCTGCTTCATTCATGCGCCCAAGGTGCCAGCCGCCCAGCCCCAGCATGGTGACCAGTTCGCCGGTGCGGCCAAGCCTGCGCCGGGGCAGCAAGTCTCCATGGCGGTCGCGGACAGCCAGCGAGATCGCCGGAAGAAGGGCGCCGGCTGAAAGTGTCCACTGGACAAAGGCTCTACGGTCCATGTTCGTGGTGGTCAGAACTGCAACAATAATGCCAGGGCCACCGCACGCAAGTGTCAAGGTGCGGCATCAGCACGATATCCGCGTGGCCCTTAAGCACCAGCGTAGTTACCTGCAGGTCGGCAAAGCGTTTGGCGGCGGCCTTCAGGGTCCTGCCGCTGACTGACACATCATCGACCAGCAGCACGTGACGTGTGCCGCAAGGAAGGTGGCTGCCCCGCAGCAGCCTGGGTGTGTCATGAACAGGGCTGTTGTCCGGACCCCGGTAACTGAACCAGTCTATTCGCAGCGGGACGCCGAGCTGATAGGCAATGATCGATGCGGGAACAGTACCCCCGCTTCCGATACCTAGCACCACATCGCATGGCGGCAGCTGCGCCACACGAATTGCTGCTGCAATGTCTTCAAAGGATATGTTCGGAACAGCAGCCACTGTTTTAGCTGGCAGGCGTGCAGTATGTACAGATTTCCGGTCTGCGAGGTCCCGGACTCGTCCACCGTGCTGTGAAGTGCGTATAAGGCGCCGTCACTCACTTTATGCCAGTCCATGAGTCTTGCTGTCATCACGGGCGCCAGTCAGGGGATAGGGAAGGCTATCGCGGAGCGGTTTGCGTTAGTGCCGCATGCGCAGCTATGCCTCCTGGCACGGTCGGCTGCGAATCTGGACAAGGTCGCCAACAATGTCCGCGGCCTGGGAGCCCAAGCCAGGTGCTTCCCGGTCGATGTCACGGACGATGAGGCGGTGGTGCATGCTGCCCAGCGCATTCAGGACAGCTGTGGCGTACCGGATGTGTTGGTGAACAATGCAGGCCGGTTTGAAACAGGCTCCGTGCTGGACACCTCGCCGGCTGCGTTTCGGGCGCAGCTCGAAGTAAACCTCACCAGCGCCTTCGTGGTTACGCGTGCATTCCTGGGCCGGATGGTCCAGCGCAGGCAGGGTCATGTCATCTACATAGCATCCGTAGCATCCAAGCAGGCGTACGCGGGGGCCGCGGCGTACTGCGCCGCCAAGCATGGACTGCTGGGTCTGGCACGCGTTGTCAGAGAAGAAGCGAAGTCGCATGGCGTACGCGTGACGACAATACTGCCTGGCGCTACGATGACACCCAGCTGGGCGGGCGTACCGGTTGAAGCAGAACGTCTGATGGCAGCCGAGGACGTGGCGCGCACAGTGGCGGGCGTCTGCAGCCTGAGCAGCCGTGCCGTAGTAGAGGAGGTGCTGCTGCGCCCGCAACTGGGTGACATATAACGCTTTGGCGCAACCTGGAATCTGTCACGGGCGGCAGGGTTCAAGGCCGCCACAAAACAGAGGCGGTAGCGATGAGCAACGATGTACGATTTCCTGTAGGCCGTATTCAGAGGCCGGCTATGATGACGCCGGCGCTGCGTCAGCTGCTGATTGACCAGATTGCCGAAGCACCTGCGCTCATGCGAGCAGCCGCAGACGGCCTGACAGCGACGCAGCTGGACACCCCGTACCGCGAAGAGGGGTGGACCGTGCGGCAGGTGGTCAGTCATGTGTCTGACAGCCATATCAACGCCTATATTCGCTTTCGCTGGGTCCTGACGGAGGATGAGCCTGTGATCAAGACCTATGACCAGGTGGCATGGGCGGAGCTGACGGACGCCAGGGCTGGCGAGGTCGAAGTCTCCCTACTGCTCTTGGAGGCGCTCCACAAGCGCTGGGTCACGCTCCTCAGGTCGCTGGAGGAAGAGGACTTTCGGCGGACTTTGCATCACCCGGAGGAGGGGACTATGACGCTGGATGATCTGCTGTGTACGTACGCTTGGCATGGCCGGCACCATGCGGCGCACATCACCGCACTGCGCGAGCGAAAGGGCTGGTAGCCGTGGCGGATACTGTCTCAGCCAGGGCACTGTACCGTATGTCTGTGCCCTCAACAAAGTACACGACGCAGCGGGCGATGGTCTTGGCGTGATCGGCTATCCGTTCCAGAGACTTGGTGACAGTGCCCAGATGCAGGAGTGCTTCGCTGCCCGACCCGTTGCGCGGGCTTAGCACTGCAATGGCCGCGAAGGCTTCGCGGTATGCGCGGTCAACCTGACGGTCATACGCAAGGACCTGCCGCGCTTTCAGACGATCCTGGTGGACGAAAGCGTCGCGGGCTCTGTGCATGATGTTGCGTGCCGCATCTGCAATGTCCAGTATGTTGGTGCTGGACTGCCAGCCCGCTACTGCACCAATCCCTGACACCGCCTTGCAGGTGTTCTTACACTGATCGCCAACACGTTCGAGGCTGGAGCTGATGCGCATGGATGCAATCACCGTACGAAGTGCCATATCCGTCGGTTGAAGCGAATCCAGGATGCGTATGCAATGCTGATCGTTTTCAAGCTCCATGGCGTCGACTTCGCGGTCGCGGTCGCGGACCTTGGAGGCCAGCACATGATCGGCGGTGGCGAGTGCGTTGACGGTGTCAGCGAGCTGTTCATCGACCCGGTCGAACATCGTAGACAGCCTGGCACACAGGCGCTGTATTTCCGATTCTATGCTTGACATGAGATGATTGCCGGCGATGCTTATGCTGGTACGCATTTATTTCGTGTTCGGTGCTTCTCTCACGGATTCCAGCTGTTCTGCAGGAGGCGGTGCTGCCGTGTCGGGGCTAAAGCTTCGCGTGGCGAAGATGATGATGAGCGGGATGGCGAAGAAGATGAGCCCGATGTAGGCGAACGCATAGGTCCGGTTCCGGACCACAAGCTTGCCCAAGGAGGTCGCGAGCCAGATTGGAACCTGTCGCAGCTTCTTGAGGGGTAGCACGATCAGTACCCCGCACATGTTAAAGGTAAGGTGTGCAAAAGCGACCTGCAAAGCCGCATGCCCGGTCGGGCTGTCGCCGGACAGCACCAGTGCGGCCAGAAGCGCAGTCACCGTGGTGCCAATGTTCGCGCCCAGAACGAAGGGAAAAATTTGTGTGACGGACACAATGCCGGCGCCTACGAGAGGGACCGTGATGGAGGTGGTGATCGATGAGCTTTGCACCATGATGGTGACCAGCGTCCCAAACAGCAGCGCGACAGGGACAGGCCCAAAAAGATGCTTATTGATGAGTTGCTCCGAGCGTCCCAGGAACACCGAGCGAAGCAGGATCACTAGATAACGCAGAGATACAAAAAGCAGGATGACCCCAACCGAAAGCGCGATAATGCCATTGTGCTGACTCAGAGAGATGATGCCTTCGACCACAGGGTCGGTCAGCACTGTTACCGGGTTCAGGAGGCTGGTGCCACCTGCATTGGCCAGCCCATTGGTCAGCCCCTCCGCCGTACGAGAGAGAAAACCCGTCGTAAGCTCTAACGGGAAGAAGATCGCCACGGCCAGCAAGTTGAAGAAGTCGTGTACTGTGGCTGCCCCCATGGCGCGCTCAAATTCGTCTCTGCGTGCGATATGTCCCAGCGACACTATCGTGTTCGTGATGCTGGTGCCGACGTTGGCGCCCAGAACAATCGGGATGGCGCCTGCTACTGTGAGTCCACCACCGGCGACGATGCCGACGGTCAGCGATGTCACCGTTGATGAGCTCTGTACCAGCGAAGTCGCCAGGATACCAATAAAGAGTCCTACAAACGGATTTGACGTAGTGCTCAAAAGTCGTTCAGCAAGGCCGCCACTCATGAGCTTGAAAGAGTCCCCCATGACCTCCAGGCTCACAAAGAACACAAACAGGGTGCCCAGCAGGCCTAAGACGCCCCACAGCATGCTGAATTGTTTCATAGTCGCGGGTCACGCATGACAGGCGATCCGGAGATTGCCATGCGCTTGTTTATTTGACCAGGGTCATGGTACGTGTGATACTGCCACTTGCTGTGTCGAACCGGTAAAGATACAGGCCAGAGGCCAGGTCGAGCGTGTTGAACACAACCTGGAACGTGCCTGCGCGGGTTGGGCCCTCATGGAGTATCCGAACCTGGCGCCCCAGCACATCATATACGGCCAGGCGCACGTGCTGCGCGTTTTCGATACCGAATTCGATGACTGTTTCGGGGTTGAACGGGTTCGGGTAGTTCTGGTGGAGCATGATACCCGTTGGGAGCTCCGCGGCCACCTCTTCGATCGCAACAGCGATGTCGCCATTGTAGCCCAGGTTATCCAGCGCGGTCCAGCCACGGGTCCAGTTGGTGCGACCAAAAGCGCCAATGAATCTGGCGGGGGAAAAGAACGGGCTGTCTTCCGGGTAGGCTGCCATAGGCAACGAGAATGCCGGGCTGTTGCCGGCGGGGCGTGGGTCCAGCATGCCGGTCCCTTGCGCGCCCCGCTCAATACCACGCAGCGCGGGATCAACGTCGGCCGTGTTGCTATTGGCCTGCATGTAGGTGCCGATCTCGGTGACAAAAGCCGCGTCGTTTCCCACATTGATCCAGCTGAGCGGATCGTTGCCGGCCCCGAATGCCCAGAAGATGTTGTGGGTGAAGCCCAGGTCCCCTGCCTCAAAGCGCTGGCGACTGTCCTCCGCCTTGGTGCCGGTGTTATCGATGTCCTCGATCTTGAGCGCGTAGCCGCCTTCGCTGGACTGGAAGTCGGTGAAGATGGAGTTGTGGTAGAACCCGCCGGTATTGTCACGGAAGATGAGCATCTGGGCCTGGTCGGACTCCGGCTGGTTTCCTACGCCGGGGCCGACATACGTCACATTGTAGAGGGTGGGTATGGCGTAAGGCTGGAAGTGCTCATCGCCACCGGCGCCATCCATCTCCGCAGCGGCACCCGCCTTGTCTGTACCCTGCAGCACGAACCAGAACTGGCCCTTACCACGCCAGCCCTGATCCCAGTCCACGGCGTCATCAGCATTGAACGCGGAGACGAAGTACTTCAGGTTGACGGTACCACCGAAGAACTCGACGCCGTCATCACCAGACGAATAGGACTCAATGTATTCGAGGACAGTGCCACTGCCGACACCGCCCAGCGTTAGGCCCTGGATCTCGTTGCCATCAGATTCTCCGATGTTGATGCCGGTGTGACGGATGGAGACATAGCGCATGACACCCGAGTTGTCCGCGTCGTCGCTGCCGCCGTATTCCGCGCGCGTATCGCCGTCAGGGAGGATCTCGTTCACGCCTTCGATCTCTTTGTAATCGCCGCTGGCGTCGCCGGGGTTGTTGGTGCCTGCATGGCCGAGGATGACGATGCCGCCCCAGAGGCCGCGGTCCTCATACGTCAGAAGATCAGCAGACGAGATGTTGTCCTGAACGGAGGTGAAGATGACAGGCCGGGTGGGCGCACCGTCGGCAAAGATCTTGCCGCCGCGGGCAACGACCAGCGCGGATGCCT
>JAAXGV010000044.1 GCA_012271185.1 Rhodothermales bacterium
TGGTGGCGGTAACGGTGCAGACGACGGCCCGTCACGACGCCGAGGAGCCTGCTCCACAGAAAATTCAGGTCCTGCGTCGCATGCGTGCCGCGAAAGCACCGTCGGCAGCATGCCCCGGCGGCAGAGTCTGCAGATACCCGTCACCGGTGACAACACCGCCTGGCAGGTAACGACCAGCGTGTTCGACCGCAAATGCCTCGTGACGGCCCAGGAAAGCTTTTACGCGCATCCCGTTCTCCTCCGGCTCTATTGAGCAGGTGCTGTAAACCATGATCCCTCCCGGACGCACGCAGCGCGCCGCGGCATCCATGAGCTGGTCCTGGATGTCCGTGAGGCGCTCCAGATCTTCTGGTGAACGACGCCAGCGCAAGTCAGCTCGCTTGCCCAGGACACCAGTCCCTGTACAGGGCACATCAACCAGCACCCGCATAGCGGGTGCAGCCTCGAGTATCCGGGCATCCGCTACACAGGTCTTTATCGAGCTGAGCTGTTGGGAGCGTGCAGCGCTGGCTACCTGCCGCAGCCGGCCTTCGTGGAGATCCACTGCCAGAAGACTTCCCCGGTCCTGCATGCGCGTGGCGGCATACGTGGCCTTGCCGCCCGGCGCAGCACAAAGGTCCAAGACATAATCACCAGGCTGGGGGTTCAAGAGTCGCACCACCAGACCCGCCCCCTCATCCTGAACTGCACACCAGCCATCGTCCAGCAGACCAGCACGCCCTATGCCGCCAATCCGTGCAACGCGCACGAAGTCGTCCAGATAGGCAGGCGGCTTCCAGCGCACACCCAGTGCTGTCAGACGGGCCTGCAAGGCTTGCGGCGACCCCCGAAGCGTGTTGCATCGAAGGCCATACCAGGGGCGTTCGTTGTTGTGCATCAATAGCGCCCGCGTAGCCGGAAGATCCAGACGCTCAAGCCAACGCGCAACCATCCAAGTAGGGTGGGAGTAACGAATACCCAAGTCGTTGGCAACGTCACCAGTATCGGGCACCAGCGGTTCCGCACGCTGCAATCCTCGCAGGACGGCATTGACCAGGCGCCCGGCACCAGGACGAACCATGCTTTTGGCAAGCTGCACCGCACTGCTAACCGCAGCGTAGGCCGGCTTGCCGGCAATATGGCACTCATAGGCCGCAATGCGCAGAATCTGCTTCAGGCGCGGCTCAACCCTGGCAAAAGCACCTGTGTATTGCGCAGCCAGCAGAAAATCCAGATACCGTCGCCAGCGCATGACACCCCCTACCAGGTCAGTAACCTGCCGTGCAAAGGCAGCACCCTGACTGCTTTGCCGTACTTTACCAGTATATGCACCGCCAACGTCAATCCGCAGCAGCACCTGCACGGCCCGGGCACGCGCGCCCTCGGACTCTGGTGGCATAAAACCGGGTTGATCCTGAATGTGAATGCGTCCTCATAGAATGTACCACAAGTTCTGACCATGCTACGCAAACTCGACCACGTGGCCATTGCCGTACCGCAGGCGCAGGAAGCTGCGGAGCTTTTCCAGTCACTGCTTGGACTGGAAAGTCTCTGGTCGGAGTACGTGCCCCATGAGAGCGTTAACGTGCACTTCCTGGATGCGGGATCGGTCAAGCTGGAACTGCTGGAAGCTGCGGGGCCGGATTCGCCCGTTGCCAGGTTTCTGGAGTCCAGGAAAGGTCGCCTTCATCACCTGGCCTTTACTGTACCGGATATCGATGCGGAGATGCGCCGCCTGAAGCAGGCCGGCTTTACCCCACTTAGCCAGGAACCAACACTCGGCGCAGGCGGCAAACGGATATTTTTTCTGCACCCCAAGGAAACCGCCGGCGTTCTTATTGAGCTCTGCCAGAATCCCGGTAAGGCGAGAGCCCTGCCTCACGTCCTAGCTGTGACCCCGAAAGCACACGCTACACTTGCCGAGAATCTGGTGCGCCATGCGGCACTCCTCACGGTCCACTCATTTGACGATGCCTGCCACAGCATGCACCAAGACGGCGTCCAGCTGGCACACTTCCTAGTGGTCGGCGGAAACCCGGCAGATGCACTTGAATATGCACAAAGAAAGGACGGCGGCTGCCGAACGCTTGCACTGCATCTGGTAGACTCGTATATCCCGTCTGGCATGCTACGCTGCGATGCACCCTTACTTATCAGCGCCCCCGATGTGCTGGCTGAGACCGCACAGTCTCTCCACCGCGCATGCCATGGCAGTCGGCTGTGCATCCTGCCAACACTGGATCAAGCCCCAGGCCAAGTAGATGCTATCGCCCTGACGCCTGTACTGCTAGCACACTTTGGCATAGCGCAGCGGTGACCGAAGAGCTCTGGCACATGATCACGACCTTGCCCACAGGTCACGGTGTCTACCAGTTCAAGGATGCCCTTGGCACGCTGCTCTACGTCGGCAAGGCCAGAAATATCCGATCCCGTGTACGCAGCCACTTCGGAAAACGCGAGCAGCTGGAAGGCCGGCACAGGGTACTGTACAGGAAAACTGCTGATGTTGAGGTAATCGTAACCGATACGGAGGCCGAAGCGCTCATCCTAGAAAACAATCTCATCAAACAGCACCAGCCCCGGTACAATATCAACCTCAGGGATGACAAGTCCTATCCCTACATCTGTGTCAAGAACGAGCCGTTTCCGCGCGTCTTTCCAACGCGACGCCTCGTCAAAGACGGATCAAAGTACTTTGGTCCCTACACGGATGTAGGCAGCATGCGCCGGGCACTCAAAGCTGTTCACCGGATTTTCAAGCTGCGGACCTGCACACTGGACCTTAACCCCAAGCGTATCGCCGCTGGCAGGTACGAGACATGCCTGGAATACCACATCAAGAACTGTGCGGGCCCGTGTGTCGGCTATCAGACACGGGAAGACTATGACCACACGATCAAGCGCGTTGAAGCCTTTCTGAACGGCAAGACATCCACACTGGTCAAGACCCTGGAAGACGCCATGCGCCGGGCGGCGGCGGCACTGCGCTTTGAGGAGGCGGCAACCCTTCGAAACCAGATCACAGCCATCAAGGACTATGCCGAGAAGCAGAAAGTCGTTACCAGCGAGTCCGTAGACCGGGACCTCTTCGCCGTAGCCACCCACCGCGAAGAAAATGTCGCGGCAGCTGTATTGTTCAGGGTGCGCGACGGCAAGATCATTGGCCGCCAGCACAAGATCCTCAGCGGCATCGACGGCCACTCGGAAGCCGAGCTCATGCAAACCTACCTTGAGCGCTACTACACCGAGGCCGTCTTTATTCCTGATGAGGTGTTTTTGTCCTCTGAGACAGCCAGCCCTGCCGCACTGGAAAGCTACCTGGCCGAACGGTGTGGCAACAAGGTGCTGATCAAGATGCCGCAGCGCGGCGAAAAAGCCGCACTCATGCGCATGGTGGAAGCCAATGCACAGCTTATTGTTGAAGAATGGATCCGGCAGCTGATCAAGCGGGGTGAAGACCGCATCCCCTACGCTGTCAAAGCACTCCAGGCAGATCTCGGCGTGCCGCACCTGCCTCGCCGCATCGAGTGCTTCGATATCTCGCACCTGGCTGGAACAGGCACCGTTGCTTCATGTGTCGTCTTTGTCAATGGCAAACCCCGCACGAGCGAGTATCGGGGTTACAGAATTCGTAGTCTGCCTGAAGGCAGATCGGACGACTATCAGGCAATGCATGAGGTCGTAACACGTCGCTACAAGCGGGTCGCACACGGAGAGTCACCACTGCCCGACCTCGTCATTATCGATGGCGGCAAAGGACAGCTTTCCAGCGCCATGCGGGCACTTGAAGATGTGCAGGTCCTTGGAAAGTTTCCTGTAGTGGGGCTCGCCAAGCGCCTCGAGGCAGTGTTTTTTCCGGGTGACAAAGATCCCACGTATCTGTCCAAGCAGAGTGTCTCGCTTCAGCTGATTCAGCGAGCGCGGGATGAGGCACACCGTTTTGCGGTGAATCTGCAGCGCAAGCAGCACCGCAAGAAGACCTTGCATTCTGAGTTGCTCAACATCCCCCAGATAGGCCCGAAACGCGCTCAGCGCCTTATCCGAAAGTTCGGGTCGGTGCACAAAGTCAAGCAGGCATCCGTGGAAGCCCTGGGCGAGGTGGTAGGCAGCAACGCCGCGGAAGCAATCTGCCAGTATGTGGCCCAGCAAGGCAGGTCATGACCCAAGAGCGTCACGAGTTTATCAGGCTGATCGCCGCTGCCAATCTCGTGCAAGGATGTAGGTCGCCAGCCTCGGGTCTGACCCCACGCCTTTCAAGGACGCGACACCCTTCTCCCGCACGGCAGCTCCAACCTGGAAGACCAGTTTGGCTTCCTGACATCCGTGGATCGGCTCTTCGTACTGAACAATGATAAGAGCATCAGCGTGGGCGCTGGCCTTTACCGGCTGGTGGTGACAGGAGATGTGATCACAGATGTCCTGCGTTTGCGCTATGACGAGCTCGTAGAGACATCCAGCAATATGGCTTTGGAATGCGAGACAATCAGCGCGCTCTTCGGATCGATCCGGCACAGGGAGCGCGGTGCTGTGGGCATGGCGGAACAGGCCGGGGTCCCTCTGGCGGAAGTACTGGAGCATGCTGACGTTACAGACGATACATTGTTGGCCTGGATCGCGGTACACCAGAGGGGGCGGCAGCCACTGCGTATAGCCAAGGCCATGGGTCTCCTGGCATACCGCATGGACGGGGCACTGCTGCCTAAAGACCACGGGCTCCCGGTGCCCGGGTGGGTAGGCAGCAGCAAGGGACTGAGCACTACTTCCAAACCAATCTGGAGCCGCAACAACACGATCTCATATGCGCTGATCGGCAACGACATGTTCACCGGAAAGCAAGACTCCAGGACAGGCAGCGACCACACAATACACCAAGAGGGCACTGCTATGGCCTCAAGCGGTCAGACACCGCATTTACGGCTACGCACCCGTTGCACGCACAGATGATGGCGGCACGATGCAGCGGTCCTCGGGCCTGTTATGCAGTACACACGGGCACGCTCTGAGTTTGTGTGGGAAGCCATGCTAGGAGTTTGCGCGCCAGAAGTGTCTTCGGTCAGGAAATCACGTGACCTATATTTGTATATGTACCTCAACCACCTTGCAGGCCATCATGGCTACTACGTTTCGCCCATACGCTCCTGACCAGCCGCACCTGTT
>JAAXGV010000005.1 GCA_012271185.1 Rhodothermales bacterium
GTGGCGGTAACGGTGCAGACGATGGATGGTGGAGATGCGACCCCGCTGTCGGCCGAGGCACAAGCGGTGGTAGCCGGCAAGGATTGCCACTCGAATCAGACTGCAACGAATGTGCAGGTGCGAGGGCCGCGAAGCTACATTAGCGAGCCCCGCCGGGGGTGGCACTGTGACGCCCAGCAGGCAACCTGTGTCAACCGGCGGCGGATCCGGGGCAAGCGATACGGGATCAGCACGCTGCGGGGTTTCGCGGTGGTTCAAGCTGCGCTTGCAAGGCATGCCGGCCCTGCTGTACTGCGCTTTTTCCGCTTCGTTGGCTTTTCAGACCGCAGTACCCATCCTGGGTCCGAACTCACCCTACTTCGGCGTTGGTGCCCCATTTTCGCCTTTCACTCTGGAACCCCATGTCTTTCACGGACTGCTAGCTGTGTCTTATGTGTTACCCGTGACCCTACCGCCTAATTCAATGAGCCTGTTGTCGGTGTTCCCGAAGATGCGTTGGCGTGCTGGCGTAGCTGCCGCAACCGTCGCCCTGTTCACTGTTGTGCTTGGTGGGTGGTGTTACGGACAAGAAAGGGGGGGGGGGAGGGGGTACGCTACGCTCAGTATTTCGCCGGCATATGCTTACATCAGTGCGGTAGAGCCCTACGGGTCTTTCCGTCTCAGCAACAATGGGACGGCGGGGATGGAAGTGGTCGTGAGTGCGGAGTACGGTGTAGTCGAGGCAGATTCCGCCGGGGAGAACACGTCAATTGTTGTTGGCCGTGCGGGCCTGCTCGGTGATCTTAGCGAGCGTCTCACCTTTTACCCCGAGAGGGTAATTTTAGAACCTGGTAGCGAGTGGGTCGTGCGCTACATGGTGGAGGGTGCGGATGCCCTGCCGGATGCTGGTTATATTGCGCTTATGCACTTCAAGATGCAGGAGCGTGCGGCGGTGCGTTCCTCCGAGGTTCCCGCACTCGCCACGGCCATCAACATCGAGTACAGCTTGGTCGCTCCCCTTGTACTGCTAAGCAGCGAGGGCGCGCCTGAGCTGAGCGCCCAGGTGTTGGGGACGACCGACTCTACCGTGACACTGCTAGTAACCAATGACTCGCCCCATCCTTTTGTGGGCGGGGTGAATATCATGGTGGGGGAGCGTGCCTTGGGTCGCATGCAGAGCGCCGTCTTTACCCGGCGGCGCATTGAAATACCCCTTTCTGCGCCCTTGGAGGATGGCGTGCTGACGCTGACGTTTGATACGGACTACCCCGGACTGGATGCGGTGCTTGCGAAGAGCATCGTACCTCCCTTCCCGCTGGAAATACGATACTAGACACCCGGGATGGATAGAGCCTGTGTATTGGTATTGGTGGTGGTTGGCTCCTGTATGATATCCATGGCGGGGATCAGGCCGGGGCATGCCCAAGCCGTAACGGATCCCGACAGGGTTTTCCTTACCGTGCCAATAGTGATTCATGCACCGGGGATGGAAGAGTTTATAAAGGCCTACCATGATGGCGAGCGCTTCTACGTTGATGTAGAGGACTTGCTGAGCCTGCTCGGATTCACGGTCACTTCAGGCGAGCAGACGCTGTCTGCATTTGACACCAGACACAGCATTACGCTGGATTATGATCAGCTGACAGCAACCTTGGACGATGAGCAGGTAATTCCCCTGTTGGGGGAATTACAGCACAGTGAGGGCATGTATCTCATCACCATCCTGGGACTGAAGAGGGTTTTTGATGCGGACCTTTCGTTTGACGAAGCCCGGCTCAGCCTACAGCTTTCGTCGGTAGCCACGCGTTTTGACTCATCGATACGGGAGCGCACGCGATTTCTTGGCAGCGAGGTTCCTGGCCCCCTGTTGTTCAACCTCAACAGGCATCTCCTGAGCGGAGGCACGCTATCGTGGCATGCCACCAGTCAGCGGTTCAGAAGCCAGCAAGTGTACAGCAATGCCAGCGTACGGTACACCCTGAACATGCTCGGTGGGGTGGTCAAGGGCAGCTTTGGCACACAGAGGTATGACAGAGACCTTCTCTACACGTTTGTGCGGCCGAGGAGCAAGATGCTTTCCCGCGTTGACATTGGACGGATCATCGTTGGTCAGTATTCTGTAGGTACGTACCTGCAGACGAATGGGGTGCGCCTCACGAATCGTCCGCTCGTTACGCCCCGTATCCAGCGGACCAGCGTGTTTCGGGGTCGTGTAGAGCCCCATGCCGTAGTAGAGGCGCGTACCGGGGGGCGGGTTGCAGATAGAGTTCAGGCGGATGCGGCGGGGCGTTACGGGTTGCGCGTACCCACATACTACGGCACGTCAGAGGTCGTACTGTATGTCAGTCCTTTGGGGGAGCAAATGCCCTATGAGCGTCACCTGTACGTCCTAACGACCCGGGAGCTGGCCCTGCCCGGGCATTTGTACTACGATGCTTCCATTGGGAAAGAAAGCGCAGGAGAACTGCAGTACGGCATTACGCCGCGTCTGACGGGGCGACTTCAGGGCGACACGCAGGGGCAGTACCGTGCAGGCTTTACAGCAAGTCCACTGCATAGCATGGTATTGTCTGCTGATGTGACGTGGCCCCTCCAGCTTCCTACCGCGACTATGCAGCTTTGGAGGCGTGGAATCAGTGCGCAGGCTTTGTTCACCTCGGACTACGACAATAGCCGGTGGACATCGGCGAATCTTTCGTGGCGGTGGCAGCGATGGGCGGGATACGTGAGCGCTAGTGGACACCAGCTGAGCGGGGTATGGGTCACGCGACGGCTTTCACCCGCGATAAGCTATCATGGCCGCCGTGGGCTGTCCGTGCGAAACCAACTCCATGTCACAGACTTCAGGGGAATCCGGCGGACGGCGTGGAGAACTACGGGAGGCTACACGTTCCGGATGTGGAATGGAGGAAGTCGGATTGATGCGGTGATTGAACGTGCGGCACCCGGCTTCACCTATGGCTTTGAATTTATGACAAGCTTCAAGCGGATTCATGCCGGTGTTTCAATGACCTATGACTCGGAAACCCGTACTGCTGCGGGGCAGCTGACGCTGCAATTGCGCAGCAGTGTGGGCAGTGTCTATACGCGCGCCACGAGCGGTGGTACGCACACATACAGCGGATATGGCACCATCAGCTTTAATCCGCGTCCCTCGTTCAGCCACGCGCCATTCAACGAGAGCGGGGTGCTGCTGCGCGTGTTTGAGGACCTTAATCGTAACGGTCTCAAGGACCCGGAAGACAGCATACTGCCCTACGTGCAGGTGCAGCTGTGGCATTCGGGGCTGAGCCGGCAGAAGGACGGAGCTCTACGCGCCTCCCATCTGGAACCCTATGCAGCGTATCAGGTTCGAATACTCGAGCGATCTATTCGCGATCCTTGGCTTCGCCCTGCAACGGGATATACGTTTAGTTTCGTCGCCGAGCCTGGGCGAATCAAAAAAATAGACATCCCGTTACAACGCTTGCCCCTGATACGGGGACGTATTGTGACGCAGACCCGTGCGCCAAGCAGGCTTCAGGTGGCGGTGCTGAAGGATCAGACGGTGGTGGACACGGTGCCCGTATACCGGGACGGGGGGTTTGCCATTCGCTTGCCGGCGGGGCGCTACACGCTTCGCGTGGTGGACGTGGTGGATGAGACGACGCTCGTAGAAAGGAGTGTTGACGTGCCCTTCGACGGCCAGAGGCTGGACGTGAAGATCTCCTTGGACTAAACCCTTGTAAACATACCTTACCTTTGCTCCTATGCGTGATGGCGTTGCAGCTCTAGTATTCCAAGCAGTTCCACCCGATTCGGCTCAGCCGTTGCTGGATGGGGTAGCGGCCTCGACCCAGCAGTGGTCCATACTAGACCTTCTTGCCCAGGCGGGCGGATTTCAGTGGCCGATCCTGCTGGTGCTGGTCGCAGGCTTGATGACGCTTGCGTTGTCGGCCGTCCGAACTTTTCTCGATGACCGTGCCGCCCGCAGTCTGCAGAGGATGAACATCCAGGGTGCCAGCATGGAGGACTTCACGCACGCGCTGGCGGAGAATAAGGACACGCTGTACCGGCGGGCCTTGGAGGGGATGTGTGAGGTATGGCACAGCGTACCCGAGCCGTCCGCACTGGGTTACGAGTCGCACAGTGTGATTAACGGGGCACGCACGATGTACATGCGTACCCAGCGGATGGTGGTCTTTTTGTCTAGCACCGCGGGAGGCTTAGGGCTGTTGGGTACCCTCGTAGGGATCTACGCACTGTTCTCGGCAGAGGCCCGGGATGCCCAGACGATCTTTGCGGGCATCGCCATAGCGATTGTATCTACGCTACTGGGCATCATCGTGTCG
The DNA here is from genome assembly GCA_012271185.1 of Rhodothermales bacterium. GTDB lineage: Bacteria > Bacteroidota > Rhodothermia > Rhodothermales > Bin80 > JAAXGV01. The sequence goes on from JAAXGV010000005.1 coordinate 4,311, forward strand.
ATCGTGCTGGAGTTCCTGGAGGCGCTGCTCCATAGCTGGACGAGCAAATACATGGCGACGGCAGAGGAATGGTCCGCTGACGTTCGCTATCGGCTACTTGCGCTCAAGACGAACAGCAATTCATGAGGCAGTCCCTGATCCTGCGCCTGGTCGACATCACGCTACTGCTGCTGCTGAGCCTGATGGCGATCGCCAGTATCGATCCGTACCGTATCACCTTGCCCTACAGTGAGGAAATCGAGCGGGAGGGGGTGATGCCGTCTCCGTTATCGGTGGCGGTGACGGCGGAAGGGTTGTTCCGGGTGTATGATGATGCAGGGCTGCTGGTCACGCTAACATCGGAAGCTTTGGCCAGCTACGCGCAGGCCACCGGGCAAAGCATCGAGGTGGTCGCGGACGAGCAGGCGCTGGCCCTCACGCTGTTGGAACTCCATCGCGTGCTCGATGCCGCGAACATACCGACCGTCTTCCTCGTGCAACGTACATCGTCCCAGTAACTGTTGGGTTAGTCATGCGCAATTCTTACGGGTTTCTCATCCGGTTCATCGACTTGGGTCTGTTACTGCTGGCGGCCTTCTTGATCACGGCAGACTTGTCGCAAAGGATTCAGGTGGGGTTGCCGCAAAGCGGAGAAGAGGGCGGGGCGGTGATGGCGGAGGCGGTGCGGATACAGTTCGATGAAGTTCTTGTGCAGGTGTGGCGGG
>JAAXGV010000006.1 GCA_012271185.1 Rhodothermales bacterium
TGCGGCAACCCCGCTCTGCTCCTGACCCAGGTGCTTCCCGCATCCTGCGAAATATAGATACCGTTCTCATCGTCATCCCCGCTGATGATAGTCCAAGGCTTGCGCTCTCCACGCCAGAGCGCCGCGTAAACAATGTCCGGATCAGCGGGATTGAGCTCCAGATCCACTGCCCCAGTCTGCTCCGACACAAACAGCACATGGCTCCATGTGTGTCCGCCGTCCACCGTCTTGTAGACGCCACGTTCGGGGCTGGGCCGAAACGGATTGCCCAGGGCTGCAACGTACACGACATCAGGATTCGTTGGATGAACAACCACAGCCCCGATCTGGCCAGTATCTCTGAGACCCATAAACGACCACGTGTCTCCACCATCGGCAGACTTGTAAAGACCGCGCCCGATGATCACATTGCTGCGTATGGCCTCGGATCCCGTCCCCACATAGATGATGTCCGGGTCGCTATCCGCGACATCTATTGACCCAACAGAGGCGGTTTCAAAATATCCGTCGGAAATGTTCTCCCACGACTGGCCTGCATCTTCTGTTTTCCAGACGCCCCCGCCCGTGGAACCCATATAGAAGGTGCGCGGCGCAGCCCGGTGCCCGGCAACGGCTGTTACACGTCCGCCCCGTGATGGACCAACCATGCGAAACCGCATCTCCCCCAAGAGCGCTGCGGCATCAGCAGGCACAGGCTCCACACCCTGCCCATGTGCAGTCAAAGTCAGCAAGAGCAGCCCGGCAAACGCGCTAGCGGTCATCTTCATACTGCAGGTGAACTGGTTGAGTGGAATCGTATGGCGGTCATGAACCCTGCATCCCCAAGCAAAAAGGCGGCACAAGCCGCAGGTCAAAGATAAGCCAGCCAATCATGCGGATTTGCTCTGCTGACGTTATCCGCAAAGCACGGCCATGTAGCAAGCATGCCATACCGGCGTTCGCACGTGCTGTCCGGCACCCCAGCCGCTGCGGCACGCTCAGAGCGACCCACACCACCCTTCCCGCATGCACAAAGCAGGTTGGCTCCCGGCGCGCTCAGATTCAGCACCCTGACGGAGCAGCCGCCCTGCCAATCTGATTGTGTCAGTGAAGCCGACACCTCGCGGGAAGGTCATTCATGTGCCCTTGTTGAAGGTTCTGATGCACGAGTTAAGCCCCAATTGTGCTGTAATTTGGTTTTTGCTGGTGTGGGAAAGCAGCAGGGTACTGCTGCGGACACATTGCAACAAGAGATTGGAAAACGTCCGTAAAACTGCCGGCTTTTGCAGAGCGTGGCCCAGGCCTATAAGCCCGCTTCCCGCCGCTGCGTACGGATGCGACCACGTCTGTACTGATCCACCAGCCAGTCTTGCATGGAAGGGATGGGAACCGCAAAGTCGCCTTCCCGTGTCTGCGCAAGTACGCCCTTGTGCACGATACGCTTGAACACCTGTCCCGCCTTTTCGCGTGCGTGGTTCCACGAAAGTATGTGCAAGACATCCGCCTCCTCCAGCGACGCGCCAAGGGGCAACGTGACAAGCGCTTCCCCGAGCGCCATTCTGTCCTGCTTGGAGAGCTTTTTAACCCGGGCGAAATAGTATTCCTCTTTCCCTTGCTGCCCCTGCCGCAACACGGCTTCCAACCCGCCAGGCGTCATCTGCCCATGGCAGGCGCATGCAATCCCGGCAGCTGGTTCTGTGAAGGTAATGATGTGCTGCGGCCAGCCGTGCGTTTCCCTGGCAATAGCATCGATCCAAGGCGTTGCATCCCCTTCCGCCCCACCGTCCTGAACCAGCCAATCCCGGATAATGGCCCGCTCCGGTTCAGAGGCCAGCCGCCCCAGGTTCACTACGCATCCACGGTAAAAGCGGGACACACCCAGACTGCTGAACGCATCCTCTGATGTCCCCAGTCCGCCGGCCAGGAGAATGACAGGACGCCCTACTTCGCCATTATGTATCAAATTCAGCGTATCCTTGACCTCTGGCTTGTGCGAGTGGTCGGCATAGTCCCGGATATCCTGCACCTCGTCCAGCACGAGCATCAGCCCCTTCATTTCCTGCGCGGCGACTTCGAGGGGCCGAGACACACTGGAAATTCCCGCCTCGATTTTCGACCGTAACACCGATGCAACCCATGGCGTGGCCCCAAGGCTGCGTTCAGACTGAATGATATACGGTTTACCCAGGCATTCAGACATACGTACCGGATCGTACAAGGCGCGCGAATCTATTTTCGCCACGGTCCAGCCGTCTTCCGCAGCTTCCACAGCGCATTGATGCAGCAGTGCGGTTTTCCCTGCTCAAGGCGCTCCCTGTATCAGAAAGGTCGTGCCTTGGTAACCTGCTGCCCCCTGCTCCGCATCCGCGCGAAGCTCCGCCAATATGCCCAGCACCTCCTTCCGGCCATGGAAGTACTTCGCCCGGCCACGGTCCTTTACACGCCTACGAGGCAGACCTGATGAAAAGGACTGAGTCAGCGGGGCGCTGTGCTCGGACTGAGACGCAGCCTCAGGGAGCCCGGAAAGCTCCTTATCAGTCGGGGTGCTGCCCTGCATGGCGCAATAACTAATGAACGCCTGGGCAATATATAGGAACTCCTGATTAAGCCGGGGTTCG
>JAAXGV010000004.1 GCA_012271185.1 Rhodothermales bacterium
AGCAAAAGTTGGGTAAAGGGCAGGCCAAGCCCCAGATTGGGACTTGACTCGGCGGGTGTGACACCATCAGTTCCGGCTGCCGCAGTGCTCGGGTACGAAGTTCCGCTAAGCCATACTCGTATCCGCCGGGGCAGTTTGCCACCATTCATCAGTGACCATGTGCACAAAAGCGCAAGTGGAGCATCATGCAAGATTTAGGAGGTAACAGCCTCCAATAGCGTGGTGGAAGAAACACGGCGAGCGACCAATTGCGGCACCGCAGACTACTCAGCTGCCAGCTTTTTGCGAGCAGCCTCAAGTGCGGCTTTGACTTCGAGAATGCCCTCAATCTCGCGATCCTCAGGTCCATGCTCGATACCGCAGTAACCGTTCCACCCTGCATCAAGGACGATGCGCATCATGCGCATGTAATCCAGCGGAAATGTATTGCCCTGATCATCAAACACAGTGGGCTTAACACTGACGCCCTTGGCGAAGGGCATCAGTTCCGCAATGCCGCGATAAGAATCGTAGGTCTCGTCCTCACTGATGCGGAAGTTGCCGAAGTCAGGCAGAGTACCTGCCCTGGGGTGGTCAGCCATCCTGATAGTATCGGCCAGCCACTTTCCATTGCTGGAATAGCCGCCGTGGTTCTCGATGATCACGTTGAGGCCATGCTCATCGCCAAACAGGCAAAGCTGATGCAGACCATCGGCCACAAGCTTCATCTGCTCCTCAGCAGAGCCCGCGCTGTACCCATTTACGCGAATAGAATGGCAACCCAGGTACTTGGCAGCCGTGACCCACTTGTAGTGCCGTTCAACAGATTCCGTGCGCTTGGCTGCATCAGGATCACCCAGGCGGCCCTCACCATCGCACATGATGAGGATGTTCTCGGCGCCTTCGCCATCGGCGTGCGCCTTCATCTCGGCCAGATAGACCTGATCTTCGGCCTTGTCCTTGAAGAATTGATTCACGTACTCAAGGCCATATATCCCGTTCTCAGCAGCGACCTTGGCAAAGTCAAGGTTGTCAATCCTGCCAGCGAACAACGAGCGGTGCAGTGACCATTGTGCAAGCGAGATCTTAAACGGTGAGTGAGACCCCGCCAAGGTGCGCCCTGAAAGGCCCAGACCAGCAGCAGCCAAGGCTGAGGTCTGCAGAAAGCTGCGACGGCTAATAGTGTGATTCATAACAGGCTAGAATTGCAAAGGGTTGGAATGAACACTGGGTCCGTGAAAGCGGATCCAGTCCAGCTCCAGAAACACTTTTTCGGCTTCAGTCTCAAAGTCCACGACCAAGGTGAACGTATCACCGGGATCGTCAACAGGTACGGTGATTTCGCGCCAGTGATCGTAAGAACCTTCTTCAAGCTGGCTGAGGCCTGCGGCATTCGGTGGAACACTGGCCAGGTAGCCCGCCTGATGTGGCAGAACGGATGTACCTGCTTCCGGACCTGTCTCAATTAACGCAAGTAGCGTGGTTCTGTGCCGACGGATGCGAATTTTGCCGGATGCCGTGGCCCTGAAGCGCACAGTGAGCGAGTCTATGCCGTGAAGGTTGAGTGGGCCGTACTCCAGGACAGACCTTGCCTCCACCTGCATGACTGTAAGCGCTGTCTTGCCCCAGTGCTCACTGGCGGGACGGGCAGAGTAGGTCTTGCGTGTCGCGTGTCTGCTCCTTGAGGTGTGCTCGGCCTCCTTGGTGCGGGGCTGAAGACGTATATGATGACACACATCTTTAAGGCATGCTTCAACGACAGCGAAACGGTCTACATAGTGGACATCCGGTGAGTGGGTGTAGGCATGCGAGACCGAAAAATGGCCGCGCGTGCCGGAAAAAGACTCAAGTGGGTACTGTGACGTGTCAAAGCCTGTGAATGTGCGAACAACGGACTGGTCAGCAATGATCTGATCACGGACCGCGACCTCATACCGGATCTCGGCCTCAAAGTCGAAGATGCCGCCGTCGGGCGGCCATGTGATTTCAAAAGGATCCTGCGATATGCGACCGGTAACCATGGGAAGCGCAGGCCGGTCAAGCCCGCGGTAGTAGTCCAGACGAACAAGCTGCGCATTGGCATTGCTGCCCCAGAACTCGTCACCCCATTCGATTATGTACAGCCGTCCATGCGGCCCCACCTCGATGTCCATGGGGCTGATATAGTCAAAGCCCGGAAGGAATGGGTCAATCTCGAGTACGCTGCCGTCGCTGTCCAGCGTGACAACCTGAACCCAGTTTCGCATCCACTCGTAAATCAACACCTTGTTGTCGTAGTAGCTGGGCAACGCAGCAGGATGTGCAGTTACCGCATTGTAGTGTAGGGTAGGACCGGCCATGGGGTTCAGGCCGCCGGCACCCAGTTCCGGATATTCTTCAGAGGGTCCGTAGAAATACTGTATCCATGCAGGCTGCGCAGGAGGCAGCTCCTGTGCGCCCGTGTTGTATGGAGACAGATTCAGCGGCGCTGACGAACCAGGATCAGGCGCTTCAACGCCGTACGCATAGTAGTCCGGATAGGCGAGGTTGTATCCGGTAAACAGGGGCCAGCCAAAAAAGCCCGGTCCCTGTGCCTGATTGAATTCATCCCACCCGCCAACAGTCCCCGGTCCAACGTCGCCCCAATACACCCAGCCTGTGCTGTCGTCTATGGAGATCCGGAACGGGTTGCGATGACCCATTGACCAGATTTCGCCGCGGTGCAGAGAGTCCGCCTGGAACAGGTTCCCTTCCGGAATAGAGTATGTGCCGTCAGGCTCGGGCCGGATCCGCAGAATCTTGCCGCGCAAGTCGTTGGTGTTGGCGCTGGTACGCCCTTGGTCTGCATGGCGCCGGCGCACGGGGTCCGCGTGATCCCGTACGCCACCGGAATTGTCACCAGTGGACAGGTACAGCAGACCGTCCTTGTCAAACTGCACGGAGCCGCCAGAGTGGCAGCACTGCACGCGCTGCACCAGTATCTCCAGGACAGCGATCTCACTGTCCATATCAATCTTCTCACCGTCATAGACGAAACGCGACAACCGATTCAGCTTCGGACCGGCCGTGACCGGAGAGTAGTAGATATAGACCCAATGGTTCTCATCAAAATCAGGGTCCAATGCCAGGCCCAGAAGCCCGTCTTCAATGTCTTTCTCTACGGGCACCCACCCAGCGACGCGCACGGCATTGGTTGCCGGCTCCCAGATCTTGATGGCACCGGCCCATTCGATGATGAACACACGCCCGTCAGAGGTGATGTCAATCTCCATGGGATCCGTGAGTGCTCCCGTCAGCACAACTTCATCGTAGGCGTCCGCACGTGTAGCCCAAACGTCGGCTTCCACGCGGCCTGCTGCCCACTCGATGGCGCCGAGCAGGTGGCGCAGCATGTTGGGATCGCTGAAGCTTTCCGCGGTATGACCCAAGCCCGTATAAAACGCCCGCCCACCATCGAATTCGTGCGCCCATGCGATTGGATGGTCATGTCCCATGGTACCGCCATCGTAAGACCCTTCATCGACCACGGCTACAACGTGGACGTTGGCGCGCGGATTAATGTTGTAGTTGTAGTATTCGTCGGAATGGTTCCAGCGAAGAGGTAGTGAGGCCGTGGCAGGGTGCGCACGGTCGGTCGCCAGAACGGACGCAGCCTGCACTGCCGGATGGCTGGCAAAGTATGCCCCGACAAGCTCTCCGTACCAAGGCCAGTCGTACTCCGTACCCGCGGCCGCATGGATGCCGACGAACCCGCCGCCCCCTTGGATATAGGACTGAAAGGCCACCTGCTGCAGGCTGTCAAGGACATCCAGTGTAGTGTTCAGAAACACTACGGACTCAAACTCGGACAGCAGTGGCGGTGCAAACATCCCCGCATCCTCTGTCGCCACAACAGCAAACCCGTTCTCATCCCCCAGCGCCTTGAGCGCTACGATGGCGGGCTCGATGGAATCATGCCTGAACCCTTCGGTTTTTGAAAAGACCAGTATGTCATACCCGCTCATCCGCTGCGCTTGAGCCAGCGAGCACACTGCCAGCCCGCAAAGCGCAAAAAGTAGCAATCTCATGCAGAATCAATCGAGGCGCTTGATGCGAATATTGCGATACCATACAGGCTGCCCGTGATCCTGCAGGCCGATATGTCCTTCCTGTGCAAAGGCGGTGCCTGGCGTAGGGAACTTGTTCCACGAGCCGTCAGGATTCTGGTGTGGTGTGCGCCATCGGGCTATATCCATGTCAATTACTTCGTCCCCGTTAACCGTGACCTGGATGCGGCTTCCACGACACGTCAGGCGATATGTGCTCCACTCCCCAGGCGGGTTGATGGCATTCTTCGATGGAGCCTCAAGGTCGTATATGGCACCAGCACTACGCGTGGCAGAGGTAAAAGGAAGGCCATATGAGTTCACTACCTGGACCTCCAAACCGGTATAGACCGGGTCCATGATGTCGTCAGTACGGAAAAAGACGCCGCTGTTCGTGCCATCGATGACTTTGGCCTCTAATTCCAAGATAAAGTCGCCGTACCGCTCCTCCGTCCAGAGATAGTCCAGGTTGTGCTCCTGACCATCAGGGTTTTCGCGTTTGACGGTGAGCGCTCCGTCTTCGACAACGAACTTGTTGTTCTCTCCGGTAAGCCAGCCGCTCAGGTCGTTCCCGTTAAAGAGCGTTTCCCAGCCTTCAGGATCGTCCGCAGGGTCTTCCACAGCCAGCGGGCCATCCAGCTCGCGAATCCAGATATTGCGAAACTGGATGTTGCTGGAGGTGGGGTCAAGCGCGCCGGCCTCTTCATCCCAGCCGCCATGATGCTGCAGCGCGATGGGTCCACGCGCCGGCAGGCCGGGAATCTCGGCATCCTCAATGATCCAGTGCCCATTCAGCATAACCGATATGCGATTGCTGATCAGCGTGATGTCCATCGAGTTCCATTCTCCCATCGCATTATCCGCCTTCATCTTGGGGACTGCGGCGGCACGCTGCTCAGGCGTGGCGCCGGGGCTCGTGCGCACACCCCAGAGCTCACCCGATCCTGCACCCCAATTCCAGATATTCACCTGTTGCGTGGTGCCCCGCAGAAAGACTCCTGAATCCGAGTTGGGCGTGGGCTTGGTGATGGTTTCGCCGTTTTCATCGGTCTTGTAGGACCCGTCCGGCAAGATCGTAGGCATGTCAAACATCCCGCTGGCTCCTTTGAAGCGCCAGTCCACATGCAGCTGGAAGTCGCCGAACTCCTCTTCGGTCCAGAGATGTTTTTCTTCGGCCTCCGAAAGCGCGTCGTAATCGATCATGTAGTCAACCACTTTCCAGTGGCCGCCATCGCCTTCCGGTACTCTCCACCCGGTGAAGTCTTTGCCATTGAAGAGCGCCCGGTATGCGGGCCACTCTCGCCAGGTCGGGTATGTGTAGTACGGCGGCAGTGCGTTTGCATACTTCGGTTTGGGCGGATTCCCCTGGTTGTAAAACACGTAGAGACCCGTCTTGCCGGCCAGTACGATGTCCTGGCGTCCGTCCTTGTCCATGTCCTTGACATTGATCTTCATGCCTACACCGACAACGTTGTTGGGCGGGGGACTGATACCGCCCTCGTCCGGGTAATAGGGCACATGGTTGTAGGACAGGATGTGCCGCTCAAACATGCCACCCTTGATGTCATACCAGAACACAAAAGACGGGTCACCAACACCCACATCGCCGCCGTAATGTGCGAAGAGCCGCTTGCCTGCAATGAGATCGTCTTTGCCGTCGCCATTGAGGTCGCCCAAGGCCAGTGTGTGAAACACGCTGTGGTCGGTTTCAATCCAGTGGCGCACAAAAGACCGGTTGCCGTTTGCGTCTACGCGCTGCTCGTACCAGGCGAGGCCATAGGCATGTGCGGACCCGATGATGACATCGTTAAGCCCATCTTCATTAACATCTATAACAACATCTGGATGGGCAGTGGCTATTGCCGCTTCTGACTGGGCGCTCCTGAAGTCCCAGTCCGCATGGAACGGCCATGGGCCACGGGGGTCATCCGGCTGTGCATACCAGCCTTGGCCCGTGACAATATCCATGCGTCCATCCATGTTGATGTCGCCCAGGCCGTTGCCGTGAGTATCGCCATCGGTGCCTATGATATGTTCAACCCAGTACGGCGGGCTGTTCGTGTGTTCCAGCCAGGTCATCCCTTGACCTTCCACGAGACTCCAGTGGTTGACAAGGATGTCCTCGTCGCCGTCGCCATCGATGTCGCCATGGACCACACCCTCCATGTTAAAAGCTTGGTGGATCTTGTGCGACTCCCATTGCTCCCCTGGCTCAAGCGCACGCCCCGGGTTGCGATACCAGTAGGCCCCTTTCATAAACATCCAGCCTGAGCTTACGATGTCTTCCCAGCCATCATGGTCCACGTCCAAAGCAAATTCGCTGTTGGATTCGGTTTCGGGGCCGTTGGGCTCTGCGCCAGGGCGGTAACGCTCATGTTTGATCCACAGAGGCGCTTCGTACCAGTTGCGTCCTGCAGCGATGTCGTAGTCGCCGTCATTGTCCAGGTCAGCCACGGAGGCGGTCTCCGAAAAGGGGCCGAACCAGTAGCTGTTCCGGAGCGGATCATGAACGGGCCCGTCGATTTTGACGGGAATAAAAATGACCTCCTGAGCCTGGACCGGAATGGCCGGAACCATGAATGCCAGAAGCCATGCAAACCTAGCCATGGAGTTTTTGCTGATATGATGAGTGTTTGATTACCGGAGCCATGCCTGCTTCACGTCAGGGTCGCCAACTCTCGTCAGCCGCTCCATCTGCGCATCCGTCAGTGTGATGCGGAGCGCGCCTATGTTTTCCAGGATCTGCTCCTTTCTGCTCCCTGCTATGATCGGCAGTACGGGCGGGTTGCTTTGACGCATCCAGGCGATGATGACCTGGTTTGGGGTTGCGCCGGTTTCTTCTGCCACGGAGAGCAGGGCGGCCATACGCTCGTCAGCCTCAGGCCCGGCGAATTGCGCAGGGACAGGCCTGTCTGCCCGGGTATAAGCTCCCTGGAGCAGGATGGAGTATGCGATCAGCGTTATCCCGTGATGCGCACAGAAGCGCTTCATATCTTCTGTGATGAAGATCTGCGGCCCGAAGTCAGCGCCATGCCGGGGCCGAAAGTACGTGTATCGCTGCTCAATAACGCTGTACGGCGTGAAGCCCCTCAGACTGCTGAGCATGTTGGCTTCCGCCACGCGCCAGAGCCACAGGTTGCTGGCCCCCAATACACGCACCTTGCCCGCCTGTACCAGGCCATAGAATGCCTCCATGGTCTCTTCCAAAGGCGTATCAAAGTCATCCCGGTGCGCATAGTAGACATCAATGTGATCGGTCTGCATACGCCTGAGACTCTTCTCACATTCACGGGTGATCTCGGCAGCGCTAAGGCCCCCATCGCAACCAGGATAGTCAAAACCCAGCTTCGTTGAAATGACGATCTCACTGCGGTTTCCGCGTGCGGCCATCCAGCGCCCGATGGTGGATTCGCTTTCGCCGCCAACACATCCGGGATACCAGCTTGCGTAGAAGTTGCCGGTGTCAATGAAGGTGCCGCCATGGTCCGCAAAGACGTCCAGGAGCGCATGGGAGTCATCCTCGCTGATACGGCTGCCGATGAGGTCTGTGCCGTAGCAGAGCGCGCTGACGGCTATGTTTCCGAGCGTGACCTTGTTCATAATCAGTTCAGGCGAAATATCTCGTCCGTGTACGTGACGATAATCGCTCCGCCGATCATAAGCACGACACCGACGATCTTGTAGATGTTGACCTGTTCCACGGGCGACCCGAGCCACCCGTAGTGCGACATCACCATTGCCGTGATGACCTGGCCGCTCAGCAGGGAAATGAAAAGGCCGGCTGCGCCAACCTCAGGGATAAGCGCGGCAATGGCAAACACGAGCAGCGCGCCCAGTGCTCCGGCGGTGAGCAGCCAGGGGCTCACGTTTGACAGCTGTGAGAGGACACCGGCTTTCCAGCCTGTCAGGCCGACGATAATGGCAGTCACCGCTCCGATACACCAGAAGACGGCATTGGCCACGCGGGGGTTGCCGATCGCCTCACCGACCTTGCCGTTCATCGCAAGGTGCACGGCCAAGACTACGCCCAGACCGAGGGTAAGCAAGAAAAAAGCTGCTTTCATAGCATTATGTGATTTGGGTTGCGGGCTTGTCTGTTGCACCGGGTTCATGTGCGGGCGGATGCTCTGGCAAGCAGCACTTGCGCGGCGGCACGACCAAACCCATGGCCGGTACAATATCAAAATACACCGGATACCGCTCCTTAACAATCAGGGCATTGCAGGTTACTGGATACTAAAGCAGCAAAACGGTGTTTAGGAAGCGCTTCCACCCTGATCCATACAGTGGCGTGACGGAACCAGTGGATAGCTGCTCAGCGGCTCTTGCGGGCAGGCACAAACGTCCCCGATCAAAGGGTGCCCGGTCTTGCTCCGAGTCAAGTCCCAATCGTGCTGT
>JAAXGV010000169.1 GCA_012271185.1 Rhodothermales bacterium
CTCATTACGAGTGAGCTGCTCTACCAACTGAGCTACGTTGGCGGCTGGCACGCTTTCACACGCTGGAGGTAAAAATGATCCTGTACGGGTAGTGGCGGCATGCTGCAGAGGTTTGCTGTTGAGATACGGGCTTCAGCGCGGCGTTATTCCTTAGGGCCTGCTTACCGTGACAAGCGCCTGTCGCTGTCCGGGAGGTCATGCTGCGGCCACTGTTTCACATGCAATAATCACACACACGCATGAAGGAATATGGTGAGCTGCGCACCCTGCTTGGTGCGATTGACGACCTGCACCGGGCGGCGCAGGTTCTGGAATGGGACCAGGAAACCTACATGCCAGGCGGGGCCGTGGCAGCACGCATCCGCCAGGTTGCTACGCTGAGGAAGCTGGCACATGAGCAGTTCACGGACGACAGGGTCGGAGTGCTCCTGGATCGCCTTGCCGGCTTGGATCTGAACGAATGGGGTGCGGATCTTGTGGCGGTGACCCGGCGCGACTATGATCGTGCGCGCAGGATCCCGCCGCACCTGATTCGCGATCTGGCCCTGGCCTCGGGTCAGGCCAGGGAAGCGTGGCGCATGGCAAGAAGCACGAACGATTTCCAGCGCTTTGCTCCGTATCTGGAGCGCATCCTTGCGTTGACCATCGAGAAAGCGGAGGCACTGGGCTACGCAGTGTGCCGGTATGACGCGCTCCTGGATGAATATGAGCCGGGCATGCGCACATCGGTCGTGCAAAGTCTCTTTGCCTCACTGCGCCGGGACCTTGTGCCAATTGTGCAGGCTATTGCGCGATGTGATCGGCCAGACACGACCTTCCTGCGCCAGGCATTTGACAGTGAGGTCCAGTGGGCATTCGGCATGGATGTGCTCCGCAAGCTGGGGTACGATCTGATGCGCGGCCGGCAGGATGTCAGTGCGCATCCCTTCAGCACGTCTTTTTCCATAGATGATGTGCGCATCACCACCCGCCTGCACGAGCGGAGCCTCCCTTCGGCGCTGTTCAGCACGATGCACGAAGCGGGTCATGCGCTGTATGAGCAGGGAATAGATGCTGCGCTGGAAAACACCCCCTTGGCCGAAGGCGCCTCGCTGGGCCTGCATGAGTCTCAGTCACGCTTGTGGGAAAACCTGGTCGGACGGAGCCGGTCTTTCTGGGAGTACTGGTATCCGGACCTGCGGGAACGTTTTCGCGACCAGCTTGGCGTCGTGTCGTTGGATGCCTTCTATCGTGCTGTCAATTGTGTGACGCCGGCTGCCATCCGCGTTGAGGCGGATGAGGTCACCTACAACCTGCACATCATGCTCCGCTTCGATCTGGAGCAGGCAATGGTTGATCAGCAGGTAGCGGTCCAGGATCTGCCGGCGCTCTGGAATGCGAAGATGGAAGAGTATCTGGGCGTACGGCCGGGTTCTGACACGGAAGGTGTTCTTCAGGACATCCACTGGGCTTTGGGAGCCATTGGATACTTTCCTACGTATGCACTGGGTAACCTCATGTCTGCGCAGATCTTTGCATGTGCCCGTGCAGCGCTGCCTGACCTGGATCATTCCATGGCACGTGGAGATTACACAGACCTGCTCGCATGGCTTCGTACGGGCATTTACCGGTTTGGCCGCAGTCGGTCGGCTGCGGCACTGATCGGGGAGCAGCTCAGCGCCGCTCCATGGCTGGCATATGTGCGCAGAAAGTATGAAGCCCTTTATCCGTTACAATCTTAGATCGGGACAGACTATGGCCAAACGAGCACGCACGCGCACGGACTTTGCTATTGAATACGCGGTCGAAGACGCAACGCTTACACAAGGCATGAAAGCCAAGGTGGCCGATCGCATTCAGCGGCTTGCGGGAGGATACAAGGATATTGCCGGCGCGGCAATAGCGATTGAAAACATGAAAGGCACCAAACGCAACGCCAGCTATCGGTGCCGGCTTGTTCTCTACATCAAGCCTTCAAACGTCGTAGCGGTCCGCAAGGCCGATACGGAAGCCGCGGCGCTGACGGAAGCCCTTGATGCTGCTGAGCGGCAGGTGCGTGCCCAGCGCGAGCGCATGCGGGTGCAGTACCGCACGAAGACAGCCTGACGCGCTACTGAACAGGAAGCGGAATCGTCAGCTCTGCGGCAGGAAACCCGTCCAGGTTCAGCTCAAGGAAATAGGTTGAATCCGACCGCGGCTCGCCGGGTACTCGGCCGCGCAGCAGCTCCATGGTGGATCGGGTACCCGGGTCCGGGTCCGGGTCCGGCTCCAGTGACACGATGATGAAGGCGCCGCCCAGCCTGAGCGGAAAGTTTACGCCTGGCGGCGCATTGTGCAGGAAGTCCTCGCCAGGGAAGCCGAACGTGGGGTTTGGGCCACTGTAGGGGGCAGCCAGATCGTCACGGCTGTGGTGTGGGATTGCGCCTGTGGAAAGCGTGGCCCCTTCAACCTGGACCCATCCCTCGTAGTGCCACCCTGCAAGCGGGACAGGCACGCGCAGACCCCTCCCCATGTCGCCTGCGGTGAGGTTGACAAACCAGATGCCGGAGGTCTCATCGGTGTTGGGACCATTGGTGGGTGTAGCAAGGATGTAGGAGCCCATGGAAAGCACCAGCCCGTCTTCCAGGCCTTCGTAATTGGTGACCAGGAGCTCGGCAGCATGGTCGCGGATGAGTCCACCCATCAGGCGCGTTTGAGAGGGCACATCATCCGCATCTCCTGGTGGCTCAATGGTGACAAAAGCGTAGAGCGATGAATCAAGGTCAAAGCTGGTTTCAAAGCGGCCTGCATCGATCAGCGTGCCGTCAAGCGTTACAGGCCTGCCGTGTTCATCCACACTGAACTTGCCAAATGACTTGTCAAGCCCATCGATGTTGATCCAGCCTTCATAGTGGTAGTCATTGGGTTGCGCCGGGGTGTCGAAGAGGCGCAGGTACAGTGTTCGTGCTCCAATGTCTTCGACAACATCACTGTCGCAGCCTGCCCAGAGCAGGGTGGCCACCAGCAGGGAGAGGCGAATCTTCATTTGCAGACCTGTTTTGTTGTCAACAAGTATCTACGAAAAAGCGCTGCTTTCGTTGCTCCCAGGGCAGCAGAGCTGTCACGGCCTGCCCGACAAGGCTGGCGTATCCGGGTGTTATCAGTCTCTGTATGCGTTTTTGCCGGCTGCCCTGAGCGCGCAAGAGTTAGAAACGTGTGGCGGCTGAGGTCGTTCTACTGCGGTTGCGCAAAGCACCACACCTTGCATGGCAGGCTGGCATCCAGGATCTTGGCGTTCGAAAACGGCATTGCAGCAGGTGGAGTATCCGGACCCGGCGGCGCTGCAGGCTGTGCTGAATGAGCTGACTGTGCTGCCTCCGCTGGTGACTGCTCTCGAGGTGGACACGCTCCGTGAGCAGCTTGCCGAAGCGGCGTGCGGGCGACGGTTTCTTTTGCAGGGCGGAGATTGCGCGGAGCGCTTTGAAGACTGCCGCGAAGATGTCATCAAGAACCGCCTGAAGGTGCTCCTTCAGATGAGCGTGGTCCTGGTTTACGGACTGCAGATGCCGGTAGTACGGATAGGCCGCTTTGCGGGGCAGTATGCCAAGCCGCGCAGCAGGCCTGCGGAGTGCCGGGGCGGTGTAACGCTGCCGTCCTATCGGGGTGACAGCATCAACGGACAGGCCTTCACTGCTGAGGCGCGCACCCCTGATCCCCGCCGCCTGATCACCGCTTACCGCTGCTCCGCGATCATACTCAACCTGGTCCGGGCCTTGGGCGAAGGCGGTTTTGCTGACCTGCACAACGTCGACTACTGGAATCTGGACTTTGCCGGGCATTCATCCTTCTATGGAGAGTACCGGGCGATCATAACCAGGATGCGCGATGCGCTCCGTTTCGCTGAAACAGTCTCTGGGCAGCCGGTCGGAGGCCTGAGACGTGTCGACTTCTTTACGTGCCATGAAGCGTTGTACCTACCCTATGAGGAAGCCATGACGCGGCCTTCGAAGTACCGCGAAGGCATGTACAACCTCAGCACGCACTTTCCGTGGATTGGCCGGCGAACGCTGCAGCTTGAGGGTGCGCACGCAGAGTATATGCGCGGTATATGCAATCCTGTCGGGATGAAGGTTGGACCTGACTTGTCGCCTGCCGAGCTTAGGGGCCTGGTGCATCACCTCAACCCGAACAAGACTCCAGGGCGGCTGACCCTGATCACACGCCTGGGTGTGAACAACATAGAGCGCATGCTGCCCCCCATAGTGGACGCTGTACGTGCCACCGGTCACCAGGTGCTCTGGTGCTGTGACCCTATGCATGGCAACACCGAACGCACAAAAGATGGCTACAAGACGCGGCGCTTTGACAACATTCTGGGAGAGCTGGCGCTGGCCTTCGACATACATGCCAGTATGGGCATTACCCTGGGCGGTGTGCACTTCGAGCTGGCGGGCGAGGACGTGACTGAGTGCATCGGGGGCGCTAGCGGTATTAATGAGGCAGACCTCAGGCGGGCGTACCACACCAGCGTGGATCCGCGCCTGAATGCGTCGCAGTCGCTGGAGATGGCCTTGCGCATCGTCAGCAAGTACAAACAGATGCAGTAGGATGCGGGTGCTGAACCTGGCTGCGCCGGGGCGCCTGGAATGGCAGGAGGCTCCGGACCCGGTGCCGGGTCCGGGCGAGGAGCTGGTGCGCGTACGTTATGCCGGTATCTGTGGCACGGACCTGCATGCTTATCATGGGCGGCAGCCCTTCTTTGAATATCCCCGGCGGCTTGGACACGAGCTGTGTGTAGAGCTCATTGACGATTCGCCAAGTCAGGCCTTTGCCGTCAATCCATACATGCACTGCGGCAGTTGTCAGCCTTGCTGCGCTGGCACCACCAACTGCTGCGAACAGCTGGAGGTCCTGGGTGTCCATCGCGACGGGGGCTTTGCACCCCTATTGATCGTACCTGTCAGTCATTTGTATGCAGCTCAAGGCCTTGCGGCGGAGGCCCTCGCCGTTGTGGAGCCACTGGTAGTAGGGCACCACGCGGTGGCTCGTGCTGGTATCGCTGCCGGAGAAGCCGTGCTGGTTGCAGGCTTGGGCCCCATTGGGCTGGGTGTGGCACTCATGGCCAAGTGCAGAGGGGCGGACCTGGTGGCATGCGAGGCGCGAGCGGACCGGCGCCAGGCGGGTCGGAGCATCCTGGACACGGATGCGGTGCTGGAGTCGGTTCAGGCCTGGAGTCACAGCTTCGTCAAAGGCTTGGAGGTGGTCTGCCGGGCGTAGTGTTTGATGCTACAGGCAGCAAAGTGTCCATGCAGGCGAGCTTCAACCTCGTGGCGCATGGCGGGCGCTGTGTGTTCGTTGGGCATTATCCGGGCGAGCTCAGCTTTCATGAGCCCGAGTTTCACCGGCGCGAGCTGACGCTGATGGCCAGTCGCAATGGAACGCATAAGGACTTTATGGCTGTAATCAGGCTGTTGGAGCAGGGAGCTGCAGATGTGACCGGCCTGATCACACACCGCTATGCCTTTGATGAAGTGCTTCAGGTGTTTCCACACCTCTCCACCAGGAGGGGTGTGATCAAGGTCCTCATAGCCATGCCGTGAACTGCTTCACCTGGCGAGGCGTAGCATCCGGAAATGCTGTTGGCCACGATGAGCACACTCTGCACGTTGCAGACTATCGCCCGCTTGGACGCCGGTACTCAGGCGGCTTTTCTTGTGCGTATGTATGCCCACCCGGCTGGCGCGGTATTGCTGCTGTACGTGGCGGGCAGCTTTGCGCCGGAGCTGTCCGGAGCGCTGCTTCATCTGCGGTTGCAGGCTTTTTTGTGCTTATGCTGACTGTGGCCCGGCCAAGGCGGGACTTCTCATTTTTGGGAGCCATGCTGAAGCACAGCTTTGTGGTGGCTACTGCGGTCTTCGGGTCTGATCCGGGTATCTTCTCTTCTTCCGGCGTGGTCCTGTCTGCATGTGGCGCCATTGTGTACGATACTCCCGGAGTGTTCGCCACTGTTATGAGGCCGCTGTGCCTGCGCCGATGGTGCACCTCGTGCTGTTGATCTTCCTTCCGCAACCGTCAGGAACACGTGCCAGCCGCATATGATCTGCTCACTATGGGGCGTTCGTCCATTGACCTTTATGCAAATGAGGTTGGGGCAGCCTTCCCGGATATAAAGAGCTTTGCCGCCTACGTTGGCGGGTCGCCTACCAACATCTGCGTAGGCGCCCGGCGGCTGGGCTTGCGTACGGCACTCCTGACGGCAGTGGGCGAGGATGTCGTCGGCAGCTTCATACTCCGGTTCCTTCGCCGGGAAGGTGTTGAAACCCGGTATATTCCTCGCAAGCCGGGAAGGCGGACCAGTGCGGTCATCCTAGGTATTCAGCCTCCGGACCGGTTTCCGCTGGTGTTTTACAGGGACAATTGTGCTGATGGCGCACTTGACTTTGATGACGTGCTGGCGGCCCCGACGCGTTCCTGCCGCGTGTTTGAGTTTGCCGGGACAAACCTGAGTCAGGAGCCCTGCCGCAGCGCGACGCTGTATGCGGCTCAACGCGCCCGTGCGGCTGGCGCCTGTGTGGTGTTTGATTTGGATTTCCGGCCTGACCAGTGGCACGATCCGCGTGCATTCGGACAGAATGTGCGGGCGGCATTGCCGCTGGTCGATGTGGTGCTTGGCACGCAGGACGAGATCAACGCGGCCAACCTCGACGAGGTGCAGCAGGTTTCGCTGACGCATCAGCAGGTGTCGGATGCGCGCGTGAGTGGGGATCTGGATTCGGCCATGCAGGTGCTCTTGGGCCTTGGCCCGGAGGCCGTCATAGAGAAGCGTGGCAGCGAAGGCGCCTGCGCCCACCTGTCCAGTGGCGAGTCCGTTGACGCTGCCGGCTATCCGGTCGAGGTGCATAACATACTGGGTGCTGGCGATGCTTTCGCAGCCGGGTTCATCTACGGGCAGCTGCAAGGCTGGTCCTGGAGTAAGTCCATGCGTATGGGTAATGCATGCGGTGCTATTGTGGTCACGCGGCACGGCTGCGCGAACTTCATGCCGACCCTGGAGGAGGCCTTGGCGTTTGCTCACAGCCGAGGTGGTCTGTAGAGTCAAGTCCCAATCGTGCTGTAAATTGGTTTTTGTTGGTGTGGGGGAACAGCAGGAG
>JAAXGV010000154.1 GCA_012271185.1 Rhodothermales bacterium
TACAGCACGATTGGGACTTGACTCGCGATTCCTGCGCATGACAATGCTGCTGTTGGATCTCCGCCATCGTCAGGATGCGATCCACCGCCTTGCCAGAGCGTTCTCGTAAGCCTGAAAGAACTCCGGGTGAGGAAGCGGGCCGGATACTGTGGGCGACTTGGATGCATGTCTCAACGCCTTGAGTTGGCGACACAAGTGGCTGATCGCTGGGCAATTCTGATGGGTGTACAGCAATGTCCTTGGGCCCAGCCCGTCACCTGTGCTGCATGAATATAATTCTTAACACTGTGGTAATCCGACCAGACAGAAAAAATAACAGCAACCCTGCAGGCCTTACGTACCAGAAGGTAACTTTGCAATGAATTGCAACCCCGGCCTGTTTTTTGATGACTACATTCACGCGCCTGCACATTTGCGGGCTGCTGCTTGCGATACTGGGTACGCTTTTTCCCGAGGCGGCTGCTAGCCAGTACGGGACCATTTCCGGCACACTGGTGGATGGCAACACCGGTGACGCCCTGATTGGCGCCGCTGTACGCGTAGAAGGCACGCTGACGGGAGGCGCGTCTGACCTCAATGGACGATATGAGATACCGGTCGATCCGGGCACGTACCGCCTTGAGTGCTCATACCTTGGATACAACACGCTGTACATAGAGAACGTCCAGGTCACTGCAGGCGAAACAACACAGCTGGATGTGACGCTGTACCCGGAGTCTGTCACAATTGACGAGGTTGTTGTTGAAGCCGCACTGATACTCAACTCCGAAGCCGGCCTCTTGCGTGAGCGCGCTCGTGCGATCGCAGTAAGCGATGCTATCAGCTCCGAAGCCATCAGCCGCTCGGGTTCGGGTGATGCGGCGGCCGCCATGACCAAGGTGACGGGTGCCTCGATCGTTGGGGGACGCTACGTGTACATACGTGGCCTGGGCGACCGCTACACCGGCACCACACTGAACGGATCCGCGCTCCCGAGCGCAGACCCGGACAGGAAAGCCTTTCAGCTGGACCTCCTTCCTGCTGCGCTGCTGGATAACATTGTAACCTTGAAGACCTTCACGCCAGACAAGCCTGGTGACTTTAGCGGCGGCCTCGTAAATGTGTCCACCAAAGCCTTCCCCGAGCGCTTCACACTGCAACTCTCCGCTACGCTTTCGTACGACGACCTGGCGAGTGGCATAGACAACTTCCTGTACTATCCCGGCAGCAGTACAGACTGGCTTGGACGGGACGATGGACTCCGTGACCTGCCAAGCATTCTAAAGGACAAAGATCCGGAAGAGGATCTGCCGACGGAGAGCGACATGCGTGACATTCGCTCCGGCGTCACCAATGAGGACCGTACAGCACGGGCAGACTCGCTCAACGCTTTTGCCAAGGCCTTCAACAATGTGATGACACCGGGCCTGTCATCTGCCCCACTCAACTACAGCTTTTCCAGCGCCATCGGCACACGTACCAGACTGTTCGGCAAGCCGCTGGGCGTGGCCGGCAGCCTGACGTATGGTCGCAGCTACAGCTACTATGACGACGGCGTGTTCAGCCAGTGGCAGCTGACCGGCGGTGACGTAGCAGGCGTTGACAACCTGATATCCAACACCTATTTCGGTGCCAACCCTGACCTTGAGCAGATCTCACGGGCGGATCCGCTGGAGGCGCCCTCCTTTGCCAACACACGGGGCACTGACCAGGTCGACTGGGGCGCTTCCGGCTCGCTGGCCTACCAGCCCAGCGCAAATCATGAGATCTCATTTACCGCGCTGCGTACGCAAAGCGGCAAAAGCGAGGCCACATACCTAGGCGGATTCAGAGATCAGAACAGCTCTGCGACCTTTGTCACCCGCTCCCTCGACTACGAAGAACGGGCGCTGCAAAGCTATCAGCTGCGAGGAGAACACGGGTTCAAGTCCATTCAGGCTGAGTGGAAGCTGTCGACAGCCCGCAACAGCCAGGCTGAACCTGACTTGCGCTTCTTCTCTTCGGTGCAGAACATCCAGCCCACCGGTGGCAGCCTGGATACCACGTATACACTGGGCGGAGGCAATGCCCCGCCACCGCAGCGATACTTCCGTGACCTGAGCGAGCGCGGCACAGGAGCGATCTTGGATATCTCCATCCCTTTTCGGCAATGGGCCGGCCTGGGTGCGAAGCTCAAGTTCGGCGGCTCGCTTGACGACTCCAGGCGGACATTCCGGCAGCGGCGCTTCGAATACCGGGAAGGACGGGAGGTTGACTTCAGGGACTTTGAGGGCGACACGGACCTGTACTTCGATGAAGACAACCTGGGCGTGCAAGACACCATTAATGTGGGGGCCATCACCGCCTATAACGCCGGCCTCTACATCACAGAGAACTCACCAGCGCGTGCCAACTACGATGCTACCCGTGACATCAACGCCGCATACGCCATGCTGGCGCTGCCTCTGAGCTCCACGCTCAGGCTGATTGGCGGGGTTCGCGTAGAATCCACCGAGATCATCACGGAGAGCTTTGACGATACCCTTCCTGATGATCAGCGCCGCGGCATATTGGATCAGACGGATATTCTGCCTTCTGTGAACCTTGTGGTGTCACTGATGGAGAACATGAACGTCCGTGCCGCCGCCACAAGAACGCTGGCGCGCCCAACCTACCGGGAGCTTGCACCATTTCAGAGC
>JAAXGV010000147.1 GCA_012271185.1 Rhodothermales bacterium
CCTTCACGGTAGGAGACATGCTCCGGCAGGCGGTGGAGATTGCCGGCCGGTACAATGAGGTACTCAGCAAAGCCGCCATGCACAGCGGACCCGATGGAGAGCCGGTGACGGCACAGGTTGCCTTGTCCAGCGCGGCAATAGCGGCAGCGCTCACACGTGGAGAAGTAGGTTTCAGTGGTTGCCCTGTCGCCAGGCTCCAGCCCCTGAACCCCTTGGCCCAAGCCGACGACCTCTCCACAGACCTCGTGACCCAGCACCACTGGCGGCCGCGATCCGAACTCGTCGAGACAGATATGAATGTCCGTGCCGCACAGGCCGGCTGCATGCACCTTAATCTTCACCTGGCCGGTGCCGGCTTCGGGCTCCGCAATCTCCTGCAAAGCAATCTGCCCGATTCCGGGCGCTACCTTCATTACCGCCTTCATTGAACCAGATGGCTTATTGCACGCATCCCCGGGCATCAACTCGCCATACCGCTTTGACGTGATCGCCGTCAACCACGTACACCTCGTCCTGCGTGTTGACGGTCACACAGGCGTGGTTGGGCACCACGCGTACGCGGTCGCCCACGGCAAATGTGCCGCCTCCGGGCACAACACCCCAGCCATGCTCTTCACTCAGACTGATCAGGCGAGCGTGCGGGTGCGGCACCATCCTGCTGGAACTGTAGAGCAGCTTGCCGTACATGCCGGAAAGTGGCGCCAGGTCTGAAGTCAGCACTTTTCGCCCGGCATCCAGAAAAAACCGCTCGGTACCATCAGGGTCCCGGTGCCTGCTGATCACCGTCGTGAGCACTGTCAGTGCGCAGGCCTGCAGGGTGCAGACACCCAGATTAACCTGGATCATGTCATTGAACACGTAGTTGCCCGGGCGGATTTCGGTGATGCGGAAGTCTCCGCGGTGCGTATTCCTGAAGCAGCAGGCCGATGGTGTTGAGCCCACGCTGACCGTAAACTTCCCAGGTGTAGCCACCCCGGCGCTGCCGAGACGCACGGCCACATCGAGCATCCGGTCCCGTGTCTCGACCATGACATGCCGGGCCTGTCCCGGCTGGTATGCATTGCCCTCATGCGTCAGGATCCCTGTGAGCACCAGCCCTGGCAGATCTGCAACGGCCTGAGCAAACCTCACCAGCAACGGATCGTCCCAGCGCCTGCCGCAACGCCCATAGCCCGAGTCCACCTCCAGGAGCACCTGCGCCTCGCATTGCCGACCGGAAAAGACCGCCGACGCCTGCTGCGCTGCTTCCAGCGAATCCACACAAAACGATACACTGGCCGGCAGACCGGCTATGCGCTCCAGCTTGTCCCTGCCGACCACTGTATAGGCAATACAGATGTCGTCAAACCCTTCCCTGGCGAACACTGCAGCCTCGCCTGCCTTAGCTACTGTGATGCCCTGTGCTCCACAAGATCGCTGCATTGAAGCCAGTGCCACCATCTTGTGGGTCTTCGTATGCGGGCGCAGCGCCAGGCCTTCAACGCGCGCGCGCCGCTGCATTCGGCCAAGGTTCTCACTCAGTCGGCGCTCCTCAATGAGGAGACACGGCGTGTCGAGGTCGTCAATCGTCATGACCGGTAAAACGCTCTGACACTGTCATGGATTCTGCGGCAATGCACCGAGCTGCTGGCAGATGTCCCGCGGAGCGCCGCCTGGCCTGTCCGCACCAGCTTCCCGGATCTGCCGTGTGTGCCAGCGGAAGAAGACAGGCGAGTCGGCTTCGTCCTTGCATCTTCCCGACACGGCGCCCTTTCCCATGCTGATGGTGGGTGGACACTACCCATATGTTTTCGCAGCCCGCAACCATGTTCCATGACGTGCTATCAGCCAGAGCAACCGCTGTTCGAACCGGCAAGACCCGTGGTGCATGCCATTCGGGACACTGACTGCCAGGAGCCTCTGTACTGCCCCAGGCAGCACAACACCTCGCTTTTTTTATTTACTTTGAAACAAAAAGTACTTTGTATCAGTAAGGCATGCCATGAAATACAAGCAGACCCCGGTATCGTCTGGCACGCAGGCTGCAGAGCACCTGCGTTTTATTCGCGAGGTAATGGAGCGGACCGCGTCCTTTACAGCTGTGCCGGGATGGAGCATGTTTGTGGTTGGCCTTACCGCGCTACCGGTGGCCTTTCTGGCGGCGCGGCAACCAACAACAGACGGGTTCCTCGCAGTGTGGTGTGTTGAACTCGCCCTGGCGCTTGGTATTGGCGTTGTTGGACTTCGGCGCAAGGCACACCGGAGCGGCTTTTCGCTGCGGTCCGGCCCTGGACGCAAGTACATCCTGAATATGACACCGGCGCTGGTCGCCGGAATCGTGCTCACAGCAGCACTTTGGCAGCAAGGCGACCCGGGTCTGCTCGCATCTGTGTGGCTGCTCCTGTACGGTGCTGCCACCATTACGGGCGGCATCAGCTCGGTCGGTCTCATACCCGTTCTGGGCGTCCTCTTCATGGCTTTGGGCGTCCTGGCGGTCCTGCTGCCGCTCGACCACTGGGTGCTGGCCGCCGGCTTTGGCGGGCTGCATATCGGGTTTGGCCTTGTCATCGCCCGAAGGTATGGAGGATAAGGCGATACAGACAATGTCGCGGGCCATTCAGGTACTCCGCGTTCGTCCGGACCCGCTCATCCATGGCAGGATACGTCTGGGGATTGTCAGTGCTCTCGCGGCTGGCGAGCAGCTCAGCTTCGGTGATCTGAAGACACTTCTGGCCACAACGGACGGCAACCTCAGCATGCATGCCCGCAAGCTCGAGACTGCCGGATACATAGAATGCCTGAAGTCCTTTGTCAACCGTATGCCAAAGACCGAGTACCGCCTCACACGAAAAGGCCGCCTGGCACTTGTCCAATACCTTGGCCAGATGGAGCAGATGCTGGCGCTTGCCCGCCAGGTAAACTAGATCGTTATGCAACAGCTTCTTCGACTCGTCATCCTTGTAGCATGTGTGCCCACAACCATCGTGGCGTTTCTTGTACTGTGTTTCATCGCTGCGGTCCCGTTTCAGTCATGGGTGGTCTGGCCACGGGTGGCAGCCTCGCTCTGCATCCTGGGAGTCAACAGCGTGGTCATCGCACGGCTTTTCCGGCCCTCATCAGGCACGGACATGCTTCTTTTTCTTGGCTCTGCCTGCCTGGTGGCCTTGGGCACGGCAGGCGCTGCACACGGCTATTTCATGGCCACCGCCACGGAAGACCTGGAGGCCTGGGCCATTCTGATCTGTCTGATCCTAGCAGTACAGGGTATCAGCACCTTGGCTTATATGTATGGGGGGCGCAATGCAACTTTTGCCTGATCAGGAGCTTCACGTTGCCATCATCATGGACGGCAACGGCCGCTGGGCTGTTGAACGAGGTCTGCCGCGAACGGCGGGTCACATGGCCGGTGTCAATGCGGTGCGAACCGTTGTGGAAGCTGCTGCGCGCCGCGACGTGGCTATGCTCACGCTGTATGCCTTTTCCTCAGACAACTGGAAGCGCCCACGCACCGAGGTGAATTCCATCATGCAGCTTCTGGTCAGCCGCCTGCCTGCAGAATCGAAAAAGCTCTCGCGGGAAGGTATTCGCCTGAGCGTTATTGGACGTCGGGACCGGTTTCCTGACGCAGTGCTGCAGGCGATCCTGAACGCGGAGGCTCTTACACGCGACGGCGACGCACTGCACCTGCGCCTTGCGCTGGACTATTCGTCACGTGCTGCGCTGGTCTGTGCCTCCCAGCACCTTAACGGGGATGTCAGGCACAACCTGGAAGCTGTCCAGCATGCGCTGGCCCGTGCATACCATACGGAGACCCTCGTACCGGACGTGGACCTGCTTGTACGAACCGGTGGAGAACAGCGTCTCAGCGACTTTCTTCTCTGGGAATGCGCATATGCGGAGCTGTTCTTCACGCCGGTGCGGTGGCCCGACTTTGACGACATAGCGCTTGATGAGGCCCTGACCGAGTTCGGCAGCAGACAGCGCCGGTATGGGCGGGTTGTTGAAGTCGCCTAGTCCCGCTCTGGAGTCGGTTTTTCGACTTGACTTTCTAACACGTGCCGCTTAGTATAGGCGGCATGATAACACAGAATCAGATCCTTCGGACCCTTCGTGCTGAACCGGCACGGCTGTCCCATACGTTCCAGACACACCCGGAGCTCGGGCGCACCGCGCTCGGCCGTCGCGTCTGTGAGGTGTTCAACTTTCGGGATGCACGCGGGCGACTGCAGAATGCCGGGTGCATGAAGGCCCTCAAGACGCTGGAGGCCGAAGGCCGGCTGACCTTGCCAGCGCCCCGGCGCGCGGTCACCGGTCCGCTAGTGCGTCTGCTGAACCATCCCGTACCGGCGGCGCAGGAGGTGCCACGGTCGGTCCGGCACCTCCGCGGCCTGGAGATCGTTCCGGTAACGTGCCCTGAGCAGCGGGCGGTATGGAACACGCTCATGCACGCGGAGCATCCCCGGGGCGTGACCCGGTTTGCGGGGGCGCAAATGCGCTACCTGATAAAGAGTGCACACGGCTACCTGGGTGCGGTCGGCTTCTCTGCCGCGGCCCTGTACCTGAAGCCCCGGGACACGTGGATGGCCTGGAGCCATGCGCAGCGCGAGCGGCACCTTCACCGCGTCGTGAACCTGAGCCGTTTTCTGATACGTCCGGGCGTGCGGTGCCAGAACCTGGCGAGCTACGCGCTGGGGCGTGTGTTTCGGCGCCTGGCCTCCGACTTCAGGGCGCGCTACCACTACGCGCCCTATGTGGTGGAAACGTTTGTGGGTCCCCGCTATGAGGG
>JAAXGV010000042.1 GCA_012271185.1 Rhodothermales bacterium
CTGGGCCGGATGCAGTGTAGGAACGCTGCATCCGCAGACTTCATGTATCTGGATCTGCTGTTCAATTCAAATACCAGCTGCAACGTCCTGCTATTCTGTCCACGGCTCCGCCCCATACCGCGTCTTTCAGGAGTTCTGAGCTATAACGCGCTTGCCTGGGTTCGCACCGACACGCGCTGAGCTGCCAAACCAGAACGTTAACCCTGCTTACAGCGCCAGATTCCGTGTTGGTTTGGCATGTAATTCCCTTTCTTAACGCTGCGCACGACAATCTGTCGCTCAGCATCAATGCGTGGATCGCCTTTGAGCGTGGGCCTGAACATCGAGTTCCGGGCGCTTACTGCACGCATGAAGCGTGCAGTGCTGGCCGCGCGCGTGGCAGCTATATGGCGCTGCCTTCACGAAGCGAGACCGGAGCGCCCGGTGCAAGGAGCGGATCAGGCAAGGCCGAAGGCAGCATATCAGTCAGCAGGGACAACATTTTGTTGTTGCTTGCGTCAAAAGCGTACATCACCCTATCCGTACAAGACATATGCGTCTGCTCCTGCCTGCTTTGCTCCTGTTCTTTGTGCACGTGTCGCTAGCGCAAGGCCACAAGCCTGCCGTCCAAGCATTGCCAGCAGCTTCGCAAACACTGGTGATCCCGTCGGACCCTTCCCTGCATTTCAACCAGCAGCCCATTAGCGGGGGTCGCATTGACGTGGATAGCGGTGTCATGCGTGCAGCCTACCGCATTGCGGCCCCAGGTCCTGCGCTGGCTACGCCGGAACAGACTGCCCGGGCCTGGATGGAAGAAAACAGCGACCGCTTTGGATGGGCCCAAGCGGAGGAGCTGGTGCTGACCGACGAGGTTCGTACGCCTTACAGCACGCATCTGACGTTTCAGCAGGTGTTTCACGGGATTCCGGTGCACCGGCGAAAGGTCAAGATAAGCTTAGATTCAGATGGCTTGCCTACCTTGGTATTCAGTGGCTATGCGCCGGGAATCAGCGCACTCAATGCTTCACCGGCAGTCTCGGCGGAGGCAGCGAAGCAGAGGGCGCAAGCGCTCGTCTCTACAACCGGCGCCACGTCCACGGAACCCGTGCTGGTCGTCTATCCGCTTGCCATACCCGTCTTGGCGTGGCGCGTAACCGCTTGGCCTGCCCGAGCGCCCGGCGAGTGGGAGGTGCTTGTTGATGCACACTCGGGTGTCGTAATCCATCTCCTGGATCAGGCCTTGTACCACCACACCCCGGACTCCTTGCGCATGCGCCGCCGAATCACCGGAAGAGGGCAGGTCTGGATACCGGATCCCATCACAAGCGCAGGAGTGCCGTATGGTGGGGCGTATGTGGATAACGGCGATGCGAACTCGGATGCCCTTAATGACGAAAGACGCTGGGTGTCACTTCAAGACATTGAGCAGAGCGACGACAACAGATATCGCTTGAGGGGGCCCTACGTCAGAATCGATGGGAGCATCGGGGACGCCTATACTCCGCCGGACGAAGCTAATGAGGATGACTTTGACTACCTCAGAGCCAACCAGCACTTTGAAGCGGTCATGGTCTACTACCACATTGACAACAGCCAGCGCTATGTCCAGCTTCTGGCCATCGGACGCGGCATTCAGGATGGAGGCCTCCAAGCAAATCCCCACGGTCTGGGGTCAGACGACAATGCCGCCTACTTTCCTGGCCTTAATGCGGTCATGTTTGGAGATGGTGGCATTGACGATGCGGAGGATGCCGAAGTTATCATACATGAATACGGCCACGCACTTCTGGAGGCCAGCAGCGCGGGCTTATCCTCCACTGGTGAGGGCGGCGCCCTTCATGAAGGCTGGTCAGACTACTGGGCCGTGTCTTACACGCGTGGGCTTATGGATGTCGGCGCGGTGCCTGCGCATGACTGGCAGCATGTCTTCACGTGGGATGGCAACGAAACATGGTCCGGTCGGCGATTGGGGAGCACGGCCACCTACCCGGGCGGCTTTGGATGCGTTAACAATTCTTCTGCCTGCAACATCTACGCGGATGGTCTCATATGGGCCACGTCCATGATGGAGATCTACGACGCCGTAGGCAAGCGCATTACAGATCGGCTAAACCTGGCTTCACACGGCTACCTTAATCCGCCGGTGACGTTTGTCGACGCAGCCGAAGCCATCGTCCAGGCCGACAAGGATTACCATCAGGGTGACAATGTGATTGCGATCAGCAGGCTGCTGATTAATCGCGGCTACATTACGGACACCGAACCGCCGGTCATAGTCCATCAGTCCCCTGCGCACGTCGCATCCGCAGACTGGCCTTTAAGGGTTGATGCCACCATCACGGATGCCTTGAACATAGCCTCCGCCTGGGTCTCGTTTGAGGTAGTGGGCGAGGACGGCTCCACAGGGCACACAGGCAGTTTTTCACTGGTGGCTTCCGGCAATCAGTACAGTGGAAGCTTTCCGGCGATGAACCTGCCTGTGAGAAGCCGCGTCCACTATCGCATCTGGGCCCGGGACGACTCCGACGCTCAAAATCTGGGCGCCTCCCCACCTGAGGCTGAACCGCCCTTCGTCATTGACATTATGGGGGCAGCGGATCGTGTGTCCGTGCTTTCCCGGGCTACCGCCACAGGGCTTTGGGCGAAAGATGGTGCTGGAGGCTATGCATCCGTGAACCCGAGTAGTGACCTCGTGTCGAGTATTGTGCTTGACCCGGTGGACCTGCCTGCCAACGCCGGTGTCATTGCGTTACAGCTGGATCATACGGCCAACCTCAGAGCAGCAGGTGGCAATGTGAAGGTGTCCTCCACGGAAACTGTCGGATGGCAAGTATTACACCTGGAGGGGTTGTATGGCGAATCTTTTGCAGCAGCCCACGGGCACCCGATGCAGGGAGAGCCGGTCTTGGCCAGTTATCGGGACGAGATCACCAGGCTTGACTTGACTGAGCATGCTGGAGGCCCCGTGTGGATACGCATCGACCTTGGGACGAATGGCAGCCTGAGCAAGGATGAGTCCTGGGTCATTCGATCGGCCGTCGTGGAAAGCTTTACGGCCGATGAGTTTTTTACGGTCGAGCCGGTGCTGGAGCTGCACAGCAATTTTCCAGACCCCTTTTCTGGGCGCACCACCATCAGCTACTCACTTCCCGAATCCATGCCTGTTCGAATGATTCTGTACAATGTGCTGGGTCAGCGTGTTACGGTGCTGGTGGATGAGGAGAGAGGGGCCGGCACCCATACGTTGCATTTGGATCTCCCGGGTCTTGCAGGTGGCATATACTTCCTGCACATGCGGACCCGCAGCAGTACGTTAACGGAACCGATGGTCATAGCGCGGTAGCCACGTGAGAGGATCCTGCTGCAGTGCGCTCCCGCGACGTTCCTCAGAGGCTTGGATCGTGGTACAAGCCTGGCTTTGAGGCTTCATCTTTGGGAGTAACGTGGTGATGCCATGGGAGTATAGTGACACCGCTGGCCAGTCTCGCTGCAAAGTACGTAGCAGTGATCGGGTCTCGGCGTTTGCACCTGGCCTTCCAAGGATAAAGTCGCCGCTGTGGCCCTTGCGGGTGGAAAGTGGACATGAAGGGCAATAGGCAGGCGGCAGCAGCAGTTGTTTGTGGCAGCCAGTGAGATTCGCGCGCTGGGCCGGTTGTGCCCCTGCACCGGCAGCTGAATGCTGATGCGGAACGCTGGCTTCTGCGGCAAAAGCTGGAATCTTTAGTGTCCTTCCAGGTACACCAGTGGCGTCCGAACCCTCTGAGGATTCGCGAGAAAAACATCCTTGTCCACTCAGCGCTATCAAGCCTTATGCTGGCCGATGCCGAGCGCGGAGATTGCCTCTATGACCTTGCTGTGCAAATGCCCGTTGGTGGCCACGATGCCTGTGTTCTGCGCCAGCGTGCGCCCCTGTGAAAAGTCGAGGGCTTTCCCGCACATATCTGTTACCGTGCCCCCAGCTTCGGACAGTATGAGGGCGCCCGCAGCGTGGTCCCAGATCTTCTCTTCGTAGCCTTTTCGCGTGGGCAGCCGCAGGTATATGTCAGCCTGCGCGCGTGCCACAACCGCATACTTGGCCTGGCTGTCCAGGCGGACAGGCTCTGTGCTGATTCCAAGGTGCTGCGCTGCACGGTACGCATGTCCATGTGCGCTGTGTCCTGACTCAACGGATTCACACAAGCGTGCTGCGGCCGCGTCGTATGTGGTGCTGACGTGAATCGTGTCCGTCAGGTGATCCTGATGCAGGGGGCAGCACCGCGCACCCTTGCCGAGCTCCGCTGTCAGGAGCAGGCCTCCATCCAAATTGGGACAGGCCAGGGCACCAAGGCGTACCCTGCCATACTCGATCAGGGCGAGCGCGACAGCATACTGCCGCGCGCGCAGGAAGCCTTTGGTCCCGTCAATAGGGTCCAGCGTCCAGAATCGGCCAGGGCCCGGGGTGCCGCTGCCGTAGTCGATCCATTGCAACACATCCTCAGGGGTACCGTCGGCATGCACCGCCAGAACGTGGCGGACAACCTGGTCTGCCACCTTTTGCTGGCCTGGCTTGCGGAGTGCGGAGGCGTCCTCCTCAGCTACGATTTCATCAGCAGGAAAGGCCTCCTTCAGCTTGCGGCAGACCAGTGCCTGACTGCCGTAGTCAGCCACGGTGACCGGGCTCCTGTCACCTTTCTCCAGGACACCGTAATCCAGCGTCTGCTGCACGGCCCGGCACAGCGCAGACGCCTCACGCAGCGCCGCCGCGGTCACCTTCAGCTCAGTAGAACTGCTGCTGTCAGGCATGCCTGCTGAACTCATCGTACATGGGCAGATCGTCAATGGACTGAATCGTGCCGCGGGCACGGTTCACATAGCAGAAATAGTGCGACAGTCCATTGGTGATGGCGATATACGGAGCACGCAAGTGATTGTTGTAGCGACCCACCTGATCCAGAGTGGACTGATTCAGCGCAACGCCTGGTGCTTTGCACTCCACCACGACGACGGGCCTGCCGCTCCGGTCATAGACCACGATGTCGGCCCGCATGCTGACACCTGACCGGAACGATACCTCCCGCCGCATGAGCCCGATCGGTGTGCACTTTTCCTGCACCAGGTACTGAACCAGGTGTTGCCGGACCCACTCCTCCGGTG
>JAAXGV010000041.1 GCA_012271185.1 Rhodothermales bacterium
GCGATACACCACTTGGGATCGGCCATCTGGTCCCAGACCCGCCGTATCGCGTGTGCCATCTTGTAGCTGCACCAGCCGGCCACAATCATCAGGTCAGCCTGCCGCGGAGAAAAACGCATCGCCTCGCTGCCAAACCGGGCCACATCGTACTTGGGGCCTGCAAATGCCATCATCTCAATGGCGCAGCAGGCCAAGCCCATCGGCATGGGCATGAGCGAGTTTGATCGTGCCCAGTTGACAACTGCATCTACAGTGGTCGTGAGATAGCCGCTATTTGGATCCATGCGCGCAGATCTGTTAGGCCACGTTTAATGAGAGAGCATATACGCTGTTTCCTTAGTCAAACTCCAAGCCACCCTTCCTGATGTCGTAGAGCAGCCCCACTGCCAGTACCAGGATGAAGATCACCACCACTGCCAGCACACCCAGTCCCGCGCCTGCCGCCAGAAACTCCTGGAAGCTTACCGCCCACGGGTAGAGAAACACCACCTCCACGTCGAAGATGATAAAGATCATCGCCACCAGGTAAAACTTCACCGAGTACCGTTGACGCGCTGTTCCGATCGGATCCATACCACTCTCGTATGCGCGGACTTTGACGGGATTGGTGCGCCGAGGCCCCAGAAAGCGGGCCGCAAAGAGCAGTGTCAGAGCCAGCCCTGTGGCCAGCACCAGCATCACCAGCAGTGGAACAAAGTCAGCAGGCATAGATCAGGCCAGACGGCTTACCTTCTCACGGTATATAGCAGACGCAACGTGGCTACGCGTCCGACTTTGGGCGCACCGATGAACTCTCTGTGCACATTATTGGTCACATTGGCCACACTCAGATCCGCCCGCAGACCGCCAGTAATCCTGTATCCCACACCGAGGTCCATCAGGAAATAGGACTCCACATCCCCAATGTACTGACCACTGACCATACTGAATCCCTTCACATAGCGACCGGATGATATGATGGACAGCCCGTTTCCAAAGCGGTACGCGCCCCCCAGCTTGACTTTCAGGCCAGGCGCGTTCAGTGCCAGAACGGCAGTAGAGTCCTCTTCACCGGTTTCGGTGTGGTCAAAGAAGTCGTCGCTGACCCATGACATGTTCGCAAACAGGGACAGCGCATCGGATGCCAGGACATTTACCGCCGCGTCCGCACCAAACAGGCTGACGTGCCCGAAGTTCGGATAGGTGATGAGCAGCTCAGGCAGATTCCCGGCTCCTGCGTGATTTTCGGCCGGTTGTACAACGCCAACCGGCGTCTTGGGGCTGGGGAGATCCGACTCTGCAAGGCTCACCAGCAGTGCCGCCGCGGCTTCGGGCGTCAGGTCGAGGCCTGCAATGGCCCCCAGAACATCCATAAGAGCCACCAGAGCGTCGTTATTCGCGATGCCGTTCGCCAGATCCCGTGTCAGGTCCTGCGCAAGCGAGGGTACAAGAACAAAGGGCGTCTTCATCTGCAAGGCGCCAACAAAGTTCTCTCTTTCCGTATAGTAGGCATCAACAGCGAGCAGCACCCTGCTACCGATGATTCCCTTGTAGCCGGCCTCGTAGGTCAGCGACCGCTGAGGCTTGATCCTCGGAAGCGGCGCCAGTTCGAGGGGAATCGGGTCTATCTCCTGCGTGGACAGGTTCAGCGTCCCCAGCCCCCCCCGACTAAAGCCCTGAACCTGGGTTTCATCCGGATGCAGCAGCGCCTTGATAGTCCCTATACTCCCTGCCAGCAGCGGGGCTAAATCAGGGTTAAGCCCCAGTGCTTCAACCAGCATATCCGCCAAATCATCATTGGGGATGGCCGCTATACCCTGGTACATAAAATTGTAGACCAGATCTGTTGGAAGACCCACCGGCATATCTGCGCCTTCCATGCCTGGAAGGAGACTGGTCGCTACAAGGTCCGTAGGCGCACCGACTCCCAAGTAGGCAGCGTTCCGGTTCCATGTGTATCCGTGCACGCCGCCGCGTCCCCGCACATTAAGAAACGCATCCGGACCCATTGGCAGCTTAGCTGCGATGAGATCCAGAAACAACGATGTCGCAGACGGATTGACGTGCGTGCTGTTGTAGGTAAGCCGGAAGCTGCTGGTTAGTGATGGCTTGTACACAAGTCCTGCGCGTGGCGAAAAGCGCACTTTTTCGAATACGCTGTGGTAATCCCCACGCAGCGCAACGACCAGATCCAGCGTGTTGCTTATCCGGGTCTCCGACTGGACATATGCCCCAAGTTCCTGAACATTGTCACTGTCTTCGTTGCGTCCATAGACCGTACCATCAGAGTTTGGTGAAAGAAACTCCAGGTCCACACCGATGATCAGCTCCTCCCGTTCCCCACCGATATGCATGTCATATTGGGCCTGTATGTTGGCTTGGCTAGACAATTCGATTAGGGGATCACCGTTATACACATACGAATCGCCCGAGTGATTCTTGTTGACATAACCTTGGGCAAAGAAGGGGCCGCTATTGAAGCGAATCTGCCCAAAGGAGGACCGGTAGCCAACGCCCTGGATGGTCCCGATTCCGCTCAACACGGTAGTGCTTAACTGGGCGAAGCCGGCATTTACCAGCAGTGACGTTCTGTTGCTGAACCGGTACTCCGCATATCCTGCGAGCCCCCCTTTCCTAAACCTGTTGTCGCGGGGACCGTCAAGGTACAGCTGCTGCGCATCCAGGGGGTCCGGGCACTCGGAAAACTGCTGCTGCTGCACGAGGTTCGCGTCGCAGGACTCGAGCTCAAAGTCATTGGCTTGCCCGAAGCTGCCTACCAGCTTCAGGCCGAGCTTGCTGCCAATCACGCGCGCGATGCGACCCTGGAAGTTCATCAGGGACCGCTCACCGCCAGTGACAGCCACCGTAGCACCCGGATACGAGAAGGCATCTTTGGTGATATAATGAATCACACCCGAGTCCACACCCGGACCATAGAGCGCGGCACCCGGGCCGCGCACTATTTCCACGCGTTCGAGGTCAATAGGCTGGCTTGGCATGATGCTGTGCAGGTTGACCCCAATCACAGCAGCGCCTGCCTGCCGGTAATCCGTCATCACGTATGCCGCACTGCTGAACGCGTTGTTGAAGCCCCGCAGCACAACCTCATGACGATCAACACCACTCTGGACGATATCCAGCCCGGCAACGTTGCGCAGCGCCCTGACCGCCGTTTGCGGTGCCTCAAGTTCAATTTCACTCGAGCCAACGACACTGATTGAAGCAGGGGCATCCAACACTTTCTCCTGCTGGCGCCCCGCTGTGATCTGGACCGGATCCAGCTCAATGCCTGGCTGGAGCTCAACGTCCGCCTGCGCAGCCTCATCAGCGACTACAGTTACTGTGAGTTCGGCATTCTGGTAACCGGTGTAGCTGATCAGCACCTTGTACTCCCCGGGTGCCAGCCCCGTGAACGTATACCTCCCTTCCATATCTGTGACAGCGCCCCGGGTCGTCCCTTCAACAGTCACATGGGCTCCCGGCAGGGTTTCCCCAGTGTCGGCATCGTATACGGTGCCTGTGATAGACCCTGACTGAGCCCAGAGTGGTAATGCAAGCAGCAGCAGTATGGCCTTGGATATAAGAATTCGCATGACTTTTTCTGGTTTTAAACTCGACAGGCAGCCCGTCCGGTAAAGGTACGGATCACATTGCGTACTGTCTACGCAAGCCCCAGCCGCTGCCAGACAGCTTCCACCCGTCGCAGGTGGTAGGCGTCATCGAAAGCCTCTTCAACGTCCTGCGGCAACAGATGCGCTGCAATGGCAGGGTCAGCAAGGACCAGCGCTTTAAACGGTTTCGCTTCTTTCCACGCCTGCATGGCGCGTGGCTGAACCAGATCGTAGGCTGCTTCGCGACTGAGGCCTTGTTCGATCAGCTTCAAGAGCAGCCGCTGGCTGCTGTGCAAGCCGAAAGTTCGCGCCATGTTGCGCCGCATATTCTCGGGGTATACACGGAGATTGTGCACAATGAGGCGCATCCGGTGCAGCGCATAATGAACCAGGGTGGTAGCATCTGGAAGGAGCACACGTTCTGTGCTCGAGTGTGAAATGTCGCGCTCATGCCACAGGGCGACGTTCTCGTAAGCTGTCACCATGTACCCTCGCAGAAGACGCGCACATCCGGTGATGTTTTCCGACCCGATCGGGTTGCGTTTATGGGGCATAGCCGATGAGCCTTTCTGACCTGGCCTGAATGCTTCTTCAGCTTCACGCACTTCGCTCCGCTGCAGGTGGCGGATCTCCACGGCGATCTTCTCCAGTGTCGCCCCGATCAGTGCGATGGTCCCCACAAAGTGGGCATGACGGTCACGCTGGAGCACCTGTGTGGAAATTGGTACGGGCTTTATCCCCAGCTTATCGCATGTAAGCCGCTCCACTGCGGGTGGGATGTGCGCAAATGTTCCTACCGCTCCGGACAGCTTGCCGACGGCTACGGCTTCTGATGCAGCGCTGAAGCGCTCCCTGTTGCGCTGCATCTCGGCATAGTACAGCGCCATCTTGAGCCCGAAGGTTGTCGGCTCTGCGTGCACGCCATGTGTACGCCCCATCATAATGGTGTGCTTATGCTCAAGCGCCTTGGCACGCAGCGTGGCAATGAGTCCGTCAATGCCTGCAAGGATTAGCGTGCTTGCCTTCTTCAGCCGTATGCCCCAGGCGGTGTCCACCACATCGGAAGAGGTTAGGCCGTAGTGGACCCACTTCTTCTCCGGACCGAGCGACTCGCTTATTGCGCGTGTGAAGGCTACAACATCATGGCGCGTCGTCTTTTCTATCTCATGTATGCGGTCAACATCAAAGGCCACCGCTCTGCGCAGCCTGTCCACATCCTCCCGGGGAATCATACCAAGGTCGGCCCATGCGTCACAGGCAGCCAGCTCCACTTCGAGCCAGGCCTCAAACTGCGCCTGTTCGCTCCAGAGCGCCTTCATTTCGGGACGTGTATAGCGGTTTATCACAGCAGTCGCTTAAGGAATGGTTTGTGCATGCTATAACAGTACCTCGCGCTTTCCTTTCAGGTAGGCGCGGAGCAGCTTTCGTCCCCGATGGATATGCGCTTTGACGGTGCCAAGGGGCAGATTCAGTTCCTCTGCAATTTCATCGTACCGTTTTTCTTCCTGGTGAACCAGCACGATAACGCGATAGTACTTGGGTGGGAGCCTGTCAATGGCCTGCTGAATTAGAACGCGGCGCTGGTCTCGGATAATGTGCCTGTCTGGTCGGTACTCCGCATCCGGCACTTCCATCTGTACCGGATCACCATCAGGCTGGGTCGACTTGTCCAGCGAAACTGTTGTCAGTCTCTTCTTGCGCAGAAAGTCTATGGCGTGGTTCGTCGCAATCTTGTAGAGCCAAGTAGAAAACGCATAGCCGGATGAATACGACCCCAGCGCATTGAATGCCTTGATAAAGCTTTCCTGCACGAGGTCATCGAGCTCCCGCGGACTGTGCACTGTGCGTGCGATATGGCGCTTTAATGCCTTGGCGTACTTCCCCATTAGCGCCGCGTAGGCGCTCTGGTCTCCTGCAACCGCCTTTGCTACCAAAGCGCGATCTTGATCACTGGATGCTGAACGCGACGGCGCCTCGTCTCTTGGCATGCAGAGCGTCTTGGGTAGCAGACTTTATTTATGATTCAAGACGCTACTGCTTCGCTGGCGACGGGGTGTTTCCGGGTCGGGTTTT
>JAAXGV010000016.1 GCA_012271185.1 Rhodothermales bacterium
TTACAGCAAAATAGGGGCACAACCGCCGCGCACACCCACTGTGTCAGGCACCTTCAAGGATGGCATTGTAAAGTGCACACTGCCCCATCGGCGGCGAGGCCCCTCCCCTACTCTTCCAGGCTGCAGAGCCCAGCAGAACCACGGCACCTGCTTGGCCCGGCAGGCGTACAACAAGCGCCTGCCTTCTCTATGCGCCCTCCCCCAAGCACCTTGGATTTATCATCGCCGGGCATTGAGATACACCGCAATCAGTACTGAACGGACACCAGGCAGCGTCAGCTTCCGCTCTTCTGTGGCACAGCACAGGCGAATCCTTGAGGCCGGATAGACGCCAGAACCGCGCTTGAGCGCTCCAAGACAGATCACATATGAAACGACCGGTAGCGTTGATCACAGGTATTACAGGACAGGACGGCGCGTACCTTGCTGAGTTCCTGCTCAAGAAAGGCTATGTGGTACACGGCGTGAAGCGCCGGGCACGCCTGTTCAGCACGCAACGCATGGATCATCTGGATCAGGAACCCGCTGGCGAAACGGACAGCTTCTTTCTGCACTTCGGGGATCTCACCGACTCCACTAACCTGATTCGTATTGTCCAGCAGGTGCAGCCAAATGAGATCTATAACCTGGGAGCGCAGAGCCATGTCCACGTCAGCTTTGATACGCCGGAATACACCGCAAACGCAGACGCTGTTGGCGTGCTGCGCCTGCTCGAGGGCATTCGCATTTTGGGCTTGGGCAATACGGTTCGGTTCTACCAGGCCTCTACGAGTGAGCTGTACGGTAACGCCGCAACCAGTCCCCAGAATGAGCTGACCCCATTTAGTCCGCAAAGCCCGTACGGGGTGGCCAAGCTCTATGCGTACTGGATCACAGTAAACTACCGTGAGGCATATAGCTTCTTTGCCTGCAACGGCATTTTGTACAACCACGAAAGCCCCAGGCGCCGTGAGACCTTCGTTACCCGCAAGGTTACGCGTGCAGCTGCGCGCATCAAGCTGGGTCTGCAGCAGTGTGTTTACCTGGGAAACCTGGATGCTTCCCGCGATTGGGGGCATGCCCGCGATTACGTCGCAGGCATGTGGCTAATGCTGCAGCAGGATAAGCCCGACGACTATGTGCTGGCTACAGGGTGTGCCACCACAGTACGCTCGTTTTGTGAACGTGCATTTGCAGTGTGTGATATGACGTTGCAATGGCATGGAGAAGGCACCGGAGAACACGCGATCTGTGAGCAGACAGGAAAGAAAGTCGTAGCAGTTGATCCCCGCTTTTACAGACCCGCTGAGCCCAGCTTGCTGGTAGGCGATTCGAGTAAAGCGCGCACTGTTCTGGGCTGGAAGCCACAATATACGCTGAATGCCATGATCACAGAAATGGTGGAAATGGATCTCAGAGCTGCACGCGCTGACCTGTAGGAGTCTGCTCAGCCAGACGCAGCATCTACCTCAGCCTGGCTTGGGCGCCGTCGTTGCGAGACATCCATCTTGCCATGCGGGACATGAGCAGAAACGCATGCCGAAGTGGCAGGAATAATTAACCGGCTTTACCTTGAAAAGACTACTTGGCGGTCAGACTTCCAGGACAAATAGCCGCTGCCTGTGAATCAGCCGGCCGCGACTCTCTTCTGCTAACACATCCAAGCCGCTCTCTGCAAAGAGCGCCCGCCAGGAAGCAGCGGTACGAAACGCCAGATGCTTTTCCTGTCCACTCATGTAGCGCCAGTGACGCAACCTGTTGACCATCTTGTCAAGGGCTGTAAGCACCTTGAGTTCAACCGCACTCCGGTATACAGACTCAACAATGATTACGCGGTTGCGTGATACACGCTGAGCTTCCCGCAGCACAGTGGCTGCGTCCTCTGCATGATGAAGGACGAAGTACAAGACAACCACATCAAAAGCATCGCTCTTCCACAGGAGTTTCCCCGGTGCGCACATCGTGTGCTTGAGCGCTGTTCTATTCATGTTTACGATGTCCGACAGGCTTACGCTGGCCTGCATTATCTGCCGAATGTTTTCGCCAACATACCCCTCGCCACATCCCAGATCGAGTACAGTAAGCGGCTTGCTCAAGCGAGGCAGGTAGGGTCTGATAAAGCGTACCTTTTGCCAAGCCCGGATGCGCAGAACAGACTGTACAGCTCCAGGCCCGTACTGAATGCCTGCCACTGCAACCCCACCGCCCCAGCATGCGATCACAAACTCCCAGTACGGTCCGCCCGAATAAAGCAGGTAGGTGCCCAGGGACAGTGATCCGACCCAATACCAAGGCCACGATGGGCGGTCCAGCAGCGTCGCCAGAAAGAGCACGCTGAGCATATACCACGGATGTACAGTGGTGGCAAGCACAAGGTAGCAGCCGATGGTGATAAGGAACGCTTTTGCCAATGCCCAGCGTCGCCAATGGTCTGCTGCATACAGTACGGGCAGTACCAGCAGAAAGCACCACCGAAGCACAGGCCCAATCTGCTTGCTGTAGTCCTGGCCGGTGAGCCAGTAGAAAACCTGCTTGACGCCGTAGTAGAATCCCGCGTTGAACTCGAAGTAACGCACATACAGCCCCAGTGACTGCGATACGTGATCAGTGACATACGGTGCAGCATAGGGGATGGCTAGGATGCCCATAACTGCTGCGCCAGGCCACATGGCGTGCCACCCAAACCGGCGCCACAAGAAGGGAAACAGTACCACAGGGAACAACTTCACCCAGCTGGCCGCTGCTAGTGCTACTGAAGCTAAGCCCCCTTTTCTCGCTCTGCTGGCGCATATTGTCAGCACCAGGAGCAGCAGAAGCAGCGATTCTGTATGGCCCTGCCCTGCTGTTTCCAGCAATACGAGGGGATTCCATGCATAGAGCATTAAAGCCCGCGCATTGACCAGCCGGGCGAGCATGAACAGTGCCACGAGCTCGGAGAGCACCAGGATGCCCTTGATAGTGAAGTGACTCGCGATCCAGCTGTGATTATGAGCCAGGCTGCTGACCCAGAACACGTACTGCGAAACTGGCGGATAGACAGAGTAGAATGTCTTTGAGTTGAGCTTTTCGTATATCTCCTCCGCATGTAGCGCGCCCAACTCGGGCGCTTCGGGCTTGTATGCATACGGGTTAATCTGCTCCGACTGGACCAGCCCATCCCAGACGTAGCGGAAGGCATCGTCAGACAAAGACGGGGGCAGCCACACCAAGGCCAGCCGAAACACGACTGCAAGAACCAGAACGTCAAGCAGCGTGATATCTTGGCGCCACCAGAGTATGGCCAAGATGCCACTCCCTACCAAGGCGACACCTACAAGTCCTGGCAGCTGTGAGCGGTCTTGTGCCAGAAAAGCCAGCGAAAAAACGGTACCTGCCAACAGCACCAAGAGGCACGTGGTATGCGCCGATCGCCTCATCTGCTGCTGCCTGACATCTGGGGCTTGGGAACATATGCTGTGGCTGGCTCCGCAAGGGGACTGCCTGCCCGTTGTGTCTTGCGACGCCCTGCGACGAGCTGATACACCGTTCACACCTCCTCACAGCTGTTCAATATGCACACTGAAGCTGCTGACGGCGATATCGTTCGTACCCACTACAAATCTCCAGCCGACTACACTCACGTGGGACTGCACGATCATGCCGACAAGCTTGTCAGGCTGAACCGGTGGAGGCAGGAAGATATCATGGCTGTTAGGTACGAGTTCCCTGGGATAGAACCCAAGAGGAGTATTGCCTCTTGTTCTGCATTCAGCTTCTGAAGCGCTTTTCCGCATACGCACGGTTGAAGACGATCTGACCATCTTCTTCTGTGAGCCATGGCCAGAGATCGGCTGGCAGCTCCGGCTTCGCTACAACCATGGCGAAGGAGTTGCACTGGCGCTTGAAGAGAAGCGTGAAGACCTTTGCAAAGGGAGCAGCAAGGTATATGGCCCATAACTTGATTCGATGCTTCTTGAGCTCTGCCATCTCGTATGGCAGGTTGAGTCCGTAAAAAAACCGGAATCGGTGTCTTCCGGTTGGGTTGTATGACTGTATTGTCTTCTTGAATTCAGCCTCCGTCCACCGGTAGATGAAGTTGGGAATCGGCGTGTTGTCCACACCCTCGTAAGAGAAATCATGATCAATCACGGACTCGAGCTCGTACTTGGGTGACAGTCCCAGACGATTAGCCAGCTGCATAGTGAAGCTATCGCGGGATTCAACTACGATGACAATTCGCCGGGCTACACGGTACATCTCCAAGAGCGCCCGATGGGGTGCGCGGCAATGGTGCAAGCCGTCTGCCACAAAGACAATGTCGAAGCTTGCATCCGCGAAGGACAGCCGCTGTGCATCTTCACGACTCCAATGAAACGGAGCGAACTGCTTCGCATGCATGCGTTCGTCCACGTTTGAGATCAGTACGTTCTTGAAACCTAGCCTCGCAAAGAGCTCACGCTCCGCCATACCCGCGCATACCGTTAAGATGGAGTTGGCTTGGGTGATGGCTTGCTCTTTTGTGAGCGCCTTGAGGACAAATTCAACGAAGCGTGCACGCATAACGAAGGGCAGTCAGACCCCATAAGGTACAACATCATCAACGGTAAACATGGCTACAGAGCGATTCGTCTGGTCGCTGCTGCAGTGGCCCCGAGGATAAGGCTGCCATCATGGGCTGTACTTGGTGGCCACCAGGCGAATGGAGGAGGCCGCACGCCACTGCCATACTGGTTCCTTCGCGGCAGGCAAACGCGCAAGTATGCAGGCACGGCATGGCAGTGACGCTCCTATCTGCGCCATGTCCTTTCAGTCAAGTTCACACTGTGCTGCAATCTGGTTTTTGTTGGTGCGGGGGAGCAGGAGGAGCCAGGCGTGCTGCGGAAAGAGACTGGGATCGACTGGAGTAACGCGCCTGGCTGGAGTGCTTCATGGTGCTCCTTCATCGTGAAGTAGCGCCAGCCCGTCATCCACCTCTCGTGCCTTTCCACCAGCGGAGCGTCCATAAGAGCTCCGCGGATGCTGCATTCGGGAAAATGTGGATCACGCGCTCACTATGCCGCAACGCCTAAATCAGGCGACCCACCATGCTCATGCTGCACAATCGGCATCGGCACTTCCAAGGAGGACCGGTGCCGCGTCCAAGTCTGGTGTAGCATGGCATGTTCCGGGAGAGGGGCGATATGTGCCAGGCTCAGGCCCTCCACTATATTATCGAGCCGGATGGGTCATGGTGCGAGATATCAGGAAGCTCTCATACGGCGCCGCCTCCCATGACCCCTCTCCGGGCCCGTGTGCGCTCCCCCGTTATTCCTTCCAGGCCCTCGCATGTGCCTGAATTCGCTACATTCCCGGTTTGGGAGCACCGCGAGCAGCATTCCGGGTACGCTCAGTGTGAAAGCTAAGTGCGGTGCGTGATACCGGGTAGCAGATTGGGCTTGTTTTTCAAGGTGACGGGATGTATACTTACTCGTAGCAAATGCAAAGACACCATGCGAACTGTATCACTGCTTATCGTGTCGGCAGCACTTCCGGTGGGTGCTTTTGCACAGGCCACCGTTGGCGCATCCCTGGTCATACAGGATCCTGAGGCATCATGCACCGTGCTGTCGACGACCGATCTGGACTATGGGACGCTGATCCGCCCCACCAC
>JAAXGV010000036.1 GCA_012271185.1 Rhodothermales bacterium
CCACCAGGGTGTACGGTGCCAGCGCCGGTGTGGTCATTACCGCCAGCCACAATCCGGCCCATTACAACGGCTTCAAGATCAAAGGACCTTATGGGGGGCCGGCGACGCGTGCGATGACGGAAAGGGTGGAGCGTGCACTGCCCGGTATCGGGCAGCCGGATGAAATGGTGGCTGCCGCTGCCAGAGACTATGCCCGGTACCTGGGTGGCCAGGTCAACACAGCTGCCATCAAGCCGGGGGATATCATTACCAGGGATGTGTGTGCGGACTACGTGGACTACTTGCGCAAAAAGTTCGACACCGCCACGCTGCGCCAGTCCAGGCTCAAGGTCGCACACGATGCGATGTACGGTGCGGGTCAGGGTTTTTTCAGTACGCTGCTGGGCCCGGAGAACGTCATTGAGCTGCACAATACGGTCAATCCATCGTTTGGCGGGCTTGCGCCGGAGCCCATCGGCCGCAACCTGGGTCCGTTCATGTCGCTGATATCCCGGACACAGGTGGACATCGGGATTGCAAATGACGGGGACGCGGACCGGATCGGCGTAGTCAGTGAGCTTGGCCACGAAGTGACGAGCCACCTCGTCATGGCCCTCCTGGTCAAATATCTGCACAAGGAGTGCGGCTTGTATGGATCCGTTGTCAGAACCTTTGCGACTTCCGCCATACTTGAAAAGATGGGGCGGGCTTATGGCCTGCCGGTGGAGACGCTGCCCATAGGGTTCAAATACGTTGCGCCACGCATGCTGGAGAGCGATGTGCTTGTGGGTGGCGAAGAATCGGGCGGCATTGCGCTGAAAGGCCACATCTGCGAGCGGGACGGCATTTACACCGGCCTGGTGCTCCTGGAGATGCTCATGAGGCGCGGCAAGCCATTGTCAGGTCTTGTGCAGGAGCTCTTCGATGAGTTTGGCCCTCACGAATACTGCCGGCTGGATGTGCGCACCCCCAGGCAGGAAGTCATTGTCCGGCGTCTGCGGAAAGAAGGAGGCTTGAGGCACATTACGGGCAGCCCAGTGAAAGAAGTAAGCATGCTGGATGGCTTCAAACACACCACCGGTGAGGGCTGGGTTCTGGTACGGCCGTCGGGTACTGAGCCTGTGCTGCGGATCTATGCCGAAGCGCCTTCCAGGAAGCGGGCGGCAGCATATGTGGCAGATGTGGCTGCTCAGCTTGGTGTTCAGACGTAGCCATGGCACTGCACCCGTCCAGGCTTCCTGAGGTAACGCCAGGAGGCCACCCCTTTGCCTGCTGAACAACCACTCCATGCCGGGCCGCCGCCGTGCACAGGCTTGCAGGTCATACTGAAGCTCACGGAGCATATAACGACTGAAAACACATATCGCCATGCTCGACAATGAAGTTGTGCTGATCACCGGTGCCGGGCGTGGAATCGGTGCTGCGGCCGCTCGCCTGTTCGCTGCACAGGGAGCCTCTGTTGTGATCAATGACCTCAAGTCAGACAGCTGTGACGAGCTCGTGCGGACCATATCCGCATCAGGCGGCACAGCCGTTGCCGCACCCGGGGATGTCACCGGTGATGGCGTTGCGGAGCAGCTCGTTACCAGTGCGTATGAGACCTTCGGCAAGCTTACTGTGCTGGTGAACAATGCAGGGTTTCTCTGGGATGGCATGCTTCACAAGATGACCGACCAGCAGTGGCAGCGCATTCAGGACGTGCACACGCTTGCTCCGTTTCGGCTGATCAGAGCTGT
The DNA here is from genome assembly GCA_012271185.1 of Rhodothermales bacterium. Classification (GTDB taxonomy): domain Bacteria; phylum Bacteroidota; class Rhodothermia; order Rhodothermales; family Bin80; genus JAAXGV01. The sequence continues at coordinate 1,716 of JAAXGV010000036.1, forward strand.
TGCCGGGTACTGGCGACCGGCTGCTAAGGCGGAGATAGAGGCCGGTGTTCATGTGCGTCGCTGCATCGTCAATGTTTCTTCAACCTCGGGCCTGCACGGCAATGTCGGTCAGATCAACTATGCTACGGCCAAGATGGGCATAGTAGGTCTGACCAAGACCGTAGCCAAGGAATGGGGCCCCTTGGGTATCCGGTGCAATGCAGTGGCTTTTGGCATGATTGATACGCGGCTGACACAGCCGGTGGAGGACGGGCACACGTTCAGAGTTGCCGGCCAGGAGGTAAGACTCGGTGTGCCGGCCCGGCTGCGGTCCGCCATAAAAGCTCAGATTCCGCTTCGCAGGTATGGGCTGGCCGATGAGGCGGCTGGCGGGATCCTGCTTCTTGCCTCGCCGCTGGCAGATTACATCACCGGCCACATGCTGGAGGTGACCGGTGGACTGGGTATATAGGTCTACTCCGGATCCGGCTTATGCAAAAACTCATCGATCAGCGCTTCAAACGCTTCGATGGACTGCGCGCCGTAGAGCAGCCGGCCGTTGACGAAGAATCCAGGCGTGCCGGTTATCCCGAACTCGGACCCCGCCGCTTCAACAGATGCCTCCACTGCCGAAGCGGCGCTCCAGTAGTCTTCTGAGGCCGTGTTGCTGGCACACTCCGCCCACACGCCCAGGTCAATGCCGCTCCCCTGCAGATAGCGCCTGCTGATTTCAATGACGTTCTCCCGGGTGACTTCGCGCTGGTTGCGGAAATAGCTGTCGTGCAAGGCCCAGAAGGCTTCTTCGGACTGATTGGCTGCACACACTGCGGCGATCGCCGCGGGCTTGGCCCATTCATGGTGGGATAGTGGCAGGTGCAGGTACACAAAGCGGATATCTTCTGGATACTGTTTGAGGAGCTCTTCAATGGTGGTGAAGGCACGGGCACAATAGGGGCACTGGAAGTCGGAAAACTCGAAAATAGTTACCGGTGCATCGCCAGGGCCGCGGGATGCCATGCCATCCGAGAGCTGCAGCAGCGCCTTGTATCGCTTCTCTTCTTCAATCCTCGCCAAACGGCGCTCCTCTTCCAGGAGTGTGGTCACGGAGTCCACTGGCAGCCCTACGTCAATGGCCGCAGGCGAAAGGAGGAACAGCACGTGTGCGGTCTTGTCCGAAACCAGAAAATGCAGTGGCTGCGATCCGTCGACTATGAGGGTTCCTTGATGGAAGCCCTCAAAAGCACTTGCCACCAGGGGCTGTACCTCCATGTCCGCCTCGCGAAGCTGGAGAACACGATACCTTAAGTTGGCCAGGATCTGCTCCTCCGAAGGCAGGAGAGCTTGCCCTGGAGCGGCCAGTGTGCACAGAAACGCAAGGGGGAGCAGGAGCGTGTAGTGCCGAAATCTCATTATCTTGCGGTATGAAAAGTAGAATTGGCGGTTCCTTGGACTGCGCTCATCGTTGCCGCGTAGACTGAATCCAGACCAGCTGCTTGCCGGCTCTCGACATGGATAAAATTACGAACGACGACCTTCACCCGGCGGTCTTTGTTTTATTTGATCAGTACGTTCACAGCCAGATCAGCCACCGTAACTTTGTGCAACGGCTCGGCCAGTATGCTGCAGGCGGACTGACGGTGTCGGCTATCCCGGCAATGATGACGAGGGCAGGGCCTTGCAGCGCCAGCGGGACTGCCGTGCGATGCTGGAAGACTTTATTGCAGCCTATGACATGCTTCGTACCGATGAGCGCTGCACGGGTCGCGTGGGTGTGGTTGGGTTCTGTTTTGGCGGGGCCATAGCCAACCTGATGGCAGCGCGCCTGCCAGGGCTTGGAGCGGCGGTGCCGTTCTACGGTGGCGCAGCACCAGCCAGTGTAGTGCCGGCTATTCAGGCACCGCTGCTGCTTCACTTCGCTGCACAGGATGCACGCATCAATGCGGGGTGGCCGGAGTACGAGGCCGCGCTTAAAGCCCACGACAAGGTATACACCGCACACACCTATGAAGGTGTGCAGCATGGGTTCCATAACGACACCACACCGTGCTACGACAAAGGCGCCGCGCCGCTGGCCTGGGACCGCACGGTAGCCCTGCCTAGTAATCACAAAAATAGCTTGGCAACAGGCCTGCTCAGCGTATCCACCCGCACAACGCGTCGTCTCGCCTGGGCGGTTTGGCGGCCAGTGAAGCGCAGCGCCTTGAACAGCGAAGCCTGATCCCTGCCCAGATTACGGTTGTGCCGCGCACGAACCACGAGTCAGCAGGCGGCTCAACCCTAGCTGCCCGTGGATAAAACCGCTTTTTGCGGGATCCCCACGGATGATTAACTTACGGCAATCATAACCCCATCGAGGGAGAACAGCCATGGCAATGGGCAGACGGTCCGAGGGACAGCAGCAGGAAATGTTTGTG
>JAAXGV010000035.1 GCA_012271185.1 Rhodothermales bacterium
AGCGCCCGGTAGAACGGGTTGGCTGATGAGCGAATCTCGCTGGTTGCCACAAACATCTCCTGCTGCTGTCCATTAGACCGCCTGCCCATTGCCATGGTTGTCCTCCCCCGATGGGGTTATGCTTGCCGTAAGTTAATCATCGCGGGGATCTCGAGAAAAGCGACTTTATCCACGGGCAGTTAGGAGTCTGGCAGAAGACACGACTGGGCCGGCAGGCGGCGAATTTGCCGCCACAGTACCTGCTGAAACCCCGCTCTGTTACAGCTGCTATGCTGGCATACTCCTGGACAACCGTGTAGACGTAATGTGGGAGGTCCGAATTGCCGAACGCCATGAGCCATGCCTGTACTGCCACAGGCGCGACATGTTGACAGATCGTGCGAGGCCCGTGCTGTGCTGCGTTTCATGCGGAACCACTGATCGCATTCCAGGCGGGGGCCCGATGTGTGATGCATGCGTTGCAGATCATCGGCGCGCATGGGAAAGGGCACGCAGCGGGGCTGCCCTGTACGAAGAGTGTGACTGGTGCACCAGGCGCCCTGCATGGTATGAGTGGAGCATGGCGCTTTGTAACAGGTGCTACGCAAGTGTCAGTGGACTTGGCCGCAAACAGGCTGCTGCGGATGGCAGACTCTTTATGGATCGCTCCACGCCGTTCCCGGGCCGGACTGCATAGCGGGTCTCACACCGCCTGGTGGTACAACAGGTGCATTTCGCTTATTATTGACAATTGGCTTGCACCGTACCTTGTCATCGTGCGCACGGTCAGTATATGCTTGATGGTATGCTGCGTCCTTCTGGGCTGTAGCAATAACAAGGTTGTTCCTGACTTGCCGGACGTGGTGGACTTCAACTACCACATCCGGCCGATCCTGTCCAACACGTGCTATGTGTGCCATGGGCCTGACAAGAGCACGCGGGAAGCAGACCTGCGCCTTGATATGCGTGAGCATGCCACGGCGCGGCGTCAGAACGGCAGCCGTGCGATAGTCCCGCACCGCGCGAACAAGAGTTTGCTTATCCAGAGGGTCACAGCCGGCGACCCGGACCAGCGGATGCCGCCGGCAGTCACCAACAAAGTGCTTACACCACGGGAGACGGCATTGCTTACCCGCTGGATTGAACAGGGTGCGGAGTACAAGAAGCACTGGGCGTTCATTTTGCCGGAAGCACCCGCATTGCCGGCGGGTGTCGAGGGTTCTGATGCTGTCGACTGGCTCCTTGAGGAGCGCATTCAGCGCGCGGGTCTTGCTGTGGTGCCCGAAGCATCCAAGGAGGTACTGTTGCGGCGGGCCGCATATGTGCTCACGGGGCTGCCACCCGGTCCGGCGATGCTGCAGCGGTTTCTGAACGACGGGACGCCGGATGCCTATGCCAGAGCTGTAGATACGCTCCTGGCTTCGCCGCACTTTGGTGAGCGCTGGGCTCAGCACTGGATGGACCTGGTACGTTATGCGGAATCAAAGGGACATGAGTTTGACTTTACCATCCAAGGGGCGTGGCAGTACCGGGATTATCTGATCAGGGCGTTCAACGCTGATGTGCCGTACGACCTGTTTCTTACGGAGCATCTTGCCGGTGACCTCTTGGAGCATCAGCGCCGGCACCCCGAAACCGGCGCTGACGAGTCTTCAATAGGCACAGTGTACTTTGCGTTGGGTGAGGGTAAGCACAGCCCGGTGGATACGCGCATTGACGAGGCGGAACGCATAGACAATATCATTGATGTCACCACGAAGACGTTTCAGTCGCTGACGGTAGCCTGTGCCCGCTGTCATGATCACAAGTTTGACCCTATCCCGACGACTGATTACTATGCGCTGTATGGCATGGTTGAGAGCGCGCGCTTTGCGCCTACCCCCCTGATATCATCAGCGTACCAGGCGCACCTGGACTCTGTAGTGCGTGTTTCTCGCGATCTCAGGCACCGTGTGGCGGAGCGCTGGCAACGCTCACTGCCCGGTCCCCCAGTGGCGCCGGTATCTGCGCTGCCGGCACGACCAGCCGGGGTGGACAGTACAGGCTCCGCGGTGATTCTGGGCGATTTCCGGAGGGACACCTACGATGGGTGGTATGCCCATGGACCTGCCTTTGCTGCCGGACCTGTCAGTGGTGTGCCGGTCTATACGGGCAGCAGGATTGACAGTGTGCTGACGGGTGTGGTTTCCAGCAGACGGCACGTGCCAGGCGTGCCGGGCGCCTTGCGCTCTCCCACATTCACGATTGAGCATGACTCCATCGTCGTTGTGGCCGCCGGGCACAAATCGGTTATTCGCATCGTCCTTGACAATTTCCAGCTGATCCGGGCCCCTATACACGGCTCCCTTGATCAGGAGCTGACTGCGCGGACACTGTCAGACTACGTGTTTGATGTTGCGATGTGGAAGGGTACGAAGGCCTACATAGAACTTCTTGCCGGCACGTATGATAAGCAGCAGTCCATCACTGATCACCATCTGCTGCGGCTTACGGAAGGCTCGTTCTTTGACGTAGCTTATGCTGTCGCCTTCGATGGAGAGCGGCCTGCACTCTTGATGCCTGCAGTGGAGCCTAGCCTGTTGCTGGCAGGAGCGATCCGCGCCTGGTCTCGTGGAGAAGCTTCGGCGGCGCAGGCGCGGGCCATCAATGATGGCCTGAGCAGTGGGAGGCTTGCGCGCCGGGCGCCAGGTGCAGAGGAGCTCAGCCGGGCACGGCTGCCGGAGCCGGCGTTCTACATGGGGCTGACCGACGGGAATACCGTGACCAGCGGCGTCTTTCATCGTGGCAACGCCAGGATGGAAGGCGAGGAGCATGTGCCGCACCGGTTCTTTACGGTGCTGGATTCGGCACAGGTGCCTTTTGCCAAGTCCGCCAGTGGACGGCTGGATATGGCGGAGGCTATGACAGACCCGGACAACCCCCTCACGGCGCGTGTCATGGTGAACCGCCTCTGGCACCATGTCTTTGGACGCGGAATCGTAGCGACGGTGGACAATTTTGGTGCTCAAGGCTCCTTGCCCTCCCATCCCCAGTTGCTGGACTACCTTGCGGTACGCTTTGTGGACCAGGGCTGGTCTGTCAAGGGCGTATTGCGTGAGCTGGTACTTTCCCGTGCGTTCCGGCGCAGCACCAGGGCACCGGACGGCCTCGACGAAGCAGACCCGCAGAATCTGCTGCTCAGCCACTATCCTGTGCGGCGCCTGGAAGCGGAAGCGATACGGGATGGCATCCTGGCAACCAGCGACGAACTCAACGCTACGCTGTTTGGACCGCCAGTACCAATACACCTCACTCCGTTTATGAAGGGGCGGGGGCGTCCCAAGGAATCCGGCCCGCTTGACGGGGAAGGGCGACGCAGCCTGTACATATCTGTCAGGCGCAACTTCCTGTCACCCATGATGCTGGCGTTCGACAAGCCGATACCATTCTCCACCTTCGGCAGGCGAAATACCAGTAATGTACCCGCACAGTCACTTACGATGCTGAATGATCCGTTCGTGGCGGCCCAGGCTGAGGCTTGGGGTGAACGACTGGTCGAAATGGCGCATGCCACGATCGAAGAGCGGGTCACACATGTCTATCTGCGCGCGGTGTCGCGTGCGCCATCTGCAGAAGAGGTGTCGCAGGCGCAAGCATACCTGGAAACAGCTGCCCGGGATCTGGGGCTGCCCATGAGCGCCATCATGGATGCGGCATCAGTGTGGGCGGCATACTGCCACGCCGTGTTCAATCTCAAGGAATTTATCTACCTGATCTGATGACAAACCCCCACCGACTCAAGTGCCGCATGACGCGGCGCGAGATGCTCTCGCTATGCCGCAATGGCTTTGGAGGCGTTGCTCTGATGGGCCTCATGGGCAGTTCATCCTTTGGTCGGCTGCTTCGGCCGGACGATCCGCCTTCACCAGTGCGTCCGCGCCCTTCACACTTTGTGCCCAGGGCGCGGAG
>JAAXGV010000003.1 GCA_012271185.1 Rhodothermales bacterium
CGCAGCACGAACATGGTAGAGCGTATGATCGAGGAGCTCCGGAGTCATGAGCGCGTGACTCGCATCATTCCGAACGCAGCGTCCGCCGAGCGGCTGATGGGTGCGCTACTGGTGGAGTGAGCGGTGGATGACGGGTCAGCGCTATTTCGCGATGGAGGACACACCATGAAGCGCTTCAAGCCTGCTGCCTCCCTACACCAGCAAAAATCAATGTACAGCACAATTGGGACTCGACTTCCTTACCTTGAACTGGTGTGTGAGAGGGGTCAGTGAAGTAATACCTGCTACGTGGCTTGCGTTCAGCTGGAAAGTTTGGGATGAGGATAAGAATGAGCGCGGGGGTGTTGACTGGTTTATGTACATGTCCAACCGATCTTGGTTCATGAGTCTGGTCACACGCTCGGTCTGGAGTTCAGGGAACAGTCGATAACACACAGGTACTTACAGCCCAACACGGTCAAAGTTGGTATCAAAGCAATGTGTGGAGTATCCATGAGCGCGCGCTTATCGCTGCACACAGCTTACGGCGCAGGCGCAGCTGAGGCCATAAGAGTTACGCTGCAAGCGGTGTGTGCCGCTGGTCTTGGCCATATCGCCGCTGCCACGCTGCACTATGGGCGATACCTCTGGCTGACATGTGTGCTCCTGTCCTTCAGCAGCCAGACCGGTATTGCTCAGCAGAGCGCCTCGCTCAGCGGGTTTGTAACCGATGCTGAGACAGGTGCATCCCTTATTGCAGCGAACATCTTTATCGAGGATCTTCTCCGTGGTGCCTCAGCCAACACATCCGGCTATTATGCTATTGCCAACCTTCCGGCGGGTCATATTCGCGTGCGATGTACCTATGTCAGCTATCAGGCCAGCTACTCTGAGCTGGTGCTCGTTGAGGGAGAGCAGCATCGGCTGGACATCAGCCTCGACTCGGTCACAGACACCTTCACTGAGGTAGTTGTAGAGGCCGGGCAGGCCGTGGAAAATGAAGCCTTGGGGGTAGCAGTGCTCGACGCGGAGACCGTCACAGGGCAACCCGCAGTCTTGGAGCCTGACGTGTTCCGCTCCTTGCAGCTCCTTCCAGGGGTAACCGCTGCCTCCGACTACTCCAGTGCCCTGCATGTACGGGGTGGCGATGCAGGCCAGACGAGTGTTATGTGGGATGGCGCCAAGGTATACAGTCCAGGCCACGTCTTTGGACTGTTTTCCCGGTTCAATCCGGATGCGGTAAAGAATGCCACGCTGTACAGGGGAGGCTTTCCTGCCAGCTATGGCGGCAGCCTTGGGTCCGCACTGGATATAAGGAGCAAGGATGGCAACCGGCACGAAACACACGGCATCCTTGTCTTGGGCACCCTGGCCTCCCGTGTACTCGTTGAAGGGCCACACTTCCAAGGGTCCTATGTGTTTGCGGCACGCCGCTCTACGCTTGGCCCACTGCTCAAGGCCTTCTCGCACATAGATGCCATCCCCGACCGGCTTTACTTCCATGACCTTAACGGGAAGGTTACCTTTGATCTTTCCTCAGACGATATCCTGTCGTTCTCTGCCTATGGGGGAGAGGACCTGCTAAAGCTTACGGTGTGGGGCGATAATCAGATCGACCTCCGGTATGGAAATGTCCTCTTGGCCGGTACTTGGATGCACCTTTTCACCGACCGGTTTCTTGCCAACCTCACCGCAGCGACCTCAGCGTATTCATCGACGTCGAGGGCATTGGTCGCTAGCACCGAGATTCGCCAGGAAAACCGTATCTACGACACATCGTTTCGTGGTGATTTTTATTACTACTCCGGTGCCAGCAGCTGGGAGTTTGGCTTCTGGGTGGGCCAGTCCCTTGCGCCGCTCCGTAAATTCTGGACCGGCATACCCAGGATCTCCTGGCGCCGCAAGGCGCGTTTCGCATCGGTTTACCTCCAAGACACCATCAAGCCTGCGCACAACTGGGAGTTCAAGGTCGGAGTCCGTGGCAGCTACTGGGAGGACGGCCGACACTTCCGAGCCGCGCCTCGCTTTTTCATTGAACACGGCCGCGGGGGGCGCGTGCGCCTGCAAGCTGCTGCAGGCCGGTACTACCAGTTCCTTACACTGGTTGCGGATGGGACGATCACAGGCTTTGACTACTGGCTTTCTAGCGCAGAAGGCGTTCCGCCCGCGTATGGGGATCAGTATATCCTGGGCGCCAAAGTGGCCTTGGGTGCAGGATGGACACTCGCTGCGGAGTCCTACTATCGTACGATGCGCAACCTCTTTCGGCCAGATCCATTCTTCGGTGACGCCATAGATGCCGAATACGCAGAGCTGTTCCTGTTTGGAGAGGGATGGGCCCGCGGAATCGAGGTGCTGTTGCAGCGCAGCCGTGGGCGGCTCCATGGCTTTCTGGCTTACACCCTTAGCCGGACCGAACGCACGTTTCCAACCATCAACACGAACACCTTGGGAGCCCCCAAAGCCTATTCACCCAGGCACGACCGGCTGCACAACTTCAACGTAGTGCTAAGCTGCAACCTGGGCCGGCAGTGGACGATCACAGCGGTGTTTGCCTATGCTACGGGCCAGCCATATACCAATCCCTTAGCGCGGTACACGTTCAAGGAAAATAACTGGGTGGACGGCGCCGGAAGCGTTTGGGTACTCGTGTCACCAAGTCTCAATGCTGCCCGCCTGCCCGCCTACCATCGGCTGGATGCGGGCATTCGTAAAGCCGGAAAAATTGGTGACTTCGCCAACTACATGCTACAGGTCCAGGTCGTCAACGCATACGAGAAGCAAAACCCGTGGGTGGTGTTGTATGGCCAACAGTGGGGTGGGGAGCTGGTCCGAACCGAAGTGCCTCAAATTCCCGTCCCGCTACCGAGCTTCTCGCTGTCCTTGGAGCTCTAATGTCGTTCACACGCAGGCATCACCTTATCGTCGTCCTGGCACTTGCTGTACCTGTGGCGGGCTGCGACTCGGTGGACGGCAACGCGCTGGAGACTGACTACGTGGTGGAGTCTGTCCTGGTAGCGGGGCATGGGCTGCCCCGGCTATGGCTCAGCAGGGCGGTCTACCTCGAAGAGAGCTACACGTTCAAAGGCGAGCCTGAGGCTCAGGTAATGGTACGGGTGGCGGGTCCGCAGGCAGAGGAGGAAATCCACTATGAAGAGGACCAACACCGGCCTGGGGAATACTGGCCAGTGAGTGGTCACAGAGTGCTTCCGCTTCATCGGTATGACCTCACTATTCAGCCGGCAACCACGACCGGCCCCATAACGGCTACTACGCTGGTGCCAAACACCTTTGCCATTGACTTTGATCAGGGGAGCGAGGTGGTATATCAGGCTGATGGGCAGCTGGACCTGCCCATCAGCCGTCATGCCTATCCGGGACGCGAAAAGAGCTACTATCTCTTTGAGACATACGCAAGGGAACCGTTGGAGGAAAACCTGGTGCCGTCCGCGCGAGCGCTGTATGACCCTGACAAAGGCGTATCCCTTCGGGTGCTAAGTCGTACCAGTTCGCCCATCATCAAAATGGACAGCAGCGACATCCACCATCAAGGCTCCTTGACGGTGGGGTATCCTATGGGCGCCATCAACTTCTATGGAGATAGCGAGGTTTTTGTCCGTGCACTGGATGACAACGTGTATCACTACAGCCGGTCGCAGGGCTTGCAGCAGGGTGGCACTACCTTTGCATGGGGTGAGATTCCCAACCCTCTACCCCATATCAAGGGGGCGCATGGCCTCTTTGGCAGCGTGGCGGGGGTCTGGATATACTTTCGCGTGGTTGAGCCTTAACGTCTGTAAAGCTTTGGTCGTGGGTGATGGAGCATAGGCGGCACAGAGTCAAGTGTGCTGTGATTTTGGTGTGGGGAAACAGCAGGAGCCGGCCGCGCTGCGAGAGCGGCCTGGAGCCCGCCATGGATATGTCTCCACCGTGAAATAGCGCGGGCCCGTCATCCACCGCTCGTGCTACTCCTCCAGTACAGCCCCATCAGATGCCCCACCCTGTTCGTGCTGCGCAGTCGGCGGTGGTACTTCCAGGGCAGGCCGTTGCCGCATTCAAGCCTTAGTGTCGCATGACATGTTCCGGGCGAGGGGCGATATGTTGCTTCGGGTTACATCAGTTCGTGAGGGCAATCATGGGGAAGGGAGTG
>JAAXGV010000043.1 GCA_012271185.1 Rhodothermales bacterium
GTACTGTGCTGGCTATAAACGGGTTTTATCGGGACGAGAAGGGTCGAGATGTGACTGTACAGCCACTACGGCGTGTCATCGCGTTCAGCAACACACGAAAGGTTTCGCAGCGGTTTGCCGAAGTGCTGAGAAATCCGTCGATGAAGGGGAAAGCCACGCAGCGCATGGGCGGGAAAGATATGCACGCGCTACGGATCAAAAGCCGGCATTTGGATGCCCGCAGCAGTGCGCACGAGCGCGCCATCCAGCTTGACAAATTACGCAGGGCGGACAACGAGGATGTTGCCCGTGTGCTGTGTAACGTAGGGTTGTTTTCAGAAGGCGTGGATGTCCCCGCCTTGGATGCCATCAGCTTTCTTGAACCCAGGCGCTCACCCGTTGACATCGTTCAGGCAGTAGGACGCGTCATGCGCAAGGCTGAAGGAAAATCTTTCGGCTACGTCATTGTGCCCATTGTGTTGTCTCCTGGCGAGAGTGTTATGAGCGCGTTGAATACCGGTGGGCACGGCTATGAGCACGTTGGGCAGGTGCTAAGAGCATTGGCTGCCCACGACAGCCGATTGGCAGACGAGGGTCTGGCCACGGCACTGAGAGACCACCTTACCATCACCAGAGTTGCCAATGGCAACGGACACGTTGATGAAGAAGATGGCTATGGAGTGATTCCGTTTGAGCTGGAGGACATCAGGAATGATGACGTTTACGCAATCATAGCGTCGGCATCGGGTTTTGCGACCGGTGGCACCAGGATCGCCAACTCCATTATTAACGAAGTAACGTATGCAGGGCTGTCGTGGTACCGGTCAGGGGTTGATTTTGCGTCAGCAGTAGGCCACCCACCTGCGAAGAGTGAGCAGGACGAGAAGAACACATGCAAGACGGCAGCACTCCTGGTGGTGAATGCCTGTCTTTTGCATAAACGGTTGAGTGCAGCACGTCCAGGGGCTTTTGCATCTTTGAAAGACCTTAAGCTGTCAGCATCACCACGTGGTTCGCTAGCAGAGGCATGGAAAGAGATTCTGAAAGTGGACTACCGGCCGGTGTTTGGGCCTGCACTGCAATGTGTGCTCAGGTTACCTCCGAGGGGGGACGCACGTCATGGTCTGATGCGGCTGATGGAGTATGCAGAAGAGGAAGCTGAGTCGCTGAACGAACTTGGATACGATCATGCCGGGCCGCTGTACCACAAGGTGCTGCCCTCAGCTTCGTCTGGCGGCGCGTTCTATACGAAGCCCGTGAGCGCCATGCTGCTTGCAGGGCTTGCTTTGCCGCAAGACGGACACGATTGGAGCCGTTGGCACGACTTGGAGAGACTGCGGATTTGCGATCCGGCATGCGGGAGCGGCACGCTCCTGATGGCTACCCTGTCGCGTATCAAGGCATTAGCCACGAAGGCGGCAGAAAGCAAACCCACGCATGAATCACTGACCCATCTGCACCAAGGCCTTGTAGAAAACGTGTTTTGTGGCTTGGACATCAACAAGGTGGCTGTGCAGCTTGCTGCTTGCAACCTTACGCTGGGTGCGCCGATGACAGAATACCGTCGAATGCACCTCTATACCATGGCACACGGAGTTGATCAGCACGGCGTTGCGCGTGGAGGTAGCATTGACCTGATTGCTCAGGCTGAGGATGATTGTAGCCTGCACAGCTTCGCGTTACCTCCCATGGGAATTGACAGTGCCGGTGGGGAGCATATTGAGAACGGTTCTGCCTCAAACTTTCCGATAAGAAACCTGGATCTTGTGATTATGAATCCCCCGTTCACGGCCAACAAGAACCGGAATGAGGCCATGGGCAAAGAGGGTAAGAAAGCGATGCAGGCTCATGAGCTGTTTGTGCGGGACACATGCCGCTCAATTGATCCAAAAGCAGGTGAGCTGCTGAGCGCCAATGCCATCAGGACATACTTTACCCCTCTTGCGGATCAATTGCTAGACCGCAGATCTGGGTCGTTCGCTGTAGTGTATCCAACTACCGCCTGCACGAGTCCGGAGGGCATTTCGGAGCGCATATTCCTTGCATCGAGATTTCACATTGAGTGGCTGGTTACGAGCCATGATCCTGGCAGACCTGCATTCTCTGACAGTACGGGCATTCATGAGACACTGTTGATTGCCCGGCGATGGCCAGGCACCAAGAAACCCGCAACGAAAATTGCAGCACTGCGTGAATTCCCAGAAGGCGTGGTCCAGGCGAGCCAGCTGGCCGATGCTCTCACGGCTGGCAAGCATGTAGTTGCCGTTGGATCGGTCTGGCATTGGCCCGTTGGACGGATCAGGCGGGGGAGCTGGAATGCTGTGGTCTGGTCCAACGCAGAGATCGCGGAGTGCGCAGAGGCACTTGATGAGTGGCCAGGTCTGACGCGCCTCGATGCAGTTTCTCAGACCCGCGTATCGGGACGACGCTGTAGTGATGCCTACAGAAAGTGCAGTCCCAACGAGCCTGGCATTGTCATTCGAATGGTGTTTTCCAGTGTATCAGCGCATCTGCGCACGCGTATAGAGGGCGAACCTGAACAGTGCATGACTCCCCAAAAAACCCGCCTCGCGGAAAAATACTGGGCGTGTCGCAGCCGCCTCTTAGTAGCCCACAGGCTGGACGCTCGTAGTGGGCGCATCATTGCTGCCTGGAGCCCTCAGGCTACACTTGGAACGGGTTTTATGCCGGTAGAAGTTGAGTCCGTCAGATATGAGCAGGCCCTGTGCGCTTGGCTTAATTCTACGGTGGGACTGCTGCAGATGTTGAACAAGAGAGCTCGGAAGCTGACGTATCCCAAATGGAATCCCGCTCTCTGGCGGTCGGTGAAGGTGCCGCGCCCGGCCAACACCAGCCTTGGCGCGCTGGTTGAGGCATTTCAACAGGCAAGGAAAATAGAGGTCGCGCGGCTTGACAACCTTGCTGAGTGCCCTGTGCGCCCAATACTGGACGCGGCGGCAGCCAAAGTCCTTGGCATCAGCGAAGGCGAAATCACAGACTGGCGACACCTGCTCGCGAAAGAACCGACTTTATCTGGCAAGCGGATGGCACCCCAAGCTACGCGCGTACCTGTCAGATAAACGAGCGTATCTTCTGTGATTTGGCGGGTAAGTTGGGCTCACCCACACCCAAGTGCGAAGATCCGTACCCGAATCGGGGGTGCTTGTGTTCTATCGGGTCTGGTGCCGTAGCCGGCAGCGTACGCAGTGCGAACAAATGAAAGAAATCCTGCGTTTCCTTTCACATGGGTTTCGCTAATGAAACTTTTTTCTATGCACCGCACCAGCGAGAGGTTGTGTCCCTATTTTGCTGT
>JAAXGV010000002.1 GCA_012271185.1 Rhodothermales bacterium
CCACCATTATCCATGCGCCTTCCTCCGCCAAGAACAAGGAGCGGAAGCGGTGGCCCGCGGGGTGACATGGTGTGTGAGTCGGAAGGCTGCTCGGGGTCAGGTACTGGATGAGACGAACAAGGTGTATACGATGCTCGCGCTGGCCAATTTCTACATAGCTCGCATGGAGTTTGCCTGCTTGTAGTGTTTATCTATGGGATACGTGGCTTCAGTCGGTACGCATAGGCATGCAAAATGCCCGGAATCGGCCTTTGGCGGGCAATTTGTCGTCAAAACGGTCCAAATCGACCTGCTGCGGCCAAAAAAGTGGATACACTCCACCACAGCGCAGAAATAAGGCTAATTCAGACATTCCTTAAGATGGCATGACCGGTGCATAGGTTGGCCCCATATGAGGTATCACGCAAGCTGCTGCACCTCGCTGCCTTGACCTTGCCGGCACTGATGGTGCTGCTGGGGAGGCAGTCTCTCTGGATACTGGTGCCGCTTGCCACTGTAGCGGTAGCCTCCGATATCATACGTGCTTACTCGGCAGGATTCGCCACGTTCATCCGCAAGACCTTCGGATCCCTGATGCGCCCATCAGAATTCTCTGGTGCGCCAAGGCAAATCATAATCAACGGCGCAACCTGGATCTGCTGTTCTGCCGCGCTGATGTCTGCGCTTTTTCCTGTTGACGTTGCAGCAGCAGCCGTAACACTGCATATGATCAGCGATGCTGTTGCCGCTGTCATTGGGCGGTCACTGGGCCGGCGTCGCTGGCCCGGAACGCAGCGAACGCTGTCAGGATCAGCGGCTTACCTTGTCACCGGCCTCGTTACCATGGCTTTGTGGCCTGCCATATCCCTTATTCCGGGAGCCCTTACAGCTGTTGCCGCGACCGCTGCCGAGATTCCTCAAGGACCGCTCAACGACAACCTCCGTGTACCCTTGGTAGCAGCGTTGACACTCACAGTGGTAACAGGGTAGCAGCACTCGAATGCTGCTTCGGCCTGTGCGGCACTGCCGCAGCGCGAGCACATCGTGTGGTCACCGGCGGCACGCACGTGAAGGCCGTATGGTCCGCTGCGAATCTGCCTGCCCGATATCAGGCAGCGAAGCGGGTCACCCGTGCCACATCGGCTGGCATTGGCGTCTTCAACCGCCAGATGATATTCATCAGTCGCTCACCCGTGTGAAATATGTAAGTCGCTGGGCCAAGCAACAGATAAGGCACCGTAGCGCCATACGCATCTTTCTTTGTCTCACGCACAAAAAGCAGTGAGGCTATGCCACGACGCTCCTGCTCAATGTGGCGCAGCCCCCTTTTGCTGCCTGAACGTGTCGTGTGCTGGGACTGCCAGTGAAATCTCTCCCGATCCATGGCATAGTCGTTGTACATGGTGTCAGGCGAATACTGCTTGTCAGATTTCTGCAGCGTCACAAACAGCAGATTGCATCGGGTTGGCTTGTCGAAAAACACACCCTCGCGCACGCGATGCAGATTGTCCTTGCGTACCAGAGCAAATGCGGCCATCACCTCATCCAGACTGTAACGGCAGTGCTCAGATAAAGGAACCGCAGGATCGAGGTCCAGGCGCCGGGGTATATGCTCAACCCTTTGGGAGAGGTAGTCCATCAGCTCCGAAAGCTCACTGCAGATCGCCGGATGCTGCTGGAGACGTGCGTAGTATCGCTCCAAGCCGGATGCGGCCTGCCGCCCAAACAATGTGCAGAACAGCATCATGCACCGGCGGTGAACGCGTTCATCAGCCAGCAGATCGCGTGTTTTTCCATCTGCGATGTCTTTGTAGAGCTGTATACGCTCCGGCTCATCTGTGTGCAGCAGCAGGCGGAGCCGCCGTCCCAGCGACGCTTCATCCGGACCGGCCGCTGGCATCTTGAACCCGGCAGCCTGCCTCAAATCTGCAAGAAATCGCCCGCCACAATACAGCTCCTGCAGGATCAGGTCAGAAGCTTCCTGAACGGATGACAGCGTCACATCTGGCCCAAGCGCAACGAGCAACTCCACCAGTTCACTGCGCTTGATTCCCAGCACCTTCCGCAGGCTGTCCAGTATCGCTTCACGACTCTCGTAATCGAGCGTGATCGCGCAGCCGGAGGGCAGAAGCGGAAACCCGTCGCGTACCGCTTTCTCAACAGCTGCCCTGCTTTTGCCGCCCAGCAGCGCACCGTACGTCCGGTCAAAGCGAAACTCTCTCCGGCTTGTCCCGACAAAGTCCAGTACCGTCAGACACTCTTTGTCCTGGTGCAGCCTTAATCCGCGACCAATCTGCTGCAGGAAAACGGTTACGCTGGCTGTTGGGCGAAGCAGCAGCACCGTATCAACTTCCGGGATGTCTATGCCTTCATTGAACACATCCACGGTAAAGAGCACGTTGACTTCCCTGCTTACAAGCCTGCGCTGGGATCTTGCACGCTCGCCCTTTGGTGTCGCTCCTGTGACGCTCGCAGCCGGGATTCCAGCCCGGCTAAACTTGCGTGCCATAAACTCTGCATGCGCAACGCTCACACAGAAGCCCAGCGCACGCATGCGAGTCAAGTCCCAATCGTGCTGTA
>JAAXGV010000001.1 GCA_012271185.1 Rhodothermales bacterium
CATCGCATGCCGCAGCGGAGCCTGCCGCTTCGGCGGGCTACACGCGAACCTGTGATGGGCCTGGAGAAGCACGCTGAGGAGACATGTGCCTGCCCTGTGTGTCAGGCCTATCTGACCAGTGTTACAGATCGCGTTTGTACGTGATCTGCAAACTTGGCCTTGACGAGATAGGTCCCGCTGGGGTGGTTGTCGCTGACGAAGTGCACAGTGTGCGGCCCGGCTGCCAGCACACCGCTCAGCAGAAGCGCAACCTCACGCCCGGTGACGTCATGGACCCGGACATCCACCGGCCCGGCCCAAGGCAGATTAAGCGTAAGCGATGTGACAGGGTTGAAAGGGTTGGGGTACGCTGCACTGAGCTCAAACGATGCGGGCACCGGAGTATCCCCCACCCGCTGCACCGCCACATTCGCAGGTTTCAGCATGAACAGGCCCGTAGGGTCGCTGTTGACCAGTATAGTGCCGCTTGGAAGGTAGGGGTACGCCGACCAGGCACCATCCCATTCCAAGCCGTCACCATACTCATGAGTGTCGAAGTGGGCAACTTCCACGGGGGTATTGATGTCGAAGATATCCACTATCCGGAGCCCCGTGGTATAGTTGGACAGGAACGCGTATCTGCCCCGTACATACAGATTGTGATCACTGGACTGTGTGGTCCCCCAATACTCCAGGTGCAGGACGGGGTCATCAAGGTCTGTGACGTCCCAGACAAGTGTGCGAGTGCCCGTTCCGCGCTCCCCAGGTTGCAGCAGCGTCCTCTCGTCCAGCTCATCATTCTGCAAGAAGTATTTATGGTCATAAGTCAGCCAGCCCTGATGAGCATAGTGCACGTCAGGGTAGTCTGCGTGGACGATCTTCACCGGGTTGCTCTTCTCGGTGACATCCGCAATACTGATGGCTGTTTCGTTGGAGCCGATGCAGATCTCTTTGCCCGCATAGTCGGTATCCGGCCCCTGATAGGTAACGCACTGCGCATCATGTGTATATCCATTGCCGGCGCGGCCGGTCATAGTGTCTGTGAAACAGCCTGCAAACGCAGGGTTTTCCGGGTCAGTGATATCAATCATGTGGAGGCCCGGAGGACAGGCGCTGATCCCGTCGTTACTCGTACCAGTAGCGTACGCGAATCCTGTGGATTCATTGATTACGATGTTGTGGGCCCGATCAAATCCGTCGTAGTGTGCGGTCTGTTCAAACTCATGGGGTATGGAGGGCGGGGACAGCAGATTCCTGAGGTCAAAAACCTGTAGGCCGTTCTTGCCACGCCCATCAACAGTCACAAACATGTAGTCCTGGTAGACCTTCATATCGCGCCAGGTCGACTTGGCAATGGGATCGTGGGAGGGCAGTGTACCGACGACCACCGGGTTCACCGGATCGGTGACTTCAACAAAGGCTACATGGCTTCGGGTGCCTGCCAGCGCAAATTCGCGACTAGACGCTGCGTCTACCCACCCCCAAACGTCATTGAGGCTCGTTGCCCCCAGATCGGAGACTGAAATCATGGACAGCAGCGTAATATCCTTGCAGGGATATCCTTGTGCGCTGTTGTTAGTGCACGGTGCAGCCTGCCCGGTGATAGACTGCGCCAGCGCCACCTGGGGCAGCGCAATGATCGCGCATGTCAGCAGAGGAACATGTAAAGACATCGTGCAGAGGGAGCTTGGCCTTCACCAAAACCAGAGTAAGAGAAAATTCCTAAACAAGCCCGGAACCGAAAGCCGGCGTTAGCGCGTGCCATGCAGAGAGTGTAGTCTTTTCATGTTTGCAACCGTGCGAGGGCGGGGCGGGTTCCGCAGGCGGAGGCGCGAACCACCCACTGCCCCGGGTTTAAGACGCCTGTGGTGAGCGAGACCGGAAAAGGTATGGGCCGCAAAGCCAAGCGGAAGTGAACCGACGGTGATGCCTTGGGCGGTGTCAAAGCCGGGTGGAATAACAACTTCGGGGCGCCTAGCTGCTGCCCGATCAACATACAGGTGGTGGGAGTGCAGCAAGCGGGAAAATGCCCGTGAGTTGCTGGGTGCGCCCCGTAGAGGCAGACCACCTCGCAGCAGTGATGAGGGCTCCGGAGTGGAATTCCCGAGGTACTCGACTTCCTGAAAACAATCCGGCGGGGCGCTGCAGCATTCACATTTGCATGTTCGGCTGCAAGCCGGGGCTGGTTTTCGGCATGATCTGTGGAGTTCCCGCGTTTATCGTGCAGCAGTATGGCTTTCCGGCTGAATCTGTTATTTCCTGGAGTGCTTGTATGCTGTGCGTGACGGAGACTGGCGTCAACACGAAGGCTGAGGGACTCGCGTGATCGTTCCGCCAAGGCTAAGACTGCAGCATTCACTGCCCTGACAGGTCATTCAGGGCGTAGAAGGGATATATCTGCGTGCTGAGTGCGTACCAGCGGAGCTGGTCCAACAGTGGCGGGATGGTCAACAGCAGCTTTACCCTGTGTGCTCTGGCAGCCGAATGGTGCGGGATGCTTTCGGGGCATGTGATCGCTGATGCATGGTCGCAGCATCGCGGCGAGCTTATTGTGGCTATAGAGGACCGGGGACAGCTGCATATGCGGCTCCACCCGCCTGTGCAGTGAT
>JAAXGV010000032.1 GCA_012271185.1 Rhodothermales bacterium
GAGTCCAACGCCTTCTACCGCAAGGCGCTGGCGTCCGGTCAGCGCGGCCTGTCCGTAGCGTTTGACCTGCCCACCCACCGCGGGTATGATTCCGACCATGAGCGTGTGGCAGGCGACGTTGGCAAAGCCGGAGTAGCCGTGGACTGTGTAGAAGACATGAAGATCCTCTTCGATGGGATTACTCTCGCGGATCACTCCGTTTCCATGACCATGAACGGGGCCGTCCTGCCTGTTATGGCCTTCTATATCGTCGCCGCCGAGGAGCAGGGTGCACCGCTGGGGTCTCTGAGAGGAACGATTCAGAACGACGTTCTGAAGGAGTTCATGGTTCGCAACACGTACATCTACCCACCTGGTGCATCGATGCGGATCGCTGGCGATATCATCGCCTTTGCAGCCACGCACATGCCGCGATTCAACGCCGTCTCCGTGAGCGGCTATCACATGCATGAAGCCGGGGCACCCGCCGACCTGGAGTTGGCCTACACCTTGGCAAACGGGCTGGAGTATGTGCGGGCGGGCCTTCGCGCAGGGCTTGATATTGATCAGTTTGCCCCGCGCCTGTCATTCTTCTTCGGCATTGGAATGCACCATTTCATGGAGATTGCCAAGCTGCGGGCCGCACGCGTGCTGTGGGCGCGTCTCATCAGCCCCTTCAAGCCGAAGCATGCCCGATCCCTGGCTTTGCGCATGCACTGCCAAACCTCAGGATACAGCCTGACTGCGCAGAATCCTTACAATAACATCGCCCGCACCACCTGTGAAGCCCTGTCGGCGATCCTGGGGCAGACCCAGTCACTCCACACCAATGCGCTGGACGAGGCCCTGGCGCTTCCCTCCCCGTTCTCTGCTCGGATAGCGCGCAACACGCAGCACTTTCTGGCGCAGGAGTCGGATGTCACGCGATCGATTGACCCCTGGGCAGGATCCTACTACGTGGAACACCTCACGGACCGTCTCCTGAACCGGGCCTGGGCCCATCTGCAGGAGATTGAAGACGCCGGCGGCATGACGCATGCGATCACCAGGGGAATCCCAAAGCTGCGCATTGAGGAGGCTGCCGCACATAAGCAGGCACGCATAGACAGCCAAAAGGATATCGTGGTGGGTGTCAACGCATACCAGACGGACAGCAGCGCTGACTTTGACCTGCTGCAGGTCGCGCACGAAGCGGTGCTGAGGCGCCAGCGACTGCGGCTGGCGCAGGTCAGGGCAGCGCGCAATGGTGAGAAGGTGCAGACTGCACTTGAGGCGCTGCGCAGGGCCGCGCACAGCCGCGAAGGCAACCTCCTGGTGCATGCCGTGCATGCAGCGCGTGTGCGTGCTACCTTGGGAGAGATCTCCCTTGCGCTGGAAGATGTCTTTGGACGGCACCAGGCCACGCTTCCCACACCAGCCGGCGTATACATGTCAGAAGGTCCTGCCACATCAAAAGAAACGCTCGCGCTGTCTGACGCCTTTGCCCGTGCGGCAGGACGTCGCCCCAGGATACTTGTCACCAAGCTTGGACAGGATGGCCATGACCGTGGCGCACGGGTCATCGCCACCTCGTTTGCTGATCTGGGCTTTGATGTGGACATCGGACCACTCTTCCAGACACCGGCGGAGGCTGCGCGGCAAGCCGCTGAAAATGATGTCCACGTTGTCGGCATCTCCAGCCTTGCCGGCGCACACATGGCCCTGGTGCCACAGCTCGTAGACGCACTGGCCGCCCTAGGGCGCCCTGACATCCTGGCTATCGTTGGCGGCATCATCCCGCCGCGGGACTACGATCCTTTGTACGAGGCCGGGGTGACGGGAATCTTCGGGCCCGGAACCGTTATTGCCGAAGCGGCAGCCAGCATCCTTCGGCTGCTGAATCCGCAGGTCTGCGGCTCATGAACAGGCCGGCAATCAACCCTGCAGCTTCGCGAGCCACGGCACGCGCGGCAATGAGCGCGTCTGAGTATGTGCAGGGCATACTCTCGGCTGACCGCACCGTGCTTGGCCGCGCCATCACGCTGCTGGAAAGCACCCTGCCGGCTGACCAGGCGCTGGCGCGGGAGGTCCTGTCCTGCTGCCAGCCTCATTCCGAAAAGGCGCTCCGGATAGCCGTCACGGGGGCACCGGGCGTTGGCAAGAGCTCTCTCATTGAGACACTGGGTTGCGCCCTGGTGGCGCGTGGAAAACGGCTGGCGGTACTGACAACGGATCCTACAAGCATCCGCACCGCCGGCAGCATCCTGGGAGACAAGACCCGCATGCCCAGGCTCGCAGCACACGATCAGGCGTTTATACGGCCGTCTCCCTCTGCCGGAGCATGGGGCGGCATAACCAGCGCCACGCGGCCGGCCATGCTGTTGTGTGAGGCGGCCGGCTTTGACATTGCCCTTGTTGAGACGGTGGGGGTCGGACAGTCTGCGGTCGCTGCACGCGATGTGGCTGACATTGTGCTGCTCCTCGTCTCAGCAAGCGCCGGAGACGAGCTGCAAGCCGTCAAGCGTGGCATCATAGAAACCGCCGACATCATTGCAGTAGCCAAAGCCGATGGGCACGCGGTGCCACAGGCACAGGAAACGCTGCGCGCGTACCGGCGCGCCCTCGGGCTCTATCCGCCCGGCCCCTCTGGAATTCGAGCACGTGTGCTGACCTGCTCTGCTGTAACCGGAGACGGGATCAGCAAGGTCTGGGAAGCTGCTGAAGCGTACCATAAGGCTGCAACGGCGAACGAGTACTTTGAGCGTAATCGCAGGCACCAGGTGCACCTGGAGGTCAGGCGCACCGCGGAGCAGGCGCTGCGGACAGACTTTCTTGCTGACCCCGCTGTAGCCACACGGCTGGCAGCACTGCAGGAAGCCGCAGCCTGCGGCACGCTGACGCCATGGGATGCATCACAAGAGCTGATAAAGCTGTACCGTTCATCCTGAAGACCTTCAAACGCGGGCATGTCTGAGAAAAGCGTGCGGGATTTTATTCGCGCCATCATTGACGAGGACCTTCGTACGGGAAGGCGTAGCCGCATTATTACGCGGTTTCCGCCAGAGCCAAACGGGTTTCCACATATCGGGCATGCCAAAAGCATCACACTCAATTTCGGGCTGGCTCTGGAATACGGCGGCACCTGCCATCTGCGCTTTGACGACACCAACCCCGCCACGGAAGACCTCGAGTATGTGGACGCCATCAAGGCCGCACTGTCATGGCTGGGGTATGACTGGGGGAATAAAGAATTTTATGCGTCGGACTACTTCGGGAGGCTTTACGAATGGGCCGGCCAGCTTATCGCAGATGGGCTGGCGTACGTGGACGACCTGTCCGAGGATGAAATCCGCGCATACCGCGGGACCGTCTCGAGACCAGGGCGCGAGAGCCCCTGCCGCAACCGCTCAGCAGCAGAGAACCTGGATCTTTTTGCCCGCATGCGGGCTGGCGAATTCGCCGATGGTGCGCGCGTGCTGCGCGCAAAAATCGACATGGCGCACCCCAACATGAAGATGCGCGACCCGCTGATGTATCGTATCCGGCACGCGCATCACTACCGGCAAGGCGACGCGTGGTGCATTTACCCTTTCTATGACTGGGCCCATGGCCAGAGTGATGCTATAGAAGGCATCACGCACTCCATCTGCACGCTGGAATTTACGGCCAACCGTGACCTGTACGACTGGTACCTGAATGCGCTGGGGATAGCTCCCCGCCCCTACCAGTATGAGTTTGCACGACTCAACCTGGGTTACACCATCACATCCAAGCGCAAACTCTTGCGTCTGGTGCAGGACGGTCAGGTCGATGGGTGGGACGACCCGCGCATGCCCAC
>JAAXGV010000106.1 GCA_012271185.1 Rhodothermales bacterium
TGCCGTGCGTCCGATGAGTCTGCTGATAGCCGTAGGGATCAATGGGAGGGCAGACGGGAGGTGTTGGGTTCTGCGGTCGCAGCGCAGGAGTCGGCACGCCTTGCTTTCCCGGTTGCAGGTTCGTGGAGTGCAGCTGATAGTATCGAACTAGTCCTGCTTGATGCAGGCCATTGCGTACAGCTCTCTGTCCGCACAGTGGAAGCCGCTCCTTGTTCCACAGTTACAGCAAGATGGCGACTCGCACGGCGTTCATGGAGATTGCCGAAGCCTGCGGTACGAAGGCGATTGACCTTCTGGAGGAGCGATTGGACGAGGCCACGGCCGTNNTGCGCAGCACGAACATGGTGGAGCGTATGATCGAGGAGCTCCGGGTCATGAGCGCGTGACTCGTATCTTCCCGAACGCAGCATCCGCCGAGCGCCTGATGGGTGTGCTGCTGGTGGAGTGAGCGGTGAATCATGGGCCCCTGCCGCTTCCCACACCAACAAAAAAAAATCAGTTTACAGCACGATTGGGACTTGACTGAGAACAGGCACGAAGCTCACAGGCACCACTGATCTCAGGTAGATCAATCAGTGCATTGGCCTATTCGTGTACAATGCTGTCGACTTGCCGCGCAAGCCTTCGCTCTGCCCACTCCACGGTAAGGCTGTAGATCACCGGCAGTACCAGCAGCGAAAGCAGGATCGTGGTCACCATGCCTCCCACCATGGGAGCGGCAATGCGTTGCATGACATCGGACCCGGTGCCGCTCAGCAGCATGATCGGTAAAAGCCCAACGATAGTGGAAGTGGTCGTCATCACGATGGGACGGACCCGACGGGCTGTTCCTTGAAGCACGGCCCTGGTGATGTCCTGCTTCGTCAGCCGCGCCGCGATGACCTGACCCTTGGTGTGGTCACGCTGCTGCTGGGCACGGTGTTCCGCTACCGCGTCCCGCATGAATGTCAGCACCAGTACACCGGTCTCTACGGCTACGCCAGCCAGCGCAATAAAGCCCACGGCAACGGCAACTGACAGGTTGAAGCCGTATGCATACAAGAACCAGAATCCACCGATCAGCGCAAACGGTACAGACAACATGACGACAAGGGGCCCAGTAATGTTACCGAAGTTGAGGTACAACAGCGCAAACATAAGCAGAAGGGTCAGGGGAATCACAATCCGCAGGCGGGCTGCCGCACGTTCCATGTATTCATACTGGCCGGACCAGCTCACTGCGTATCCGGCAGGAATGTCAACCTCGCTGGCGACCACCTTTCGTGCTCTGGCTACGAATCCGCCAACATCGGACGTATTGATATCAACGTACACCCATGCATTGGGGCTCGAATCTTCACTCTTTATGACCGGAGCACCACGGCGTAGTCGGATCTCTGCCACTTGGCCCAGGGGAATCTGTGCACCCGACGGTGTGGAAATCAGTATCCGCGCCAAGCGGTCAGGATCATCCCGGAGCTCGCGCGGATAACGCAGGTTTACCGGATACCGCTCCAGCCCTTCGACCGTCTCCGTCACGCGCATGCCGCCAACAGCTGACATAATCACATCCTGCACATCGCCTACGGTGAGCCCGTAACGCGCAACGGCGTCCCGCAGAATGTCAAAGTCCAGAAAATAGCCACCGGCAGCCCGATCGCCGAATGCGGAGACCGTTTCGGGAAAGGATTTCATAACCTGCTCAACATCTTCAGCGATACGCTGGAGTTCGGCGAGGTCGGGGCCACTGATCTTGACACCTACGGGGGTTTTGATACCAGTCGTGAGCATGTCAATCCGAGCCTTGATCGGCATGGTCCACGTGTTGGACAGCCCTGGAAACTGGAGGGCGGCGTCCATATCCTGCATCAGGGTCTGGGTGGTTTTGGATGGGTCGGGCCACTCCTTCCGTGGCTTGAGCCGCACGATGGTCTCAATCATGGAGAGCGGCGCCGGATCAGTAGCAGTCTCGGCACGACCTACTTTCCCGAAGACGGATTCGACCTCAGGAAAGGTCACCAGGACCTTATCCGTCTGCTGCAAAAGCTCCCGGGCTTTGGTAATGGAAATGCCAGGAAAGGTCGTCGGCATATACAGGATATCGCCCTCATCAAGCGGCGGCATGAACTCACTTCCCAGCCTGGATACCGGATATAGTGTGGCGGCCAGAAGCCCCACGGTCACAAAGAGCGTGAGCTTGCGCCATCGCAAGAGTAACCCGAGCGTGCGCCCATGCAACGCACGGAGCACGCGCATCAGCGGATGTTTGTGTTCCGGCACCACGTGACCGCGAATGAAGTAGCCAGTCAACAGCGGAACCAGCGTGACTGCCAGTAGCGCCGCGGCACCCAGTGAATAGCTGCTGGTGAATGCCAGCGGCTTGAACAGCCGCCCTTCCTGTGCCTCCAGGGAAAAAATCGCGAAGTAGGAGCAAACGATGACCAGCAGTGAGAAAAACAGTGCAGGACCCACCTCCCTGGCTGCTGTGCTGATGGTCGCCCAGCGCTGGGGTGCTGTCAGCCTGCCACCGAACTGGGCGCGCGCCCTGGCCAGGTGTCGGTGCGAGTTCTCAATAAGGACGATGGGCCCATCCACCATCGCGCCAATGGCGATGGCAATGCCTCCGAGCGACATGATGTTCGCATTGATGCCCTGCAAGTGCATCGCCACGAAAGCAATCAGGATGCCCGCAGGCAGTGCCACCAGCGCTGCCAGTGCGGAACGCAGATGCAGCAAAAACACTGCACACACCAGAGCCACCAGCAAAAACTCAACCAGAAGGGTCCTGGAAAGGTTGTCTATCGCACGTTCGATCATGTCACTTCGGTCATAGACCGGCACGATCTCAACGCCATCCGGCAGGCCTTGGCTCAGTTCCGTGAGCTTGTTGCGGACGCCTTCGATCGTGGACAATGCGTTTTCACCGTAACGCATGACGACGATTCCGCCCACGACTTCACCTTCTCCATTGAGCTCGGCTACGCCACGCCGCAGCTCCGGGCCGGTATGCACATGTGCCACATCTTTGATGCGAATCGGCGTTCCGCGGTCATCCACACCAACCGCGACCTGCTCAATGTCGCGAATGGACTGTATGTAGCCGAGTCCGCGCACCATGTACTCGGTCTCCGACATCTCTATGAGCCGGCCACCCACATCGCGATTGGACCGCATGATGGCGGAGCGTACCTGCGTGAGCGAAATGCGGTACGCGGATAACGCGTTGGGGTCAACCTCAACCTGGTATTGCTTCACATAGCCGCCAGCAGAAGCAACCTCTGCAACCCCTGGCACTGCCTGCAGCGGATAGCGGAGATACCAGTCCTGAATGGACCGCAGATCCGACAGATCGTGCTGACCCGTACGATCAACCAGTACGTACTCATAAATCCAACCCACGCCTGTCGCGTCCGGACCCAGCGCAGGGCTTACATCGCCTGGCAGGCGGCCGCTGACGTAGTTCAGATACTCAAGGACCCTGGACCTTGCCCAGTACAGGTCTGTGCCATCCTCGAAGATGATGTAAACAAACGATAATCCGAAAAAAGAGTACCCTCGCACGTCGCGTGCGCGTGGGACCGTGAGCATGGCAGTTGTCAGCGGATACGTAACCTGATCCTCAACAACTTGCGGCGCCTGCCCCGGATACTCCGTGAATACAATGACCTGGACATCAGACAAGTCCGGGATCGCATCCAGCGGCATGGTGCGGATGGCCCACAGGCCAGCTGCAATCAGAATCAGGGCACTGAGCAGGACCAGGAAGCGATTCTGCAAACAGGCCTGGATAATCCGACTGATCATTGCTCGATTTCGTGCATCTTGGAGACCGCCTCTCGGAGCTTCGATTCCGAGTCAATCAAAAACTGTGCAGAAACAACTACGGACTCGCCTGGCACCACGCCTTTGCGGATCTCAGTCCAGCCTTCGCTGCTAAGCCCCGTGACCACTTCTCGCGGTTCAAACTTCCAGGGCTCCCGTACCACGAAAATCTTCTCCCGGACACCGGACCGGACCACGGCTTCGGAAGGTACGGCCACGACGTTTGCTACCGGGTTGGTCCGAATGACCACGTCGGCAAACATGTCAGGCTTCAGAAGCACGTTCTGGTTCGAAAACTCCAGCCGCGCCTTGACAGTTCTGGTCTCCCGTTCTGCATACGGATAGATATAGGTTATCTGTCCCTTGAAGACGATGCCGGGGACCGCATCCACACGCATTTCAGCTTGATCACCGACCCGAACCCAGGGCAGCTCCTTCTCGAATATGTCAACAAACACCCAGACCTGTGAGAGATCAGCAATGAAGTAAAGCTCCGTCTGCGGCGTGACATACTGGCCTTCACGGACCCCCACATGGATGATCGTTCCCTTTACGGGTGAATGAATATGCAGCTGCTTCGTAACAGTGCGGGACGTGGTTAGCTCGTCGATCTGATGAGCCGGCACATCCAGAAGCACCAGCCGTTCCCTGGCTGCTGCCACCAGTCGCTCCGCACCATCACGTATGTCGTCAAACGGGCTGTTCTGCAGTGTTTCCAGGTTGTTCAGCGCAAGCAGATATTCTTGCTGGGTTGAAACAAGCTGTGGCGAATAGATGCTGAGAAGGATCTCGTCCGCCCCGATGGCTTGTCCCGTGGTTTCGATGAAGAGCTTCTCAATCCAGCCCTCCGTTTTTGGGTGCAGGCGCGTGATACGCCGCTCATCGTAGTCAATGCGACCGAACGTGCGCACCTCCCTTGACAGGCTCCGCCGCTCCGCCACGACGGTTCGAACGCCGATGGATTGTGCTGTCACTGGATCGATCGTCACCGTTCCCACGGGGGACTCATCGCTGTCCGAACTTGCGTACACGGGTGTGTAGTCCATGCCCATATGGTCTTTCGCCGGCACTGGCGAGGTGATATCGGGATTCATGGGGTTGCGATAGAAGAGCGGTACCCTGGCTTCTTTGTTTTGGGTCAGGGGCGGTGTGCCTTCGCTGTTCGACCGGCCAAGCCAGTAGCCTGTTGCTCCGGCTGCCATGACTGTCATGACAGCGACAGGCACCAGCCGCTTCGTTGTGCTATTCATAGAGCGTCTCCATGCCTACTGCGGCCGCCAGGTGGGCCAAGGAGCGCTTCGCAGTGCTCAGCGCTTCCCAGTAGTGAATCTGTGCGTTATAGAGGGCGAGCTGTCCGTTGAGGACATTCAAGAAATCGACTTCCTCAACCTGGTAGCCGGCGAGCATGGAGGCCACCGTCTGCTGCGCCTGCGGAATGATGGCTTTTTCATGCAGCAGCACCTGCTCGCGTGCGGATTCGTAATCTGCGAGGCTGCGCCCAATCTCCGCTTCAACAGCGCGTAACGTATTGCTGGCTGTGAGCGTGCGCTGCGCGTGTTCATGGGCCCGCTCGTCGATGGCCTTGCTTTGCTTGCTGCTGTGGTATAGCGGTATGCTCACGCTCAACCCGATGCTGACAAGGTCTGTGCGACTGCCGTGGAGCGGATCTGTACCTTGCCGGATGCTGTAACCGGCAGCGATCCTGATGTCTGGATATACGTCGCGTTCAGCCAGCGCCAGCCGCGTGTCCGCAGCGGCCAGGAGCTCCCGATGAACCTGGAGCAGGTTTCGTGATTCAGCAGCCCGATGCAGAAGATCGGCCTTGTGGGGCAGCTCCGGCAGCCGCACGTTCGGCGGTGTTCTTGGCAGTGTGACATCATATTCGGATGATCGCCCGAGCAAGGCATTCAGTTCTGATGTCGCGCTTTGCCGGCGACCTGCCAGGCGCACTTCCCGATTCCTCAGGTGTGACAGCTCAAGCTGCGCCAGAAGTAAATCTTGCTGCAGGCCGCTGCCGAGGGCGTACCGGGCTTCTGCGATTCTGATGAAATCCCGCATCAGCTCCTGATTCTGGGCGACAATCTCCAGTGCACGATCAAGGTAAAAGACCTGCCACCAGGCGCTCTGGACCAGGCCTCGCAGAGCGCCCCGCTGCTCTTCCGCCTGAGCAGCACCGGCACGGGCTTCGTACTTGGCCGCGGTTCGCCTGAGCTTGCGCTTGCCCGGGAACGGTATGCTTTGACTGATGCTGACCTGCAGCTGCGTCATTGGCTCCTGTCCGAAGTCAAAGGTGTTAACCGGCAGGTTCATGGCGTTAAGCGACACCACCGGGTCAGGCAGCGCACCGGCCTGCGAAGGCTTTGCATTCAGTGCTGCCGCGCGTGCATCAAGGGCTCTAAGGCCAGGGCTGTCCCGGAAGGCGAGCGCAACGGCTGCCTCCAGCGTCAATGAATCGGCGCCTGGCACTTGAGATGATACCGGCGGCGTCATCACTGGTAGCGATGCCAGCGTGACGCACAAAAGAAAAACAGATCTGGACCGGGGACAACGCCCCAAAGCGATGAACATTGGCGACCTCCCTCCGCGAAGACAACCGAGCAGAACTATCGAAAAGTGAGCGAGGGAGCGCTAGTTCAGAAACACACAGAAAAGGATGTTGTGAGGTGGGTGGCCACTAGCGAAAAGCGCACTGGCCACGTCGGGGGATTGCATGTGAGACGCACTCCAAGACGTGACAGTGATGAGCCGCAGAGCCACAATCGGTGGGCTCTGGTCAAAGCCATTGAGTTTGCTGGTGCCAGTGCGAGGCTTGGGGGCCGTCTGGATATCCATCCCACACGGGGGACGGGTGTCCTCCTCGGATGGTGCTTCCGGTGGCGGACAGTGCGTGGAATCGTGGTGGCCGTTGTCATCAAGTGCCATAGTGCAGGGCTGAATGGCGATCATGAGTAGTGCGATGGCAAAAGTGCACAGCACACACCGCCCCCAAGCGGTACGCTGCCATTGCATGGTGCCCAGAGCGCTCAAGATGATCCGTGGCTGACTTGTGACCTGATACAATCTACCAGAGCAGCTGGTCGGGGTTCCCTGCGCATAACCAGCAAATCATGGTTCGGGCCAGCCGTCGGCAGGGATCCGGTTTCGCAGCTCCAATCCTGACGGACAGATTCTGCACGCACTTATAGGGGTGCCGCGGGAGTGCAGCCTCTTACGCCGAATCAAAGATCCATCTGGTCGCCACCTGGTGCGTACGGCGAGCCTAAGTCTGACTTTTGGACACGCAAGTGCCCGTTAAAGCGGTCTGCATACGAGTTCCCTCTTGCGACGCCAGAAGCGTTGGCGTTCCGCCCTTTTGTCACTTTAAGATGAGTCCCGGTTATGCTGTAAACCGGCCTCCGCTGGCAGGAGCCACTCTGGTCTCCTGATGCGATTGGTTCCTCCACCAGCATCATGGCACAGTTGGAATTTGACTCTTAGCGTTATTCCGGGGTTGCAGGTCATCCTGTCGATGTCAGCAGCGGAGGTGAGGTTCTGCTGTGGCAGACTGCAGGTAGTATTTTGCAATTGTACGGTGTGCCCGCTTTCGGGCTGCTTCGGGATGTCTGAGTTCCATGTCCTGATCTGCCTGCGCAACGGCGCGGACCTCGCTGTTGCTCAGCCCCAGAGACTCCTGCCATGTGACGATACAATCGCCGCGCATATGCCGGTTGCAGGAATGCCTGATACTGCCGGACTGGCCCATCAGTGTTTCCAGCGTCGTTGTAACAGATGAACCCAGCGTCCTGATGGCCATGGGTGACCAGGTTTGTCCGTGCAGGTAGAGGATGTCCGTTGCTTCCAGCCATCTTGCCTGACTGCTGCTGCGTGGCAGGAACAGCCTTCGATACTGCTCCGGCACGTTGCAACCACGGATTGCGAGACCGTGCTCCCCCCACCAGACTACAGGGAAGGCGTCCACCAGATGGGTGCGCTCTGGTTGATATTGTGTCTGATTCGCTTTGTTTGCAAAGCGAATCCAATCTTCGCCATTGTGTCGCTTGATGCACCAGAGCGGGATGTGCTGCAGTCCATTCTCTGCCAGTGCGCTGTGAACCAGGTCGGGTAGCCCATTCTCGGCCCGCACCAGTATGGCTTCAATATCCTGTGGTCCAACGGGCTGCCAGATATGTGCTTGAATCACCGGATGGCCAAACAGGCTGTGTAATGCTCTGGGCACCAGGTCGTCAACCTTGCTTCTGTGCATGAAAGCTTCAATACGAAAGCGAAGGTCTTCACCTGAAGTGTGTGCCAGATGGGCATAGCTCAGGTCATGGTCCATCGGGCAGCATGGGGAGGAATTGAAAAAGGCGTCTTCCAGGCAGATGCTCGTCCTGGACTTGGCCGTATCGCGGAGCTTCACGACAGTGTCGCCGTAAGGATCCGCCCACGCCATTCGCTTGGCCAAGTCACCGGCAGGGTCTGCCACGAACCCGATTGTTGGCGCTTGTCCCTGCCCGCAGCGAAGGTCTGTGCATCGCTGCCGTATCATGTCGGCATGGAGCCCGCATGGCCAGAGATTCCCGTGGCGTCTGACGACGTGCTGGGCGAGATCCGTAGCGTACACTCGAATATAAACCGAGGCGCGCGGCTGCATGGCACGGGACAGTTCGGCGCTGATGACGTTATTAGGGTAGCGAAGCAGCAAATCGGTCATTATGACTGCGCATGAAAGGGGGATGCTTTGCAACAAGTGCAAGGTATACGCACCTGCTGACGACATATTGTCAGTGCAGAATGATCTGTCCGGCATTTTTTGCTGGGCCCGGAAGTATCGAGTTTTCGGTGAGACAGGTCGTGTGTCACGCAGGCGAAGTCATGACTTGGCTGACATGTCCGGAACTGAGCAAGGAGTGCGCCTGCTGAAATCCAAGATATTTGGTGGCGAGCGGTCCGGATAGAGACTCCGTCAGGTGTAGGCCGCAAGGCCGAACGGGGATGAACCGCTGATGGCGTGTCGAAAGCGCCTTGGACGATGTCAGAACCGAGGCAAGCCAGGAGCTTTGGGACAAGGTCGGGAGTGTGCCTGTTTACTGTCCAGTCGGCATCCGGGATACAAGCGGCGGGAGTTCGGTTCAGACTCTTGCGAGAACAAGTGATGCGAAGAGATATCATAGTATGGCAGCCTGGGTCGAGGGATGCGTACCTTAACTTGGATACTCTTTCACCAAAGCTGCATTGCCATGCAAACTGATGCTTCTTTCTGTTACTTCGTGGGACTCGATGTGCACCGCGACACCATTATGATGTGTGCGACCAAGGGCGGCATCGTATTTGTTACCGCACGTAGCGCCAACGATGCGAGTGTCCGGGTTCATTGGGCATGTGCGTGCCACGTTTGGGGAACCCCAGTGCAGAAATAATCGCTGATTCAGACCGACCCTGTGACCGGCAGAACCTTGGGGCGCAATAGGCGGTCTCAGACCACTCTCGGGTGGCGAGACATGCACTTACAAGCGAATCGCTCCTCTTCGGGAGTGCACCTGTCGGCCAGTTGCCGGTAGTACCCGAGAAGGCGTTCCTGCTCGTCCGCCGTAGATGAGTGCAGCTTCTTGGGACTAACTCAGAGTCTTACCTTGAACCAGAGATCCGGACGAAAGTAGGCAAAGAGGAGTAGCGATATACTGACAATTATGGTTATCACGTCTCCGATATGCTCCTGCATCCATTCAGCGAAGCTGGTTTTCTCTGGGGAGTGAATCAGATCAAGGCCCGTGCTCACTGCAAATAGAGTCGCTCCAAAAAAAGCTGTAACAAAAAGAACGAAAAAGATCCCCCTGCGGTGCTCTGTGTACCAGCGCTGCTCTTCAAGTAAGTGCAGGCTTTTGGCTCTACTGTATGGCTTCATGGTTACTATCGCGTGTCCGAATTGAGCAGCGACGCCACCACACGGAGAGAGCTGCTGTGTGCATAATATACTACACGCCGCTCAGATGCGTAATACGTCAGTAAAAAACCATCTGCCGTGCCACCGCACGCCTGCTCATACGCACTGCCGCCTGCGGCGACATACACTGTCCTCGCTGCACACGCCAAGGCAATCGGCTTCTTCCCAGACCTGAGACACAGCATGTGCAGGCAGCGCCTACGATCAAGACCGGTTGGCCCTTCGAGTGCATGCCAGCAGCGGACACCCAGCTCCACGCTGCGCGAAACCAGCCGCATTGGGCAAGGCGCTTCCTGAACCGACGCGCCACCCAGCAGGAACTGCCCCGAAACAACCGGGCAGGCAGCCGCTCAGCTCCATACCTGAGCATGGCTTCGCAGCCTGCGATTTGTTGCCATATGCATGCTGCCATGTGTAGCGCGCAAGCGCGGCTGCTTCCGCATCCAGGTCCTGCGGGCCAGTAAGGAGCCCTCTGTAAAGCGGTCCGCGTGGTATGCGGACCCAGCGTCAATGCACCCCGTTACAGCAGACAGTGTCCCGCAAATCACAGCTGCCAGCCATTATGCACACAGAAACACTCTCGATTGGTGGCATGGCTTGCAGCCACTGTGTGCGCGCCCTTAAAGACGCGCTGCAAAAGCTTCCGGGTGTCAAAATTCATGAAGTCACGCTGGGCCATGCCACGCTCAGCTTTGACGTGCGCCAGCGTAAACAGGTGTATGAGGCCATCACCAGTGAGGGCTACACAGTCCGTGTGAAGCGCCCACGGCCATAATGCCCTTGCGTGCCACCAAGGCCCTGCTGTTCCGGCTCTGATATCACAATGCTGGCTCTGCGTCTCCATAGTAGCGGAAACTGTCATGATTCCTGCCATTGGGAAAGGCTGTGGTTGCCTTGCCGGTTGTGTTCCTGCTTTGCTTTAAAAACGTAACAGTGAGACGATGAACATTTTACCGCCTGCAGGCAGGTTGCATTCTGTTTTGCAGCTTACGCGTCGGGATCGCGGATTAGCCAGGGACGCAGCCCAAGCCTGCACGCTCTTGCCTTAGCCCATGCATCCCGCCTATAGGGATGCGTGGCTCCGTCACTACATGCATGCCTTCAAAACGAATACAATCGCTCCGATGTGTATGCGAGTTAAGTCCTGTTGTGCTGCGTAGTGGGACTGGATTCCTGTTTGCTGTTCGGTCGGCATACAGGCGGCGGGAGTGCGGCTCAGAAGCAAGTGATGTGAAGGGAGCGGGAAAATGCCCGTGATCTGTTGAGTGCAATGCACCCCACAGGAGCACATCGTAGCAGTGTTTCTGTAATGGGACCGGAGCGAAGGGATGACCCGGGCTGCTCGCCCCGTTTTGTGGGTAGGACAAGCCGTTGAACGGCGACACAGGAAAAACCGGGCGCGTTGAGAGTCTCACGCCCGGTTCTGTGAGGACCCCGGGGTTAAATTCCCCAAGGCTGATCGACGCCTTTCCGAGCTTCTTTCCATGGGTGATCCATACGAAGTCAGTGACAGCACCATTCTGCCGCCGCCGCCCTCCTTCGGCAGGCGGATGCGCTTTTTGGGTCCAGGGTTCATTCTCTCGGCATCCATTGTGGGCTCCGGTGAACTTATTGCGACTACCCGGCTTGGCGCCGAGGCGGGCTGGGTCACACTGTGGGTGATTCTGGTAAGCTGCCTGGTGAAGGTGGCTGTTCAGCTTGAATTCGGCAAGCAGGCGATCTACTCCGGCCAGACCACCATGCAGGCACTCAACGCGTTGCCAGGTCCAAGATTTGGCAAAGCTAACTGGTCCATCTGGACATGGCTTGTTCTGATGCTGGTCAAGTTGCTCCAGGTGGGAGGCATCGTAGGCGGCGCAGCGCTCATCCTGCAGATTGTCTGGCCCCAGGTATCCCTGGCACTCTGGTGCTACGGGTTGGCGGTCGTTGTGTCGTTAATCATATTCCGGGGCGCATACGCTCCGATCGAGCGCATCTCTGTGATACTCATCACGCTCTTTACCACGCTTACGCTGGTATCCGTTGCTGCCGTGCAGTATACGTCTTTTCGGATCAGCGGCAGTGCACTGCTCAGTGGACTGGCCTTCCGCCTGCCACCCGAAGCCGCGCTCGTCGCTATCGGAACCTTCGGCATCACCGGCGTAGGGGGCGATGAGATCATGGGCTACAACTATTGGCTTCTCGAAAAAGGTTACGCCCGTTATACCGGTCCCCGTGTGGATTCGGCGGCATGGGTCGCGCGTGCGCGCGGCTGGAGTTCGCGTCATGACGCTGGATGCTGTCGTGTCGATGGTGCTTTACACGGTCATGACCACTGCGTTCTATGTTCTGGGGGTGGCTGTCCTCCACCCCCAGGGGCTTCTGCCCGAGGGTATGGAGCTTATCAGTGTATTGTCGCAGCTTTACACGCAGAGCCTTGGATCCTGGGCAGGCGTGCTGTTCCTTTTTGGCGGGTTCGTTGTGCTCTTCTCCACACTGTTTGCTGAGCTGGCGCTGTGGACACGGCTGTTCTCAGACGCCTTTGGCCAGATTGGCTGGCTGAACTACAGGAATCCACGTGAGCGGTACCTGGCCATAGCCATAGTAGCATGGATTGTGCCGTCGCTGTGGGCCACGCTCTTTCTGCTGGTGAAGCTGCCTGCAATGATGGTGGTGGTTGGAGGTGTGGCAGGGACCGGGATACTTTTCATCGTTGCAGTGGCCGCGGTACATTTTCGTTACCGGCAGCTGTCGCGCAGCCTGAAGCCATCCATGGTGTATGACGGCCTGCTGTGGCTGAGCCTCCTGGCTATTGTGACAGTTGCTGTCTATAGCAGCATTCAGGTGCTTGGCTGATCCACCTTGAGGTGGACGTGCGGGTAGGGAATCTCAATGTTCGCTTCCCGCAGCGCCTCGAGGATGCGTTCCGTATAGTCGTAGGCCAGCTCCCGCTCAAGGACAGGGTCCTTGGGGTAGATCCAAAGCGCCAGGTCGACGCCGGATTCAGCCAGCCGGGTAACGACCACGCGCGAAGACTCGTCCTCCCGCAGCCGCTCATCGTCGTCCGTGAGTGCCAGCACAGTTTCACGGGCTTCGTCCGGGTGCTCGCCATATCCGATGGAAAAGGGGAGCTCTACACGCAGGGCGCTCTCTACCGAGTGGTTAAGGACCAGCTCATTGGCCATGATCTTGTTGGGCACAACGAGAATCTCGTTCTTCCGTGTCCTGATGCGCGTGGAGCGCAGCGTGATCTCCTGCACCACGCCATACGTGCCCTGCAGAATCACGGCATCTCCAATCCTGAAGGACGCGTCCGCAAGGATGCTCACGCCGGACAGGATGTTCTCCAGGGTATCACGTGCCGCAAGACCCAGCGCGATACCGGCAAGGCCAACGCCGGCAATGATGGTGCCGACTTCCAACCCCATCTGCCCCAGTACCACGACAAAGATGGAAATCAGACTCAGCAGACGAAATGCCTGTAATGCCAGTGTTTCCAGCCCGAGGCGCACGTACCTGGCCCGCCGCAGCACGCGGGACAGGATTACGTAAACCAGACGGTACAGGGCATAGAGGACCACCAGTACGATGAGAGCGCCAAAGAGCTGGGGTACGTGGTCGGCAATGGATGAGAGCAGATGTTCCGTCAGCGTATCAAGGCCTTCCTGGGCGCGCCCCTGGTAGACCAGCTCGGAGGCTTCGCTGATGCGATCCTGAAGATTCAGGTCTTCCGCGGTTGTGTCCGCAGCCTGCACTGAGTCGGGCACAGCCTGTTGCATGTCTTATGCCCTGTTGTTGTTACCCGCAGCATGGCGCTGAGCGGCGAAGAGTGTGTTGCTCAGAAGCATGGCAATCGTCATTGGGCCGACACCGCCCGGAACCGGCGTGATCCACCCCGCCACCCTGCGTGCAGCCTCAAAGTCCACGTCGCCTGCAAGGCGATAGCCGCGCTCCCGGGCGGGATCATCAACGCGGTTGATTCCTACGTCAATGACTACGGCGCCCGGCTTAATCATTCCGGCTGTGATCAGGCCGGCACGTCCAATGGCAGCAACAAGAATATCCGCTTCACGACATACCACCGACAGATTCCTGGTACGGCTGTGGCACACGGTAACGGTTGCATCTGCGCCTTTTTGCATGAGGAGCTGAGCCAGGGGCTTGCCTACGAGGTTGGATCGTCCGACGACGACTGCACGCTTGCCGCTGGTGGTGATGCCGCTGCGGCGAAGCAACTCCATGATACCCGCGGGCGTACACGGCACGAAGCCCGCCTGGCCTGCAGCCAGACGCCCCGCATTAACCACATGCAGGCCGTCAACGTCCTTGTCAGGACTCAGCCGGGCGATGATGCGACGGTCATTGATGTGTCCCGGCAAGGGGAGCTGGACCAGGATGCCATCAACGCTGCGGTCCGCGTTGAGGCGGTCAATCACGCCAAGGAGTGATTCCTCCGTAAGGCTGGACTCAAACCTGAGTGTGTCACCGGCGATGCCGGCCTGGGCGCTGGCGCGCATCTTTCCGCGAACATAAGAGGCTGATGCAGGATTATCGCCTACCAGCACAACCGTCAGGTAGGGTGGACGGCGGCCGCCGGCAGTCCAGGCGTCCACCTTGGAGCGGACCTCGGTGCGAACCGCCCGGGCGATGGCCCGGCCATCAATAGTGTTCGCTTGTTGCATACGGGGTACCTTAAGAGCCGGCCTCTATAACGCGTTTGAGCTTTGCAGGATTAAGTGGACATACTGATGCATCGCATCGTGAGGTGCTGCGGCCTTTCCGTGTTGCTGTGCGTAATCTCCTGCCTGGCATTTGGGCAGCAGCGTGCGCTGGTTCGGGGCTTCGTAACAGAAGCTGCTACCGGCGAGTTTCTCTTTGGCGTTAATGTGGCAGTCATTGACGCTGACGGCAGCGTGTTCGGCAGCGCAACCAACAGCGATGGGCTCTATGCCGTCAGCGGTCTTGCGCCCGGACGTTACCTGCTACAGGCCTCGTTTGTTGGTTATGCCACATACAGCGACTCGCTGGATATGGCACCCGGCGAAATACGCAACCTGGACATAGCCCTTCAGGCGGAAGAGCGCAGATTGCAAACTCTGGTTGTGGAGGGGGAAGGGGATGGCAGCGTGGCCGATCTCACCGCAGGCATGGAGCGCATTGAACCGGCTGACATTGACCGGATCCCAGGGCCTGATGTTTCGGGGGAGCTGGCGGCTTACCTGACGGCTATGCCTGGCGTTGTCGTCATTGGAGACCAGGGCGGCCAGTTTTATGTGCGGGGCGGCGAGCCAACACAGAACCTTGCTCTACTGGACGGTATGGTGGTGTACCAGCCGTTTCACATACTGAGCTACTATTCGACCTTTCCGCCGGAGATGCTGCGCAGCGTGGATCTGCACGCGGGTGGCTTCGATGCGCGCTTTGGCGGCCGCATCTCGTCTGTGATAGATGCCTGGAGCCGTAACGGCAACAACCAGCGGTATGCCGCCTCAATGCAAAGCTCCCCGTTTGTCGTGGGGACACACATCGAAGGGCCGGTGGGGCAGAGCCAGAACTTCTCGTTTCTTGCCTCTGTGCGCCAGTCTGTCCTGGAGCAGGGAGCCTCCGCCCTGATTGCCCGGGATATTCCCCTGGCCTTTAACGACATCTTTGCAAAAATACAGGGCAAGACGCACCGCCACGGGCGTATCTCCTTTTCCGGTCTCACCACAAGGGATCGCGGGCGGATCGGTGATGACACTGGAAGGGGGCAGCCTGGCGAAGTTCGCTGGACCAATGATGCTATCGGGGTGCGCTACCTGTTCCTGCCAGGCCACCTGCCTATCCTGGCGGAGTTCATGGTGTCCACATCGCGCCATACCAACGCACTCGGTGATGGCGACCAGACGTTCCGCGAATCCAAGACGGCGCGTCTGAACATGGAGGCCAACATTACGCACTATACCCCCTTCACCAACATTCGCTGGGGTCTGTTTGCACGGTCGCTGGCGTTTGTCAGCGACCTGGGAGGGCTCTTCCAAGAATACGAGACCGCCTCGGAATACGTCACGGAAGCGGGGTTCTATGTGGCGCCGCACTTCCAGCCTGGTCCGCGGACGTCCCTTTCACCCAGCCTTCGCGTGCACAACTTTCCGAGTAAGGGTGCGGTCTATCTGGAGCCTCGGCTGCGCGGCCAGTGGGGCCGTGGCCCCCACAAGCTCACCGGTGCCGCTGGCCTGTACCATCAGGAGGTTGTGGGTGTCAACGACCGGCGCGATGCGGCAAGCGTATTTACAGCATGGGCTGCGACGCCGACAGGGAAGGGCGTGCCGCAGGCGCTACACCTTATTGCGGGGTACCAGCGTGCTTTGCCATGGAACGCCGAGATGGTGGCGGAAGCATACTTCAAGCGTATCCGGAACCTCTATATGGCGGAATGGACACCGCGCCCTCGGCTGACTACAACGCTGCAGCAAGGTCGCGGCCGCGTCTTCGGGTGCGACCTGCGCCTCGAGCTGCGCCGGCCCGGGGTATACGGATACGTCAACTATGGGCTTTCCTCTGTCCGTTATACCGCCACGCAGCCAGAGCTCGAGGCATGGTTTGGCAGTATTACCTATTCGTTTCGGCCGGCGCACGACCGGCGTCACCAGGTCAGCGCCCTGGTGACGGCCGAGATTGGCGGCATGACCGCCAGCGTGCTCTGGCAGTATGGCTCGGGCAGACCATTCAGCCGTGCGCTGGGATACGACGGTTTTATTCTGATGGACGGCAGGGTGGACGTGTTCTCGGAGCCCGGCGAACGGCGCGTAATCTATGAGCGGCCCTTCAACGGGGTACTGCCGCCGTATCATCGGCTGGACCTGTCACTGGAACGCAGCTTCACCGTAGGCATGGCAGAAGTTGTGGCCCAGCTTAGTGTCATCAATGCGTATGACCGTGCAAACATTTTCTACCTGGATATCTTCACGCTGCAGCGGGCAGACCAGCTGCCGCTCATTCCCTCACTGGGCCTGAAAGCCAGTATCTGATCATGCGGTGCTGTCTTGTCACAGCTGTCTTGGCCTTGACCGGGTGCACGGACGCAGTAGAGCCCATAATCGATTCCGGGCGTGCCTATTCGCTCTACGGCTTCTTTGATGCGCACGAGGATACGCAGGCGGTGCGCGTCTTTGCTATTGAAGGGTCGCTGGACCTGATTGCCCCTGAGCCGCTGGGAGCCACGGCCATTTCCACAGAGATCGAAAGCGGCGCCCGGCAGATCTGGCAGGAATCTGTCGTCGAGTTCCCAAACGGGCGGTTCGGGCATGTCTACTGGGCAGGGTTTCGCAGTGAGTACGACAAGACATACCGGCTAGAGCTGCGGCGGCCTGACAACGCGGTGTCTGCTGTTGAGGTCACCGTGCCACCGCTGGCTGATCCGGAGCTGCTGGACCCCACGCTGGGTGTTGGCTATGCGCTGCTGCCAGTTTTGTGGCGCCGGGCACCGCGCCTGCACGACATCCAGGTGTCCTACGAGACGAACTTTGGCACATATGAGTTTGAATATCCGCTGGATCAGGATGTGCGCTCTGATGGCGTCGCGGTGGACATACGCATGAGCCAGGATGCACGTCTGATCTTTCAGGCGCTCAACAGGGCACGCATCCTGATTGCCGACCTGCGTCTTCGGAAGGTCACGCTCAGTGTCCTGGTGTCCAGCAGTGAATGGGTGCCTCCAGGCGGCGTGTACGATCCCGACGTGCTGATTGAGCCTGGCGTGTTTTCCAACGTGGAGAACGGCTTCGGCTTTGTGGGTGCCGGCTACGATACGTTCGTAGCATTCGATCCGCCCGACAGCGTAAAGACGGCTGCAGGCTTTCCGGTGGGGGACAACTAGGTGTTCTTGCGCTTTAGTACCAGGATGGTGGCATCATCCTGCAGGGCCTGCTCTGCTCTCCAGGCCCGACACCCCCTTCGGATGGTGTTGACGATATGCTTTGCGGTGCCGTGACCGCACTCCTCAAACAGGGACTGCAGCCGCCCGACTGACAGCATCTCTCCAGCCGGATTGACCAGCTCGGTGATGCCGTCGCTGACAAAGAGTACCGCATCGCCGTGCGCAAGGTTGACGGAGCAGCGCTCATAGGGGAACTCAGGAAAGCTTCCCAGCGGCATGCTCTTCATCAGGACCTGCCTGACACGGCTCGCCCGGCTGCGGTAGACAAACGCGGGCGGCATGCCCGCCACGACAAGGTCCAGCACACCACGGGCATACCGTCCGAGTGTAAGGCTCATATAGAGGCCACGCAGGTTCAGGCTCTTGAGCGTCGTCGTAAGCCGGCGCACCAGGCCCAGCAGATTCGGTGTGTCCCCCAGTGCCTTGAACAGCGTCTTGGTCGCTGTCACCATCATGCCGGCTTTTGCGCCGTGACCTGTGGCATCTCCAATGGCAACGGTCAGCATACCGTTGTCACACACATGGAAGTCGTAGTAGTCTCCACCCACTTCGGAAGCGGTCCGCATATAGGCGGCGATGTCAAGACACGGGTGGTCGGGAATAAGCGATGCCAGCAGTGACTGCTGCGCTGCGCGCGCCGTATCCAGCTCCCTGGTCTTGCGCTCGTAGTCAGCCTGCAGTTCCGGCGTAGCCAGCGTAGCTGGCAGCTCCGCAGCAAACTTGCCGGGGCCGACATCATTGTAGCGCAGGATCAGCCGCCGTACCCACTGCGGTGTGTAGCCTGTCACCTGGGCAATTTCGGTGACTACCTTGCCCAGGCTTTTCAGGTAGATGACCTGCCAGTACGTACGCTCATCAGCCTCCAGGCTTTCGCGGTACCGGTCGAATATCGCCTCCCGGCTCAGGTGCTCTGCCAGCGGGATATAATGCTCACGGGATGCTGCCATTGACGCATTGCGTGACGGGGTATCCTATACCCCGAACGAGGTGCAAATGAGGCCTGCCCGCCAGGACTTTACAGGATCTTGACAGACCCTTCCAGATGCCTGCACCTGAAGGCGCAGGCACGCCTAGATGCCCAGGCTGAACCCAAAGACGAGGAAGGAGCGCTCATGCGTAGGATTCAGAATGTAGGCGACCGACAGCGGCAGGCTGAAGTCGTCAGTGATCTTCAGCTCCTTCTCAGCGGAAAGACCCATGTTGATCACCGATGCGCTTTCAACGCCGTAGAATTCGCTCTGGCCGACTGCCATGCCGAGTGTAACGCCCATGGAGGTTCCGCCCACAGTGACGGGGAGCGACCCTTCCAGGTAGAGTGAGTTGTCCGGATCGTTATGGGTCATCACAGCCGCATACAGCGTGACAGGAAACGATACCGGCGCGGAGTAGCTCATGTACAGCTCCAGAAAGTGCGCTCCGTTGCCACCCCCGTCAAAGTTAAAGAAGCCTTCTGCTTTGGGCGAAGGGAAGTAGTAGTCGGTTATGCCGAACCCGACAGTGCCCGCTTGCGCCGTCTCTACGCTGTACCCTATCCACAGGTCGTGCTCATTGGCGAATGAACCGCTCGCTCCGGCCGAATAGGATGCCCATGAGCCGATCTCAAAACCGCCGCCGCTAACGGACAGAGAGGGCTGCACGCTGACGGATTCCCCAAAATCTGTGCCGCGCCACACGTAGCGGCTCACAAAGTCGGCACCCAAGCTTACAGACTGCGCGCTGGCGACAGCCGGAAGCACAAGAAATACAAGCAGGAAGTAGCAGTCCTTACAAAGATTCTTCATAGCGTTGGTGTCTGACTGACAGAATAGCTGTGCTCAAGGTACTGGAGCACAGTGTTATTGGCCAACTCAATTGTGAAAAAGTTGCAAGAATCTTTGCTTCGCAGCACCGGACCCCGCTGATACCGGACCCGACAAATGACCGAATCCTTAATTATTGCAGATATAACACCTTTCAATCTTAATAATTTAGGCGTAAGCGCTACCGTGGATTTTTGCGCAGCAAGCGGCATGCTCCAGGGACGCCTTGACCGTGGTGGCCTGCTTTTCGTAAATATCTGCCGGACATGGTCTGGGTCCGTTTGCACCTTGCCGGGCCAGTGTACTGGGGCGACAGCACACGTGCCATGGAGACGAGAAGAACACTCTGCGATCCTGCGAGAGGGCATGACGCCTGTGGTGTAGGTCTGTACTGCCATATTGCCGGCAATCCAAGTCATGCGGTGGTGGAGAAGGGCCTTCATATGCTCCTTGAGCTTGATCACAGGGGTGCGTGTGGTTGTGACGAGGAGACGGGTGACGGGGCAGGCATCCTGATTCAGCTCCCGCACATGTTCTTTGAGGCACAGGTGCCCGGACTGCCTGCTCCAGGAGATTACGGCGCCGGCATGGTGTTCCTGCCGCCGCATCACGCGTGGCACGCGAAGCAGCTGTTTGGAGAGATCACCCATGCGGAAGGGCAGCGCCTCATTGCCTGGCGCCGGGTGCCGACGCGGGGGCACTGTGCTGGCGCTGCGGCACGCCACACCGAGCCCGCCATCTGGCAGTGCTTTTTGCAGCGCAAGGCCGGCCAAGGCTGTTCTGCCTTCGAACGCAAGCTGCTTGTTATTCGAAAGGTCTTTGAACGCGAGGCTGATATGCGTGGAATGTCCGGCTGCTATGTGGCGAGCCTGAGTACGCGGACCCTGGTGTACAAGGGGATGCTGACGCCCTGCCAGCTTGGACAGTACTACCCTGACCTGTCTGACACGAAGATGCAAAGCGCACTGGTGCTCGTGCACTCGCGATTCAGCACAAACACGTTCCCGGAGTGGTCTTTAGCGCAGCCTTTCCGGTTCCTCTGCCACAATGGTGAGATCAACACTTTGCGGGGCAATATCAACCAGATGCGCGCCTGCGAAGCGCTGCTGGGCAGTGACTTCCGAAAGATTGTACCCGTGATCCGCCAAGGAGGCAGTGACTCCATGGTGCTCGACAACGCGCTGGAGCTTCTGTCCCACACGGGTCGCTCGCTTCCCCATGCAATGATGATGCTGGTACCGGAAGCATGGGAGCACAACAAGGTGATAAGTGACAAGCGGCGGGCGTTCTACCAGTACCATGGCAACCTCATGGCGCCGTGGGATGGACCGGCAGCACTCCCTTTTACTGATGGGCGGTATGCGGGCGCCGTTCTGGATCGCAATGGCCTGCGGCCGGGACGCTACACGATCACCAAAGACGGGTACGCCCTCCTGGCGTCAGAGACAGGTGTCGGAAGGATTGCCGAGGCACGTGTGCTGCTGAAAGAGCGCCTTCGGCCCGGGCACATGTTTCTTGTCGACCTTGAAGAGGGACGTGTCATCAGCGACGATGAGGTCAAGGACACGGTCAGCAGCCGGCGCCCTTACCGGGTCTGGCTCACAGAAAATGTCGTGGAACTTGAGAGCCTGTCCCGGGCCAAAGCGCCGGCGCCACTTTCCAGGGCGGCCCGCCAGCGTATGCAGCAGCTGTATGGCTATACGCTTGAAGACCTGCGGCTGCTGATGGCACCAATGGGTCAGAAAGGCAAGGAAGCGCTGGGGTCTATGGGCAATGACACTGCGCTGGCCGTGCTTTCGGACAGACCGCGGCTGCTCTTTGACTACTTCAAGCAGCTTTTCGCGCAGGTAACTAATCCGCCGCTGGATGCCATCCGCGAAGCGATGGTGACCTCGCTGACGCTGAACCTGGGGGCAAGTCAGAGCCTGTGTACGGAAACGTCCCGCCACTGCCGCAAGCTTCGTCTTTCCCAGCCTATACTCACCAGCGAGGACCTGGCACGTGTGCGCGCGGGCAGCTTGCCTGCGACAACGATTGCCATTTGCTTTGAGCGAAGCGATCTCCGGGGTGCACTGGCGCGTGTGCAGCGTGAAGCTGCTGCAGCGGTTCGCGCCGGCAGCCAGCTGCTTGTGCTGTCGGACCGGGAGGCAGGCAGTGCCGCCCTCCCGATTCCTGCGCTGCTGGCTACAGCCGCAGTGCATCACGGCCTGATCCGGGGAGGGCTCCGCACGGGTTGCGGCCTGATTGTGGAAAGTGCGGAGCCGCGCGAGGTGCACCACTTTGCGCTGCTGATCGGCTACGGCGCTGAGGCTGTGAATCCGTACCTCGCCCTCGAAGCCGTCGAGTGCATGGCTGCAGCAGGGCGGCTTGGCCGGACGGCGCCCGCAGCGGCAGTCAGGAACTATGTCAAGGCCATAGGAAAAGGGCTGCTCAAGGTCATGTCCAAGATGGGTAAAAGCTATCAGGGTGCACAGATTTTTGAGGCTCTGGGCATTGACCGGCGTGTGATGGACAGGTACTTCACCGGTACGCCCTCGCGTATTGGAGGAATTGGCCTCGACATCATTGCACAGGAGGTGGCGATGCGTCATGCTCGCGCCTACCCGCAGAAGAGCATTGCCGGCACGCTGCCGCTGGATCCGGGTGGTCTGTACCAGTGGCGCCGCGGCGGAGAGCGTCACCAGTTTACTCCCACGGCGATTGTCCGTGTGCAGTATGCCGTGCGGGAGAACGCGTATGCGTC
Source organism: Rhodothermales bacterium (assembly GCA_012271185.1). Taxonomy (GTDB): domain Bacteria; phylum Bacteroidota; class Rhodothermia; order Rhodothermales; family Bin80; genus JAAXGV01. The sequence goes on from JAAXGV010000106.1 coordinate 22,164, forward strand.
TTACGAAGCGTATGCTGCGGAGGTGAATGCACTCACGCGCAGCGGGAGCACGCTGCGCGGCCTCCTGGATTTTGATTGCGGGTTGAGGGAATCAGTCCCGCTGGAAGCGGTCGAGCCCTGGACGCGCATTGTGCAGCGGTTCAAGACCGGGGCTATGTCCAACGGCTCGATCAGTAGCGAGGCGCACGAGGCGCTGGCCGTGGCCATGAACACTATTGACGGCAAGAGCAACACCGGCGAGGGCGGCGAGAGCCCAGAACGCTACGGGCGCGACGATGCCAGGCGAAGCAGAATCAAGCAGGTTGCATCAGGCCGATTTGGTGTAACCATCGGATATCTGACCAGTGCCGATGAGATTCAGATCAAGATCGCGCAGGGGGCCAAGCCAGGAGAAGGCGGTCAGCTTCCAGGAGAAAAGGTCTATCCATGGATCGCCAGGCTGCGGCACAGCACACCGCATGTGGGACTGATATCGCCACCCCCGCACCATGACATCTACTCCATTGAAGACCTGGCCCAGCTGATACACGACCTCAAGAACGCCAACCCCCAGGCCCGCATCAGTGTCAAACTGGTGTCGGCCACAGGTGTTGGGACGGTTGCAGCCGGTGTGGCGAAGGGCAAAGCCGATGTGATCCTTATCAGTGGCATGGACGGTGGCACGGGCGCCTCACCCCAGACATCCATCATGCATGCAGGTCTTCCCTGGAAGCTAGGCCTTGCTGAGACCCACCAGACACTGACCCACCACGGGCTGCGCAGCCGTGTCGCACTGGAATGTGACGGACAGCTCAAAACCGGGCGCGATGTCGCTGTGGCCGCACTCATGGGCGCGGACGAGTTCGGGTTTGCCACAGCGCCGCTGGTGGCGCTGGGGTGCATCATGATGCGCAAATGCCACCTGAATACGTGCCCTGTGGGTATTGCGACACAGGATCCGGGGTTGCGCAGGCTGTTTCGGGGGACGTCCGATCATGTGATCAACTTCTTTCACTTCGTGGCAGAGGAGCTCCGGACTATCATGGCAAGGCTGGGCTTCCGGACACTGGAAACGATGCGGGGGCGTGCAGATGTGCTGAAGCCGCGTCAGGATATCGTGCACTGGAAAGCCAGGACGCTGGACCTGCTACCTGTCCTTGCCAGGCCTGTGGTGCCGGAGGTGCTTAAGGGCTTTCGTACCAGCGTTCAGGGTCATGGTCTGGATGGCGCCCTGGATCACGCACTCTTGCAACGGGTGCGGCCGGCGCTGGACCATTGCCAGCCCACCGAAGCCACCTTTAGTCTGCGCAACACGCATCGCACCGTGGGCACGATGCTCAGCCATGAAGTGACCAGGCGTTACGGCGAGTCCGGGCTCGACGAAGACACTATCGTAATCAACTTCAAGGGGACCGCCGGCCAGAGCTTCGCCGCTTTTGGGGCGCCGGGAATCACGTTCAAGGTCGCTGGTGATGCTAACGACTACTTCGGTAAGGGGCTTTCCGGTGCCAAGCTGATTATTGCACCGCCACCAGAGGCCACCTACGAGCCGCACAGGAATATCATCGTCGGGAATGTCGCCCTCTACGGAGCCACCAGCGGCGAGGCGTACATCCGGGGTAGGGCCGGCGAGCGGTTCGCTGTGCGTAACAGCGGAGTTCATGCCGTTGTGGAGGCGGTGGGCGATCATGGCTGTGAGTACATGACAGGTGGACGTGTGGTCATCCTGGGGCGTACAGGGCGCAACTTCGGTGCTGGCATGAGCGGTGGCGTGGCCTATGTGCTGGATGGCACGCTAGATTTCCGCACAGGGCGGTGCAACACGGATTCAGTGGAGCTGCTGCCGGTCACGCATGCGGAGGACCGGGCTGAGTTGCGTGCACTGGTGCGGCGCCACTACCGCTACACCGGCAGCAGGGTGGCCCGCTGGATACTGGACAACTGGGAGAAAGCTCTGCAGGAATTCGTCCAGCTGATGCCGATCGAGTACCGCAATATGCTGGCAAAACTGGCCAGAGAGGCGCAGTATGGGCAGACAGCAGCATAGTTACCATGGGGAAGGTCACTGGCTTTCTGGAGTACGCATGCGAGCTTCCTGCGGTGCGCCCGGTTGCGGACCGCATCAGGGACTGCTGCGACGTATACGAGCCTTTTGCGGGGACGAAGGTCCAGCGCCAGGCCGCGCGGTGCATGGACTGCGGTGTGCCATTCTGCCAGAGCGGCTGCCCGCTGGGGAATATTATCCCGGACTGGAATGACCTGGTGTACCGGGGCGACTGGAAGGGGGCGTATGAGCGGCTGCGTGCCACAAACAACTTTCCCGAGTTCACCGGGCGCATCTGCCCGGCGCCCTGTGAGTCGGCGTGTGTGCTGGACATCATCGATGAGCCCGTGACCATCGAGCGTATTGAGCAGGAGATCATAGAGCGCGCTTTCCGTGAGGTGGTTCCCGGGCACCCTGCCCAATGCACCGGCAAGGCTGTGGCCGTGGTAGGTTCCGGGCCAGACGGCCTGGCGTGCGCGGAGCAGCTCAGCAGGGCGGGACACAGCGTAACGGTGCTGGAGCGCGACGATCGGATCGGAGGGCTGCTGCGCTACGGGATCCCTGACTTCAAGCTGGAGAAGTGGGTGCTGGACCGCCGTATTGACCTGATGTGCGAATCGGGCATCACCTTTGTGACCGGAGCGCATGTGGGTTTCAACTATGCGGTGGAGCGCCTCAGCGAATTCGACGCGGTGGTACTGTGCATCGGTGCTACGCTGCCACGTGACCTTCCCGTTGACGGGCGGGGCCTGAGCGGGATCCACTTTGCTTTTGACTATCTGCGGCAGCAGAACAAGCGCGTCAGCGGCGATCATCTGGCATGCGAAGAAATACATGCCGGGGGCAAGCACGTCATCGTCATCGGAGGCGGCGACACCGGCAGCGACTGCGTAGGCACGGCCAATCGGCAGTGCGCAAAGACGGTCACGCAGTTTGAGCTCCTGCCGATGCCGCCCAGTGGGCGGCCTGACCATCAGCCATGGCCTTTCTATCCGATGATCCTGCGCACCAGCACCTCCCACAAGGAAGGCGTGGACCGGCACTGGAGCATCATGACCAAGGCCTTTGAAGGAAGTGGAGGGCACGTTGAAAGGCTTGCCACGGTTGCGGTCAGACGTACGGGGCAGGGGTTCGCTGCGGTTCCCGGCACAACGCGGTCATGGCCGGCGGACCTTGTGCTGCTGGCCATCGGGTATACCGGGCCGGAGCATGCACGTATCTCGGCTGTGCTGGGAACTGCGCTTGACCCGTGCGGCAACCTCGCTACCGGAAAGCGCTACGAAACAAATGTGCCGGGCGTTTTTGCGGCAGGCGATGCACGGCGGGGCCAGTCCCTGGTTGTATGGGCCATATCCGAGGGGCGGGAAGCGGCCCGCCATGTCGACGCTTACCTGAGCGGGTTCGTGGC
>JAAXGV010000140.1 GCA_012271185.1 Rhodothermales bacterium
GTAACGGCGAGATAGAGACACAACCCACTCAGCGATATAAGGCCCTCAGTTTGGTATGTAATTCCATACGTTGCTCCACCATGTTGGGCGCACGGATCCACTGGCAGTAGCTGTTACGGCAGCATCCGGAATGTGCTCAGACCACGGGTGTCCCTTTACGGGCAAGAGTGTGTTACTGGCCAAACCCCATCGAGGCCTGCACGCGGGCGTTTTTCTCTGCGACCTGGCTCTCCATCGACGCTTTGTAAGCCAGCAGCCGGTCCTGCAGTGACACGTCGGCAGTCGAAAGGATCTGGACTGCCAGAAGTGCGGCGTTTTTGGAGCCATCGATGGCGACCGTGCCTACCGGGATGCCGCTGGGCATCTGCACGGTGGCCAGCAGCGCATCCAAGCCTTTCAGGGCACCGGAGTTGATGGGCACTCCAAGGACCGGCAGGGGAGTGCTGGCCGCCAACACACCGGCAAGGTGCGCCGCCACGCCGGCCCCCGCAATCAGAACCTTGAGCCCACGCGTATGCGCTGTGGCTGCATAGTGATGTGCGCGTTGAGGCGTCCGATGCGCACTCATAACGTGTATCTCATAGGGCACGTCGAACGACGAAAGGATGTCTGCCGCTTTGCGCATGACAGGGAGGTCCGAATCGCTTCCCATCACGATGCCGACCAGTATGTTGCTGCATTGAGACATAAGATTCGAAGTATTAGGGTGACAGACTATGCGCTGGTGCGCAGCAGCGCGTCCAGCTGCATCTCGTCGGTGACCAGGACCTCCCTGGCCTTGCCGCTCTGCTGAAATGCGCCGACAACTCCTGCACGTTCAAGCTGATCGATGATGCGGGCAGCCCGTGTGTACCCGATGGACAGCTTCCGCTGAAGAATTGATACAGAGCCCTGCTGCGAGCGTATGATGATGCGTGCAGCTTCCTCCAGCAGCGGATCACTGTCGTCCCTGCTGTTGCCGCCGCTGCGGACAGGGCCGCCTGTACCGGGTGCATCTTCTACAGCGGGCAGCCGGTAAGGTCCCGGCCCCGGCTGGGCATGGATGAACGCCATGATCTGGTCAATCTCCTGAACCGATACGAAGGGGCTCTGCAGCCGTATCAGGCGGCTTCCGCTCATGTATAGCATATCGCCGTTGCCCACCAGCTGCTCTGCGCCGTTCTGGTCCAGGATCGTGCGCGCATCGATCTTGGAGGCTACCTGGAAGGCAACACGCGACGGGAAGTTGGCCTTGATCAGACCCGTTATGACATCCACCGACGGCCGCTGCGTGGCCAGAACGAGGTGTATCCCGACGGCGCGTGCCATCTGCGCCAAGCGCGCGACAGGGCCTTCGATATCCTTGCCTGCTGTCATCATAAGATCGGCGAGCTCGTCAATGATGACAACGATATAGGGCAGGTGTTTATGCCCGTTGGCGGAATCCAGGGCGCCCTCGCGAAAAGCCTTGTTGTAGTCCCTGACCGTACGGACACGCGCATCAGAAAGCAGAACATAGCGCGCTTCCATCTCCAAGAGGCAGGACTTAAGGATCGCTAAAGCGTCAGGGACTTCGGTGATGATGGCCTCGTCACCATCTTCCGGGATAGCAAGGAAGTGGTCCCTGAGTTCGCGATACTGCTGCAGCTCAATCTTTTTAGGATCCACCATCACAAACTTCAGGTTCGTGGGGTGGCAGGCGTACAGCAGCCCTGTAATCAGTGCATTCAGCCCTACGGACTTGCCGGACCCTGTTGCCCCTGCAATAAGCAGGTGCGGCATCTTGGTCAAATCCTGCAGAAAGACTTCGCCTTCAATCGTCTTTCCCAGCACGATCGGCAGCTCCATCGTCGTTTCGGCAAACTTGGTCGTGCCGATGATCTGGCCTACGCGCACCAGCTCCCGCCTTCTGTTTGGAATCTCCACGCCAACAGCAGACTTGCCGGGGATCGGCACAACCATACGGATCCCCCGCGCGGCCATAGCCATGGCCAGATCATTCTCGCGGGACTTGATCTGGTCGATCTTGACGCTGGGGGCCGGCGTCAGCTCATACAGCGTGACCGTGGGCCCAACCACCGCATTGATGTCCGTGATATCGAGCTTATAAACAGCCAGCTTGTCCAGCAGTATCCGCTTGTTTTCTTCCAGCTCATCAAAATCGATCTGCGGCCCGTCTTTTTCGGGTCCGTCCAAAAGGTCAAGGGGGGGATACGTGTACGGAGACGCATCGATGGCCGCTGGAACCGCGCGGGCTATGACAGAAGCTTTCTCCTCCTCGACCTGGCCGTACACCTTCAGTTCAATGTCATCGTCCTGGGTGTCCCCTGCGGGAGCAGCGTCAGTGGTGTCGGGTGCAGACACCGCTTCAGGGGGCGAGGCTGGCTCAGCAGATGTGGCCGCTGCATCGTCCAGCTGCTCCCAGGTTGTGGCGTCGGGCTTGGATTCCACCCGCGCACCGGGAGGCGGTCCGAACGCGCGCCGCAGGTTGTGCAACCCGCTCTCCATGCGGTCAAGAGTGCGCTGGATGTCACGGTCGATGAGCAGTACCAGGCCCACGATCAGGATGAGTGCAAGGATGCCGTATGAGCCTGCGGAACCCAGCACGTTGAGCAGCCATGTGCCAGCGGCCATGCCGAGCGCTCCGGCCCAGACACTGCTGTCCCACATGGCCAGATCAGCACCGATACGGGCAAGCGCCGTGGCGATAAAAGCCATGGCTATCAGTACGACGCCAGAAGGGTGCAGAAGGGGGACGAGCTGCTTTTTGCGCATGATACCGTAGCCCCACACCAAAAGCAGCGCATTCAGGAGCAGCGACGCAAGTCCAAAGAAGTGTAGTATCGCAAGGTTGGCGAGGTAGGCGCCGACGGGCCCGAGACTGTTGGTTATCGCGGAGCCGCCCGTTTCCGGAAAAAACAGCTCCCAGAAGCTCTTGCCGCTTATATGGTTGTTGTCGGCCGGGTTATAGGTTACCACCGATAACGCCCACAGCAGTGAAAAGGCCATCACAAGGATGCCGAGTACCTCTTTCTGGCGACCTGGCGTGCGAGGCGCCGCCTCCGGCTTCTTTCCGCGGGCTGGTATGGATGCACCGGAGCCAAATGTCCGCCGCCGGGGCTTCTTCCGGGTGCTCGCAGCCTCTGGCGTCTGGACGGCTCTGCTGCTCTTGCGGTAATGGGATTTCATGGATGGACGGCACCTGGCTGATCCAATATACCAATTTGGCGTGCCCGCCAGGTCATGCCTTATGCAGTGGTGGCCTGGTCACCCGTGCCCCCAGCGCTTTTCCGCGAACTTCTATAAAAAGTGCTGCTCCCGGCGCGGTATAGGCTTTGTCGCCTGGCACATAGGCCAGTCCGATACCCTTACCCAGGACAGGAGACTGAGAACCGCTGGTCACCGTGCCAATCGGGCGGCCTCTTGCGCCCAGAACACGGTATCCCTTGCGCGGGATGCCGCGTTCCTCCATCACGAAACTGACCAGCATGCGTGCCGGCTGGTTGGCCTTGACCCCCTGCAGCGCCTCACGGCCAATGAACGGTCCCTTGGCCAGCTTGGTGACCCAGCCAAGCCGCGCTTCGTAAGGGTTGATGTTCCGGTTCAGCTCGTTGCCGTAAAGGCAGAATCCGGCCTCGAGTCTGAGCGTGTCACGTGCGCCCAGACCAGCAGGCTGCAGCCCCTCTGGCACTCCCGCATCCATGAGGGCATCCCAGACGCGGGCAGCGCCCTGACGCTCTACATAGAGCTCCAATCCGACCTCCCCCGTGTAGCCGGTGCGCGAGATAACCGCCCGCTCACACCCGAAAAACGTGCCCGGCGCAGGGCGGACAAACCGGTAGTATGGGATATCCTGCACAGGGATGTTAGTCACCTTCTGCATAATATCCAGGGAATGCGGCCCCTGGAGCGCCAGCAGCACTATATAATCTGACGTGTTGTGCAGTGTCGCTCCCATGGGGTTGTTGGCTTCCATCCAGGCATAGTCCGAGTCAATATTGGCAGCATTGATCACAAGCATGTAGGCGTCTTCGCGGAAGCGGTACACGAGCAGGTCATCCACGATGCCGCCCTCGTGGTTGCACATCACCGTGTAGAGGGCACAGCCGTCCACCAGCTTCGTGATGTCGTTGGTCACTAGGTGCTGCACAAAGGCGCCAGCTTGCGCACCCGTCACGAACACTTCACCCATGTGGCTGACGTCAAAAAGCCCTGCCGCCTGCCGCACAGCCATGTGTTCGGCCCTGATGCCCGCATACTGGACGGGCATGACATAGCCGGCAAAACCGGTCATACGGGCGCCCAGGGCCACGTGCCTGTCATGCAGCTCCAGCTGCTTAAGCGTTTCCATATGGTATATCAGTTGAGCCTGTGAGCTCGGCACCCCGCCGCACTAAGGACCCTGACCGCCTCGTCAGCGGCACTTTCGTTGACGAGGCTCATCCTGAATGCGCCACCGGTTCCTTCCCGGATTGTCAGGAGCTCAATGTCCTTGATGTTGATGCCGCTGGCGAAGAGTGTGTTGGTGATATGGGCCAGCGTGCCTGGCTTGTCCTCGGCATAAACGTACACATCACAGAGCGGTGCCAGGAACCCCTTGAAGTCCCGGGGGATTTTGCTGCGCGTAGCGCGGGCACGCTCAAACGCAGGCTTCAGGGTGTCGACCCTGCCTTCCGAGAGTGCCTCCGCAATACTGCGAAACGCATCCATGAGCACGGAAAGCACTTCAGTGATAGCACCGCTGTTGGCCTCCAATATGGGTTTCCAGGTATCGAAAGACGAAGAAGCGATGCGGGTCATATCCCGGAAGCCGCCAGCTGCCAGGCGCAGGCTGGCAGCATATTCGGTGCTGCATGCTGCTACGGCATCCATCAGTGCTGTGGCAACAAGCTGCGGCACGTGACTGACGCACGCGGCGATACGGTCGTGTGTCACCGGATCCAGGCTGATCACACGCGCACCGGTGGATTTGACCAGATCGGCTGCCATCTGAAACGCGGTACTCTGCGTGTTGCCGCACAGGATATAGGTGGCATTCTCAAAGAGGAACGCGTCCGCATTGCTGATGCCGCCATGCTCTGCGCCTGCCATCGGATGGCCGCCAATGAAGGAGACAGTGTCCGGGAGCAGGCGGCCCGCTGCGGTCATGACATCAGCCTTGACTGACCCAACGTCGGTGATGAGTGTGCCGGGCCTGACATGGGGGGCCACCTTCCGGAGCACCCGTTCCATGGCGTCGAGAGGCACCGCCAAGACGACAGCGTCTGCCTGGCGGACTGCCGCCTTGAGTGACAGGGCCGCCTCGTCAATAGCGCCGCGATGCAACGCCTCGCTCAGAACGGACTGCTTGTCCCACCCGACGGTGTGGAGGTCGCTGCGCCGCTCTTTCCAGGCCAGCGCCAGGCTCCCGCCAATCAGCCCTACTCCAATAATGGCTACGCGCCGGATCATGATCCGCTAAGCACCCGGCCCTAGCCGCAGTCAGCAGGCTGTATCACTCGACAGCGCTCTCCGGGGCAGGGCTGGGAAGCGGGGACGTCGCAGCAATGTTGCGATGTTCGATATCGAACGTCAGTGCGCTGTCACCCTCTTTGTACCGGATCTTGATCACATCCCCTGCGCTTAGCCCCTGCCCCAGGATGGACTCTGCCATCGGGTCTTCAACGTAGCGCTGTATGGCCCTGCGCAGCGGCCGGGCACCAAACTTGATATCAAAACCCTTGTTCACAATAAACGACTTGGCACTCTGATCCATCACCACGTCAATGCCAAGGCTGACCGCGCGATCAAAGAGCTCCCTGGCCATAAGGTCGATGATCTCGTAGATATGACTCTTTTCTAGGGCGTGGAACACGATAACGTCGTCAACCCGATTCAGAAACTCCGGGCTGAAAAGCTTTCTGGCAGCCTTCTCCACTGCGTTTTTCATCATCTCGTGGTCCATCGGCTTGCTGCTCCGGGTAAAACCTATGCCTTTACCCATGTCCTTGATATCACGCGCCCCGATGTTGCTGGTCATGATGATGACGGTGTTGCGAAAGTCCACACGTCGGCCGGAACCATCGGTCAGCACACCATCATCCAGGACCTGCAGGAGGATGTTGAAGACATCCGGGTGGGCTTTTTCAATTTCATCAAGGAGCACCACAGAGTAAGGTTTGCGGCGCACCTTCTCTGTGAGCTGTCCGCCCTCGTTGTAGCCGACATATCCGGGCGGTGCGCCCACAAGACGGCTGACGGCAAACTTCTCCATAAACTCACTCATATCAACACGCACCAGCGCGTCCTGTGAGTCAAAGAGATATTCCGTGAGCACTTTGGCCAGCTCCGTCTTTCCTACGCCAGTGGGACCAAGGAAGATGAAAGAGCCGATAGGCCTTTGGGGGTCTTTCAGACCTGCACGCGTGCGCAGGATAGCCTTGGAGAGCTTGGCGATCGGTCCGCGCTGACCAATGATCTCCTGGTTCAGTGCAGCCTCCATATCGAGAAGCTTCTGCTGCTCAGGTTCGCTGATGCGGTCAACGGGAATGCCCGTCATCATGGCCACAATCTCCGCGATGTCGTCTGCGTCGACCTGGTGTGCGTCAGCGTCGGCCTTCTGTTCCCACGCCACTTTCGCACGGTGGAGCTGAGCCTGCAGCTTTTTTTCGCGGTCCCTGAGCTTGGCCGCGTCTTCAAAGCGCTGCCGCCTGACGACTTCGTTCTTTTGGTTCCGAGTCCGTTCTATCTCGTTTTCCAGCGCCACGATGTTTTCAGGCACCCGGATGTTGGCCAGGTGCACGCGGGCGCCTGCCTCATCAATGACGTCGATGGCCTTGTCGGGCAGAAAACGGTCGGAGATATAGCGCTCAGACAGGCCTACCGCCAGTGTCAGCGCTTCATCGGTGTAACGAACGTGATGGTGATCTTCGTAATGGTCTTTGATTTTTTGCAGGATTTCAATGGTTTCCTCCGGTGTCGACGGATCCACCATGATTTTCTGCAGCCGCCGGTCCAGGGCGCCATCCTTTTCGATGTATTTGCGGTATTCGTCTAGCGTGGTGGCCCCAATGCACTGAATTTCGCCACGCGCCAGCGCAGGCTTGAACATGTTCGAGGCATCCAGCGAGCCGGATGCACCTCCAGCACCGACGATGGTATGGATCTCATCGATGAAGAGGATCACGTCCGAGCTCTTCTCAAGCTCGTTCATCACAGCTTTCATACGCTCCTCGAACTGTCCCCGGTATTTCGTTCCAGCCACCAGTGCCGCAAGATCAAGCGAGACGATCCGCTTATCAAACAGCACCCGTGACACCTTGCGCTGCGTGATGCGCATGGCAAGCCCTTCCGCGATAGCCGTCTTGCCCACGCCAGGCTCTCCGATCAGCACGGGATTGTTTTTCTTGCGCCGGCTGAGTACCTGTGCCACCCGCTCAATCTCCCGTTGCCGCCCAATGACGGGGTCCAGCTTCTTCTCATCAGCCAGCTTCGTCAGGTCGCGCCCGAAGTTGTCCAGCACAGGCGTCTTGGCCTTGTCAACTGCCCGCTCACGGCTGCGGGAAGAAGCTCGGCTGGCCCTTGAGCTGGTACCGCTCCTTGAGCTGCGGGGGGACTTTGTGCCGCTGATCGAATCAAGTTCAGTACGCAGCGCGTCGTATGTAATGGAATACCCCTGATGAAGAATCTGCGCTGCGATGTTCTCGTCGTCTCTTAGCAGGCTCAGCAGCAGATGCTCTGTTCCAATGACTTCGGCCTTGTACAGCTTCGCTTCGAGGTAGGTGATTTTCAGAACCTTTTCAGCCTGCTTCGTCAGCGGCAGGTTGCCACCGGCGGTCAACAAACCACCGGAGTGTTGGACGGTGTCTTCAATCGCCTTCTTGAGCTTGAACAGGTCACAACCCAGGTTCCGCAGAATCTTGACGGCCAGCCCTTCACCCTCCCTGATGATGCCAAGCAGCAGATGCTCGGTTCCAATGTAGTCATGACCAAGGCGGATGGCTTCCTCACGACTGTAGGAGATTACGTCCCGAACGCGGTTTGAAAAGTTACCGTCCATGTCTACCGTAAGATTGGTCTGGGCGGCCTGTCATGCCGCAAAGCTAGAGCCGCACCCGCAGGTCTGTGTCGCGTTTGGGTTGTCAAACACGAACCCGCGGGCATCAAGGCCATCGTGGTAGTCAATGGTCGTACCCATAAGGTACAAGCCATGACGCTTGTCTATATACAGCACGACACCATGCACATCAAATGTGATGTCGTATTCGCGCAGCTTGTCAAAGCCGAGGATATAGCTCATGCCGGAGCATCCGCCGCCACGCACACCCACACGCAGACCATACCCTTCAGGAATCGCCTGGGCCTTCAGAATCCTGACGACCTCCGAGTGCGCGCGTGGGCTGAGTTGCACCGGTGCATGAACCGCTGTACCGGATTCGGTCATAGGCGGACAGAACGTTGGAAGCTGTTACAAAGGACGGCGCAGCTGGTTCCATACGTTGCAGCCCTTTGGCTAAGCCAGAATCCGCTGCTCCAGGTGGCCCATAAGTACCGAGCTCATCAGCTGCACCGTCGGGGCTAGCGCGTGCTCGTCAATGTCGAAGTGCGCATCGTGCAGCGGGAAGCTGGTGTGTCGTGTGCTGCGCGTGCCAACGCGCAGCAGCATGCCCGGAATGTACTCGAGGTAGTTGGCGAAGTCCTCCGAACCCATGCTGGGTACCGGAATGTTCACGGTAGCGGAATCCGTAAACAGCAGCCGGATCGTTTCACGCACGTGGGAGACCATGCGGGCGTCGTTGACTACGCTGGATAGGCCGCTGCGGAAGTCAATGTGGATCTTCACATCATGCAGCGCAGCGAACTGCTCGACTGTGCGCTGCATATGGTGTATCACCCGGTCCCGGTCATCCTCATTGAGGAACCGGAGGCTGCCCTCAAACTCCACCTCACACGGGACCACATTGTAGGCCGTGCCGCCGTTGAAGATACAGACAGTAAGTACCGCCGGGTTGCGCGCGTCTGTGATGCGGCCAAGGAGTTGATAGAACTGCTGCAGAAGCAGTGTGGCGATCCAGATGGTGTCCTTGGCCTGATGAGGCCGGGCGGAATGCCCGGTTGTCGGTGCACATACCCGCACGCGAAACCAATCAGAAGAGGCAGTGACTATGCCATTGACCAGCCCGTATGTGCCAACGTGCAGCGTGGGATCCACATGGATACAGTATGCCGCCTCCAGGCCGTCCAGAACCCCCTCGCGAATCATCGGCACAGACCCGCTTGGCGCGCCTTCCTCGTTGGGCTGGAAGAAGACACGCACCATGCCGTGCAGCTGGCGGCGCACACGGTGCAGCGTGAGGGCAACCCCCACAGCGATGGCCATGTGCGCGTCATGACCGCAGGCATGCATCACGCCGGCGTGCTCGGACGTGTATGGCGTCTGCTTGAGGTCCTGGACCGGCAGACCGTCCATTTCGGCACGGTACCCGATGCTGGGGCCGGGGTGCGCACCCTCAATGTCAACATAGAAGCCGGTACCCCCCAGGGGCTCGGATACGCGAAGGCCCCGTTTCGCCAGGATCTCGCGAAGGTGCTGAGCGGTCTTCATCTCCTGAAATCCAAGCTCCGGGTGCGCATGCAGCCAGCACCGCAGGATGTGCAGCAGCTTGGGGAGACTTGCATGGAGTCGAACCAGCGGACGGCTTGCGGCCCCGTTTGTCTGAAACGAGACCGTCCTCTTTGGTGGCGCTTCTGTCATAAGTAAGCTGATGACTGTTGCACAGCCAGCCCAAATTAACACTATATGACAAAAAAAGATTGTGCATATGCCGGTGATGACCAGCGGGCAGGCGCTACCCGAAGGGCTTCTCCTTCCAGAGCACCAGAGCACCGTACATGCCAGTTCCCGCGAGTGCTGCAGCCACTGTAAGCAAAGGTTTGCCTACCTGCACCACGCCGATCATGAGTGCAAGGCAGGGCAGGGCGAAGGTGAGGTAGCGGAGGTAGGGTGCCAGCATACGGGACAGGCGTACCCGGGCCAGGCGGGAAAGCACATTAAGCTGTATGCATCGTGCCAGACAGCCGCCAATGCACAGGCACCACAGGAAGGTCCGGACATCGCGCGTAAGGCCGCCGGCAACCAGTGCGCCGATCACCGTGCCCAGGGATACGAAGCCCATCAGGAAATCCAGCCGCTGCCGCTGTGTTACATCGTAGATGCGACTGAGCGGCGAGCAGACCGATCCCAAAAAGAGCCATGGCACCAGGAACTGGGCGTAGTTGCCTGCCTCGCGAAAGCCTTTGCCGAAAACCACCGCGAAGATGTCGGGGCCGCAAACCAGGATGACCAGCGCCGGAAAAAGCATCACCATAACCAGCCGGCGATGGACGCCTTCGGTGATGATGTTCAGCCGGTTCTTGGCCTGTGCCTCAACAGCGCCTACAAAGAACACCTGGGCTACCGCCCGCGAAAAGCATGCAAGCGGGATGGACGTGTTGCTGAAGGCAAGAGTGAACATCCCGGCGATAGCCTTGTGATTCGGATAAAAATAGACCGGAATCAAAAACAGCGGCATACGCATGACCAGTGCCGCGCTGAGTGTGGCCGGCATGGAAAACAGCGGAAAGCGCCGGTACCGTTTGGCCGCTTCCGCGATTTTCCGCCACCTGAAAGCACGGCGCAATACGCGGCTGCTACGCCGGAAGAGGATCACAGCGAGGATCACGAAGTTGATCACGTTGCCCGCAACATACCCGCCAATAAGCCCGGCCGCCCCGGCACTCACAGGCGGCATGCCGGCAGCTATGCGGGACGAAGACATGGTTGCCGCGTTGGCTACCTGCCCGCCACTGATCACCCGGAATGCCCGCTCCCGCGTCAGCCACAGCTCTGCCAGCTTTGTGCCCCGCATTGCAATGAGGGCGATGGGTATCAGCATCAGGAACGGTGCTGCGTCTGGCATCTTTGCCAGTGCTGCTATCTCGCTGCGCCAGATCGTCAGCCCGGCCGCCGCGGCGGCGAAAAAGCTTACAACAAGAAAACCCAGCCATGCGACTGCGCCTGCATCCTCATCCTTCTCCGGGAACATCAGCCCATCTTCGTAGCGTAGCCCTGTGAATGTTATTAGGACTGCCATAGTGGCGGTGAAGAAGCCGTAGAGACCCCACAGGTCGGGATCCTTGTACAGGCGCGTCAGGACAGGCTGCGTGACAAGAGCGATGACCAGTGCAGCCGAGGAGCCGGACACCAGCGTTATTACAGGGCCTCGAATCCCCTGCGAAGAAAAGACCCTGGAGAGCAGCTCACGCATCCTGCTATCGCCCCGCATTGTTCTGGCTCACGCCTGTGCTCCTGTCTACCGGTGCCATGTCAGCGTGCAATACGGTGTCAGAACAGGCCCAAAGCGGCGCTTGAACTCTGCCACAGACGCCGTGTTGGCTCCTGTAAAGTCAAACGTCGTAATACCACCTGTATGCAGGAGTGGCAGTACATGTCCTATCAGTACGGTCATGGACGGTCCCGGCAAGCTGCCGGCAACCCAGTAATGCGCCGTAGCGCCGTCGTGCAGCACAGCCAGGCCTGCCTCAGGTGAAGTGGCACCGTGGCGTCTGGCGGCGAAGCAGCGTACGCAGTCTCCCAGGCTGGCTATCAGGGACAGCAGCCGGGCCGGACGCGCGGGCAGCCTGCGTCCGTGACGGCGGTAGCTGTCCCTGCAGAGGCTTACGATGTCGGCCGCTACACGGGGGGACTCTTCAATTTCAAAGCTTGCCCGGTGCTTTCGGAAGGTGCGAGCCGCCGATGCGGACCAGTCTGCCACGCCGGCGCCTGGATCCAGGCAGTACGTGAAAAGCGGCGAGACGCGCCAGCGGCGCCACTGGGCAGGACGCGGGTCGTCTACATGCGCCAGGAGCTGCACACGTGCATAGGACCGCTCCAGTGACTGCAGCAACGCATCCAGCGGATCTCTGCGGCAATGCACCAGCGCCTCTGAAGGCGGCTCTCTTGCCAGCAGCGCCGAGTACTGCGTGAAGGGCGCCTGCACAACCTGCTTCAGGGCCACGCAGCGCCGCCACAGCACAATCACCCCCGCCTCGTCAATGCCCTCGCGGCTGACCAAGTGCATGCGTGCCCGCAGGCTGTATGCCCTGGCCGCAGCTGTCAGGTAAGCCAGAGACGAAAAGGCGGTACGCTGTGGCGACAGGTCCCACAACGCATGCCACCGGGCCTGAGCCGCACGATCATCACAGGCAAGGCTGCAGGTAGTGAAAGACACTACAGGATGTACTGACTCAGATCACGGTTCCTAACGATGTCATCCAGCTTCTCGCAGACCTGCGCAGCATCCAGCTCAATCTCTGACGGACCGGATCCATCCGCCTCAAACAGGATGTCCTCGAGCAGCGTCGTCATAACGGTGTGCAGGCGGCGAGCGCCGATGTTCTCCACGTCGGCATTAACCTGGGCGGCAGTGCGGGCAACCTCCCGCACCGCGTCGTCAGTGAAGGTGATCGTCACGCTGTCGGACAAGAGCAGCGCTTGATACTGCTTGAGCAGCGCGTTCTTGGGCTGCGTCAGGATATTGTAAAAGTCCTCTTCGGTAAGGCTGTTGAGCTCCACGCGAATCGGGAAGCGTCCCTGCAGTTCCGGGATGAGATCGCTTGGCTTGGTGACATGGAAGGCTCCACTCGCGATAAACAGGATATGATCAGTGCGGACCATACCATATTTCGTGGTAACGTTGGAGCCTTCCACGATGGGCAGGAGGTCGCGCTGCACACCCTCCCGGGAGACGTTGGGCCCTGCTTTGCCCGTACCCACATGATTGGCCACCTTATCAATTTCATCGATGAAGACGATACCGGACTGCTCGACGCGGTCCAGTGCTTCGCGCGTCACCTTGTCCATGTCAATGAGCTTCTGCGCCTCCTGGGGCACGAGCACGTCGTAGGCTTCCGCGACCTTGATGCGCCGCTTTTTTCGTCGCCGCGGACCCATGTTGCCCAGCAGATCCTGCAGGTTCATGCCCATCTCTTCAAGCCCCATGGGACCAAAGACCTGCAGCATCGGGGATCCTTCCGCGGTCACCTCGATCTCTATCTCACGGTCGTCAAAATAGCCAGCCTTAAGCAGCGTGCGCATCCGCTCGCGCGTACGCTGCGTGTCTCCACGCGTGCCGTCCTCTGACTGTTGCTGCTGCGACACCAGGCTGTGCTCAACAGCCACGGACTGCGGAGCCGGGGGCAGCAAGGCATCCAGAATGCGCTCATCCGCAAGCTCCCGGGCGCGACCCTGGACGTGCGCTTCGTGATCGGCGCGCACCATGTTCACCGCGATGTCGGCAAGGTCGCGGATCATGCTGTCAACATCACGGCCCACATACCCCACCTCGGTGAATTTCGTCGCCTCCACCTTGATAAAGGGCGCATTGGCCAGCCGTGCCAGCCTTCTGGCGATTTCGGTCTTGCCAACCCCGGTGGGGCCGATGAGGACGATGTTGCTGGGCATGATCTCTTCCCGGATCTCGTCCGGAGCGTTCTGACGGCGCCAGCGGTTCCGGAGTGCGATCGCTACGGTGCGTTTAGCATCCGACTGTCCGATGATATATGTATCCAGCTCCGCAACGATCTGGCGTGGCGTCAGCTCATCGCGCATAAGAATGTTATCAGGTCCAGAGGTTAATAGCTGCTGTCGTCAGCGTCACGGTCGGAATCAGCATAGGTGTCTGCCTCGTAGTCATCCGTCTCGTAGACTTCGGACTCGCTGTCCGCGGCCGCTTCGGGATAGGGTGTCGCTTCGTAGTGCGCATCCTCATCGTATTCCGGTTCCTCCGATTCGGCTGCGCTGGCATACGCGCGGGCTTGCATGGCCGCTATATTGGGATGCTGCTGGTCAATGATCAGCACCGTGTAGTCATACGGGAATCCCTTCCGCTTCTCGAGCCACACAGCGCCGGCTTCTTCTATTGCGCTGATGAGTGACTTGGGATCGTACTCGACGTCACCGATCACCTCAGAGAGCTTGCGCAACAGTGGCGTCAGGTAGATTTCGTCGTACTGCCCGAAGTACTGCTCAATGACATGCAGCGCGGAAAGGGCTCCGGGGTCTGTTATCTCGTGGTATTCAACAGGTTCGGGCCGCTCAAGGACCTTGGGCTCTGATGCCGTTTCGGGAGCAGGACTGTCGATGCTGTGCCGCGCGTCCATGTCATGCACCGTACTCTCATGGAGCAGGCTCTGCGCAGGAATCAGAACATCATCAATGTTGCCCCGCCGCCCGACGTTCGGCGATCGAAACATTACCACGAGGGGCTGTCTCCCTGAGCGGTGGGCATGCTGTATGAGCGGGAGGTAGGGCCGGTTTCCGGTCACAATGACCACGATGCTGAGATCGGGATGGGTGTGCGCGGACTCCACCACATCCATGGCCAGCTGCAGCTCCGATGCGTTGCGCTGCATGGAGGCCGGCACGAACCGGGGCTCAACACCCTGCAGGTACAGTGCGCGCTTGATATCCTGTCCCCCGCCATGAAAATCGGAAAAGTCCGCGTAGGCGGCCATGATCAGCGCTGTGGCACGATGCTCCCTGCTGAGGTACTGCCGCACATTTTGGAGCAGCTCGTTGATGATGTTTCCGGGACGCAGGCGGGGGCCCGTACGTCCATAGAGGTGGCTGAAGAGATTGTCATAGTCCACAAAAACAGCCGCATGCTTGCGTGTCTGGGAATCCCTTGGAGCACTTGGTGAATAATGCATGACTAATGCGCGTTATGAATTCACATGATTGCTACCCGGTAGCATCAATTTCCAGTACAGTGGTGTTGGAGTTTGTGTAGATGCAGATGTCAGCCGCTGTCTCCAAAGCATACGTTACCACCTCCGTGGCATCGAGCTGTGGCGCATGATGTACCAGCGCGCGGGCTGCGGCCAGCGCGTACGGGCCGCCGGAACCAATGGCAACGATGTTGTCATCGGGCTCAATGATATCTCCGCTGCCGCTGATCACGAGCAGCCGGTCAGGGGCACCCACAGCCAGCAGCGCCTCAAGGCGACGCAGATACCGGTCTGTACGCCAGTCTTTTGCAAGTTCCACTGCAGCTCTTGTCACGTTACCGGAAAACTGCATAAGCTTTTCCTCAAACCGCTCAAACAGCGTGAAGGCATCAGCTGTGGCGCCCGCAAATCCTGCAAGAATCCTGCCGTTGAACAACCGGCGCACCTTCTGCGCCCGGTGTTTCATCACAGTGGCCCCCACGGTGGCCTGTCCGTCTGACCCCAGCACCACTTTGCCGCCCATGCGTACGCCAACAACAGTAGTGCCGTGCACGGGCCAGAAGCTTGAGTCCATCAATATCCAACCAATAAGGATCCGTCCCGGCCTTCAGCCCTGACACTGCTTTGAACGCCGCAGCGAGAAAAAATGATCCTACAAACCGGAGATCAGCGTTGCTGCAATATGGTCCATTGCACGCCGGACCTCAGATGCGGGAACGGTGTAGTGGTTGCACACGAAAGAAAACGCAAGACGCCGGCCGGTTCGTGTGCGCAGGTAGCCACTGAGTGAGCTGACGCTGCCGAGCGAACCCGTCTTGGCGCGAATCATGCCTGCGCTGCTCCTGAACCTGTGCTGCAGTGTGCCATCCTGGCCACCCACAGCGAGCGAGTTCTCAAAAGCCGTGCGGATGCGCGGATCCGCGTGGTTTGCCATGTATTGCAGAAGCCCGACCGTCATGGCCGGCGTGACCAGGTTCTTCCTGGAAAGCCCGGAGCCGTCAACAAGCTGCAGGCGGCTGGTGTCAATGGCGGCGGCTGCGTAGGTCTCCATGGCCGCAGCAAGGCCCATCTCTGCGGAACTCTCTGCCAGATCCTCATCCATCATCGGATGCTTCCTGCCGATGGTGCGCAGCAGCAGCTCCGCATACAGGTTCTGGCTCTCTTTGTTGATGACCCGGACGATAGCTGACAGCGGTGGTGAGGTGTAGCTGGCCAGACGCTGCAACGTATCATAGTCGGGCTTGTCCAGGAGGTCATCCACATCCACGCCCCTGCCGCCAATGTCAATGCCCTGACTCACAAGCACTTCGTGCAGGACATGCACAAAGAAGCCTGTCGGGTTGTGCACGGCGATGGACTCCCTGTCGGTCTGGCCTTCAGGCACTTCGCTGTACAGGTGCACGGTATTGGTTCCGGGCAGGCGACGGTACCCTTCTTCCAGCGCTGCGTCCGCCCTGACGGTGCGTGTGTCGTTAAGTATCGTGACATAGCTGGTTGCCAGCGGCTCCCACGAAACCGTGGCTGCCGATCCTGCGGCAGCGGCTTTGATGGCAATATCGATTGCGTTATCGTGAAACGAGAGGCCGCTTATCTGGGCTGCGTAGCCGTATACCTCGTCATCCCAGGCCCAGCTGTCACCAAGGGGCGTATCGTCAAAGATGTCGTCATCACCAACGATGTCTCCCGTGATGTGCGTTATCCCTGCTGCGCGCAGGGAATCCGCCCAGGCCAGGAAGACGTGTGCGAAGGGCGCATCAAGCTGGGTGCTTCCCAGTGTGGGATCGCCCGCTCCCCGCACGATCAGGCTGCCATAGAGCACGCTATCCGCAACAGTGCCATCAGCAAAGAGCTGCGTTCGGTACTGGTAGTCCGGTCCGAGCTGTTCCAGTGCTGCTGCAGTGGTGTACAGTTTGGTCCCGGAGGCTGGCATGAAGCTGCGGCCGGCATTCTCATCATAGACCGGCTGGCCGGTTCCCAGGTCCACCACATAGATACCCCACCACGCGTTGCCGGTAGCCGGCCTCTTTGTGATCTCTCCGATCTCATGCTCCAGCGAGTGCCAGTGGGGTTGCGCATCCGCCTGCAACGAAAGGGTCAGAAGTCCCAGGAGTGTCAGTACGTTCATGGTTGCGGGAAATGTGGACTGTGTGCGTTCACTGCTTTGGAGGCTTGACTGCGCAGGCCTTGGACTGCGGTCCTTGCCAGTCCGGGTTGTCGGATCACCAGGCCGCCGTATTCTCCAGCTGCTCCCGTTCCTCGTCGTGCTGATGCAGCAGCACGAAGGCGTACTGCGTTCTGTCGATCATGGCGGAACGCTGTATTCTGATGTCCAGTGAATTCATGCCGGGGGATGTCACCACATCGGTGATCACACCCACCGGATAGCCGGGTGGAAAGATGCGGCTGGTCGCGCTGGTGACGACAGTGTCACCGACACTCACGGAGGCGGTTTTGGTGATACCCTCCAGCATCAGCACGTCCGGGCGGTTCCCCGGCCAGCTGACCATCCCGATCGCAAAGCTGGGCAACACTTCCACAGGCACCCGGAATCCCGTGTTTAGGTATGGCAGCACCCGGCTGTAGTGGCTGCTGACCAGCACAACGCGGCCAAGGATGCCCTGCTCGTTGACAACCGGCATGTCCACCTCCACGTCATCAGATGCACCCACATCCAGCGTGAGGTGGTTGTTCTGATCAAAGATGTCCTTGGAGATTATGCGGGCGGCGACCACCGCATGCGTGTCGTTCTCCTTAAGGCGCAGCGCGTCTCTGAGCACCTCGTTCTCTACGCGGGCCACGTTCAGCCTGGCGAGCTGGCTCGTCAGCGCAAGGTTGTTCCGGCGCAGCGTTTTGTTCTCATCGATGGCCCGCACAAACTGGCCGGCCCAGGTCAGCCTGGCCTCAATGCGGCTGGTGACCTCAAGAGAGAGGGTTCGAAGCCTCTGTGCCACCGGGTCATTCCACGTAAGCATGGTGGTGACAGACACAAGCAGCAGCACGGCCAGAATGGCCCAGTCTCGGATCTGACCCCACCACTGGAAAATCATGGGCTGCAGGGCGGCGCTACATGAGCACGCGGCGGAATGCGTTCAGATGCTCCAGCACCTTGCCGGTACCGCGCACGACTGCGGTGAGCGGTTCTTCAGCCAGGTAGACGGGGATTTCCACACGGTTGCGGATCAGCTCATCCATGCCGTTGAGCAGCGCGCCCCCTCCGGTCAGCATGATGCCGCGTTCCAGGATATCTGCGCCGAGCTCTGGCGGAGTACGTTCAAGGCAGCGCGTGACCGCGGTGGCAATCTCTTCCACGGTACCTGACAGAGCAGCGCGCACGGCCTCCGACGAGATGGACCGGACCCTTGGAATGCCACTGACATGGTCCTGCCCCCTGACAGAGATATGGAGCTCAGGGTTGAGCGCGATGGCGCTGCCCGCCTCGCGTTTGAGGCGCTCAGCCGTCCGGTGGCCGATAGACAGGTTGTGGTACTTCTTGAAGTACTGATGTATGTCGGTATCGATACGGTCGCCGCCCAGGCGGATGGACTCATCCACTACGATGCCGCTAAGGGAGATGACCGCGATCTCGGTGGTGCCCCCGCCTATGTCCACGATCATGTTGCCCACAGGCTCGTCAACATCGAGTCCTATGCCAATGGCTGCCGCCATGGGCTCAGCAATCAGGTGCACTCTCTTGGCGCCTGCATGCTCCGCACTGTCGCGCACAGCGCGTTTCTCCACCTCGGTGATGCCGCTGGGAATGCATATGACCATCTGGCGTATGGAAGCCATCCAGCCCTTCTGGACCTTCTGGATCAGACCGCGAATCAGCTGCTCCGCAACTTCAAAGTCTGCAATGACCCCATCCTTGAGCGGGCGGATGGTCTCTATCTCTCTGTGTGTCCGTTCGTGCATCAGCAGCGCCTCGCGCCCGACTGCGATAGTCTTGCGTGTGGTGCGGTTGACAGCAACAACACTGGGTTCGTTCAGCGTGATCCCCTTGCCTTTGACGTAGATCAGCGTGTTGGCTGTGCCAAGGTCTACGGCGATATCAGAAGAGAACACAATAGTGTCATAGGATGTGGTGAGCGCCGCTGGTGGAATCCAGCACTACCCATGAAAATAGTAAGCGTCAGTGTCGGAAATGCCGTCTGCCAGTAAAAACCATGGCGATGTCATGCTCATTGGCGGCGGCGATGACCTCTTCATCGCGTACTGACCCCCCAGGCTGGACCGCGGCACGGGCGCCAGACTCGATAGCGGCCAGCAGTCCATCAGCGAACGGAAAGAACGCATCGGAAGCCACGACGCTGCCAGTCAGGTCCAGGCCGGACTTCCGTGCTTTGCGGACAGCGATTTCGGAAGCATCAATGCGGCTCATCTGGCCGGCGCCGATGCCCAGCGTACGCTGGGCTTTCGCATACACTATGGCGTTGCTCTTGACGTGCTTCGTCACGCGCCACGCGAAGTCCAGGTCACGCATCTCCGCAGCTGTCGGCTTGCGTCGGGTAGCGCACTGCAGCGGATCCGCCAAGCTTTTCCCCAGTGGCGCATCACGCTCCTGGCACAACACGCCGCCAAGAACATGCCGTGCTTCCCAAGGCTGTCGGGGCATGCCTGCGGCCCGCAAGAGGCGGCGGTGTTTTTTCTTTTTCAGGAAGGTCAGTGCGTCCGCTTCGAAGGCGGGTGCGATGATAATTTCCGTAAAAATCCTGCTGATCGCCTCTGCGGCCGCCAGGGTGCAGGGGCGATTCATCACTACGATGCCGCCAAACGGTGACATCGTATCAGTCGCGAAGGCACCGGCATAGGCCTCCTCCAGCGAATCGGCGCTGGCCACACCACACGGATTGGTATGCTTGAGTATCGCGACAGTGGGCGGTGCATGACGGAACTCCGCTATCAGCGCCAGCGCGGCATCTGCGTCTGCCAGGTTGTTGTAGGAGAGCGCCTTTCCATGCAGCTGCTCACATGCGGCATCCAGGTCACCGTAAAACGCCGCGGCCTGGTGGGGGTTTTCGCCGTAGCGCAGGACCTGCCCCAAGGGCACATGCATATCATATGTCCGTGGCAGGGGCTCCCGGGTTCCTGCCAGGTACCGGGTGATCCTCCGGTCATACGCACCCGTGCGCGCAAACGTGACCAGTGCCAGGCCTCGCCGCGTCTCCAGTGTGAGCGCACCCCCATTGCTGTTCAGCTCGCTAAGCACCGCATCATAGTCTGCGGGCGAAGATACCGCTGCGACATAGGCGAAGTTCTTGGCCGCGGCCCGCGCCATGGCCGGGCCGCCGATGTCAATGTTTTCTGCGGCTGTGGCGTCAGTCACGTCATCCTGCGCTGCTGCCAGGCCAAACGGGTACAAGTTGACCACGACCATGTCAATGGCCTGAATGCCCAGCGATGAAAGATCAGCCTCGTCCTGGGGGTCTCCCCGCCGATACAGGATACCGCCGTGCACGTTGGGGTGCAGCGTCTTGACGCGTCCTCCCAGAAGCTCCGGAGAGTTGGTTACGCTGGATACGTCATGCACCGCAAGGCCCGCCTTACGCAGGTGGCGCGCAGTGCCGCCACTGGAGACAAGCGAGATTCCCCAGCCATACAGTGCGGTGGCAAAGGGTACGAGTCCGCGCTTGTCAAACGTGGACAGGAGTGCGCAGCGGATGCGGACGAGGTCCGGGGGAGGCATGTTGTCTCTTGCAGGTATCATCATGCTACGGCTCAACAGCAACCTGGCGCCCGTTGACCGAGATCCTTCCCCGGGCGAGAAGACCAAGCACCCTGGGGTACAGCCGGTGCTCCTCGCTCAGCACGCGGGCAGCCAGTGTCTCCGGCGTGTCGCCCGGAAGAATAGGTACCTGCGCCTGAAGGATG
The DNA here is from genome assembly GCA_012271185.1 of Rhodothermales bacterium. Lineage (GTDB taxonomy): Bacteria > Bacteroidota > Rhodothermia > Rhodothermales > Bin80 > JAAXGV01. The sequence continues at coordinate 20,593 of JAAXGV010000140.1, forward strand.
ATCGGACCTGTGTCGTACTCCTCGTCCACAAAGTGGATGGTGGCGCCGCTCTGACGGACACCACTGGCCAGGACCGCGGCATGTACCTGGCGCCCATAGAGCCCGGGTCCGCCAAAATCCGGCAGCAGCGCCGGGTGTATGTTAACCATGCGATGGCGAAAGGCCGCAACGACCCTGGCGGGGATTTTCCTGAGGTAGCCTGCGAGGGCCACCAGGTCAATCCGGTACTGTTCCAGAAGCCCAATCAGCGCGTCGGTGTAGTCGGCTTCACGGTCATAGTCGCGCGGGTTGAGCACAACCGCAGCGCAGCCGTGCTCCCTGGCGATGGCCAGCGCACCCGCCCTGGGTGTGTTGCTCACCAGAAGCGGGCACGCAAGCGGTAGTGTGCCGCTTTCGATAGCGCGAAGGATCGCCCGGAAGTTGGACCCGCCACCAGAGGCCAGGACGGCCAGATGCTGCACCATCATCTTACGTTGTTCCGTGCCTGATCTTACGGAAATAATCGTTACGGTCCAATGAAGACGCTGCAAAGCCGTTCATCCGCACACAGGTTCCAGTACGGCCAGGCTGCCGGAATCTTTTGTGACAGCAAGCTTTGCGCGTACTCCGAAGGGGATGGTTTCGCGATCCGGAAAATGCCCGTATGGAAGTCCCCTGGCCACCGGATAGGGCGCCATCGAAAAGTAGTCGGTGAAGATTTGGCCGGGTGTCAGAACGGGATGCTCATGCCGCGGCTCCCAGCCCGTGAACCGGCCCAGGACCAGTCCTCCGAGCGTCTTCAGGTGTCCGGCCAGATGCAGTTGCGCAAGGAGCGCATCAATACGGTACGGTGCTTCGTTGACTTCCTCCAGGAACAGTATGCTGCCTTCCAGCGAGGGCAGGTACGGCGTTCCAACCAGGCGTGCGATCATGGACAGGTTGCCGCCAAGAAGCACCCCCTGGGCGGTGCCTGTGCGCACGGCGGCAAGGCCGCCGGCCAGCTGCGGGATCTCGCCTTTTGCAAGTGCCCAGAAGCGTGCCTGTATGCCGGGGCTGGACTCGGCATAGCTCACGACCAGCGGCCCGGACAGTCCCCGCCAGCCGGCATGGCGATACAGCGCCAGATGGAGTGCGGTTGCATCGCTGAAGCCGATCAGCAGCTTGGGGTGCTTGCGCGCAGCCCCGTAGTCTATGCGGTCGAGAATCCGCATCGCACCGTAGCCACCGCGCACACACATGATGGCTTTGACCGCCTGCCTGGTGATGGCACGGTTGAACTGATTGGCGCGCTCGCTGTTGTTGCCTGCCAGATAGCCGCGCCGCGTAAGAGAATCCGGGTGCCAGTCCACTTTGAAGCCTGCCGCTTTGAGTGCGGCCAGTCCCCTGGCTAGGCGTTCCGGCTTCTGCGTTGCGCTGCCGGGCGCTACCACCGCAATGGTGTCACCAGGGTTAAGCGGAGGAGCCAGCTGCAAGGGAGCGCACAGGAAGTATAAGCGCGAAGATACACAATCATGGTATCCGTCAGACCGCCGGAGTACTTTCCAGGGCTTTTGTACGTTGCGCTCATGGATCGTGTCCGGTATTTTGTGCTGGCCGACACGTTTCAGTACAGCAGGCAGTCTTTTCAGAACCGCACCCGCTTGCGCAACAGCCGGAAAGCGCAGTGGATTACGGTACCTCTGGAGGGTGGACAGCATGGCCGGTCCCAGGCCGCCACGCGGATCCGCACGGGCACTGCCTGGCGGCGGCGGCACTGGAAAGCATTCCGATACAATTACGGCCGTGCGCCCTACTTCGTGCACTATGAAGCGCCCCTGGTGGACTTTTTTGAGGCGGAATACGCACGGCTGGCCGAAGCAACCTGTGCCTCCGTCAGACTCATACACCGCCTCTTTGGCCTCGATACAGTGCTTTCGCGTGCCACCGACATGCAGGGGCAGCCTGATGCCATGGCATCGGTGCTCTTGCCGTTTCCGGGCCGTGCAGTATTTTTGCCTCCTGTGGCCGCATGCATTGACCGCAGACTGCATACACGGATCCGGGCTTTCGAATACACCCATCCGAAGTATCCGCAAGCATTTCCCGGGTTTGTGCCGGGGATGACGGCGCTGGATCTGCTTTTTAACTGCGGTCCCGACAGCCTGGCAGTGTTGCGGCAGGGAATATCAGCACCGGAATGACGGACCTGGAGTTTCTGTACCAGCAGTACTGGTGGGGCGTCGCCCTCTGGCGCCTTGCTCTGGCGGCGCTGCTGATAGCGCTGGGCCTGTTCAGCCGGCCTTTTCTCCGCTTTCTGGTACGCGGAGCTGTAAAGGCCGCCCATCGGACCCAGGCCCAGTGGACGGCTGACCTGATCAGGCTCTTGCCGGGGCCCCTCAGTCTGGTGGTGCACGTGCTGCTGTGGTACGGGGCAGGCCTGCTCCTGAGCCTGCCGATTGAGCCGTACAATGTGCGTGCAACCGTCATGAGCGGGCTCCTGGTGGCGGTGGCGGTCGTCTGCACGGCGGTGCTGTTCAGGCTCATTGATGTGGCAGCGTTGAGCGCGGAGCGCCTGGCAGGCAGGACGGCAACGCGGCTTGACGACCAGCTGGTGCCGCTTGTGCGCAAGGCGCTCAAGATTCTGCTGGCCGTGGTCGTCGGCATTGCCATCGTGGACAAGCTGGGGCTGGATGTGACCAGTTTTGTGGCCAGTCTCAGCATTGGCGGCCTGGCCCTGGCGCTTGCAGCCAAGGATACCGTCGCCAACCTGTTTGGCTCGGTCGTGCTTTTCACGGATCAGCCGTTCAAGATCGGAGATGCCGTCAGTGTGTCTGGCACGGAGGGTGTGATCGAGGAGGTTGGGCTGCGGGTTACGCGGGTCCGGCAGATGGACAAATCGGTTGCGACAATCCCGAACCACTCGTTTACGACCACGAAGGTCGTCAACTACTCCATGCGCACGCAGCGGCGCATTCGCCACAGGGTGGGGCTGGACTACCGCACGACGCCAGACCAGATGCAGGCTTTCATTGTGTCGGTGCGCACCATGCTGCAGGAGATGGAATCCATTGACGCGTCCACCGTGCTGGTGCACCTGGAAGCGCTTGATGAGTCGAGCCTGGGCGTTCTCGTGCAGGCCTTTACCGTGTCGCCCGGCTTCGACGCGTTCATGAGGGCGCAGGAAACAGTGCTGATGAATATCCTGAGACTGGTGGAGGTGCAAGGTTTGAGCATAGCCTTCCCGTCCCGGACGGTGTATCTTGACCGTACTGAGGGAGACCTGTGAACGCTTACTGGAAAACCAATCTGAAGTATCTGGGCATTCTGCTGCCGATCTGGTTCACCGTATCGCTGGGATTTGGCGTGCTGCTGGTAGATCAGCTTGACACGATCCGGCTGGGCGGGTTCAAGCTGGGGTTCTGGTTTGCGCAGCAGGGTGCGATCTACGTCTTTGTCATACTTATCTTTGTGTACGCCTTCCTGATGAACCGGCTGGACGCAAAGGAGAAGGTCCGGCAGCGCTCATGACGGCGCAGGCATGGACCTTTGCCCTGGTGGGGCTGACCTTCGCGCTATACATCGGGGTGGCCGTGTGGTCGCGTGCCGGGTCTACGGGAGAGTTCTATGTGGCCGGCGGGCGGGTGCCGCCTGTGCTCAACGGCATGGCGACGGCGGCGGACTGGATGAGCGCTGCCTCGTTCATATCCATGGCGGGCCTGATCGCGTTCATGGGGCGCGATGGCAGCGTTTACCTGATGGGCTGGACCGGCGGCTATGTGCTTCTCGCTCTGCTGCTGGCGCCTTATCTGCGCCGCTTCGGCAAGTTTACGGTACCGGACTTTGTCGGGGACCGGTACTACTCGCAGACTGCGCGCTTTGTGGCTGTGATCTGCGCGGTGTTTGTGTCTTTCACCTATGTGGCCGGGCAGATGCGGGGCGTGGGGATCGTGTTCTCCCGGTTTCTTGAGATAGATATTGTCCCAGGTGTGCTCATCGGGATGGGGATCGTGTTTTTCTACGCGGTTCTGGGCGGTATGAAGGGCATCACATACACGCAGGTTGCCCAGTACTGTGTACTGATCTTCGCCTACCTGGTGCCGGCGATCTTCATCTCCCTGCTGATGACGGGGCATGTGATTCCCCAGATCGGTTTTGGCAGCACGCTGGCTGACGGGTCGGGCACCTTCCTGCTGGACAGCCTTGACGGGCTGAGCACCGAGCTGGGGTTTGACGCCTATACGGACGGCAGGAAGGGCCTGCTCGATGTGTTTGCGATCACGATGGCGCTGATGGTTGGAACCGCGGGCCTGCCGCACGTCATCGTCCGTTTCTACACCGTGCCCCGTGTGTCTGCCGCCCGCAGCAGCGCGGGCTGGGCACTGGTGTTTATTGCTCTTCTGTACACCAGCGCGCCTGCGGTTGCCGCCTTTGCACGAACGAACCTCCTGGTCACGGTCTCAGAGGCCTCCTATGAATCCGTGCCGGGGTGGTTCAAGAACTGGGAGGCGACAGGCCTTATCACCTTTGAGGATAAGAACGGTGACGGGCGTATCCAGTATGTTGGCGACGCCAGCGCCAATGAGCTGACGATTGACCGCGACATCATGGTCCTGGCCAACCCGGAGATTGCCGGGTTGCCGAACTGGGTGATTGGGCTGGTTGCCGCCGGAGGGCTTGCAGCAGCCTTGTCTACAGCGGCTGGGCTGCTTCTGGTGATTTCGACGTCGGTGGCACGTGATCTGCTCAAGAAGGGGCTGAGGCCCTCCATCACGGAAAAGCAGGAGCTGCTGACCGCCCGGATCACGGCGGGCATCGCCGTCTGCATCGCCGGATACTTCGGGATAGACCCGCCGGGCTTTGTCGCGCAGGTTGTGGCGTTTGCGTTCGGGCTGGCCGCGGCTTCCTTTTTTCCTGCAATCATCCTGGGCATTTTTACGCGTCGCATGAACAAGTTCGGGGCCATCAGCGGCATGGTCAGCGGGATTGTCTTCACCGCGGGCTATATCATCTTCTTCAAGTTCATCAGTCCTGAGCTGAACATCGAAGCCTACTGGCTTTTTGGCATCTCACCGGAAGGCATTGGCGCCTTGGGTATGCTGATCAATTTCGTGGTCGCGACAGTGGTTTCGCACTGCACGCCAGCCCCGCCGGACTCCATACGGCATCTGGTTGACGCGATCCGAAGGCCTGGCTCGTAGACACTGTGTTGCGTCCTGACCGGTGCGCATGATGCTGGTGCCGCAGCGCATGGCCCGGATGGTGTATCTGTAGTTCCCGCTGCATATATTGGGAATGCTTGCTGCTCATCCTTTCGAGGTTGTCGCCATGAAGACGTTTTCCTACCTGTGTTTAGTCGCTGTCCTGGTGCTGATGACTGCACTCGGCTGCTCTGAAGAACCGGCAGAAACTGCGGTGGACGCTGTCAGCGATGCTGACCCCACCTGTCCAAGCCTGGTTGGTTCCTGGGAGCTGGTTCGCATCAACGAAACGGCAGGCGCGCTCTCCGGCGAGTTCGAATCAGACCCCGACTACCAGGCGGCTCCGACGCTTAAGGTCCTGAACGAGACACACTGGATGTTTATCCGCCAGTCAGCTGAGGGGTTCGTGCATGCGCAAGGTGGCCGCTACACCCTGGAGCCGGGAGGCTTTTACACGGAGATCGTGGAGTACAGCGCGATTCCACAGAATGTGGGTCAGCGTTTCATGTTTGAATGTGCACTTCGGGGTGATTCCATCTGGCACCATGTAGGAGGTGTCCAGGACAGCCGTTACGACGAGATTTGGCGCCGCGTACGCTAGGTCCGCTGCAGCAGCGTACGGGAGATTCCCTTCATCCGTGGTCGCAGGCCTGCCAGCGCAGGCACTGCAAGGGTCCGCTGCGCGCAATATTTGCCGGAGTGCTCATTTTCTTGACATCGGGATTGCATGGAGTTTGCACCTGTTGACTACATCGTTTTTGCTGCCTACTGTCTGCTCATCGTGTGTATCGGGCTGTGGGTGTCCAGAGAGAAGGCGGGGCACAAGAAGGACGCGGAGGATTATTTCCTGGCCAGCAAAGCGCTGCCGTGGTGGGCTATCGGGGCGTCACTGATAGCTTCGAACATATCGGCGGAGCAGTTTATCGGCATGAGCGGGTCGGGGTTCCGCCTGGGCCTGGCCATTGCGAGCTATGAGTGGATGGCTGCCATCACGTTGCTTCTGGTTGCGTGGCTCTTTATACCCATCTATCTCAAGAAGGGCATCTTCACGATGCCCCAGTTTCTGGAGGTGCGCTACGATGCGCGCGTACGCACGCTGCTGGCAGTATTCTGGCTCCTCGTATACGTCTTCGTAAACCTTACCAGCGTGCTCTACCTTGGCGCGCTTGCGCTTAAGGGAATCATGGGCGTGGAGCTCTGGATCGGCATCATTGTGCTGGCGCTTTTTGCGGCGGTATACAGTGTGTATGGCGGGCTGAAGGCCGTGGCGTGGACGGATGTTGTTCAGGTGTTTTTTCTGGTGGGTGGCGGGCTTCTCACCACGATACTGGCGCTCCACGCCTTCAGCGCTGGCCAGGGGCCGCTGGCCGGCCTGCTGCGCCTGATTGAGGAGGCGCCTGACCGCTTCAACATGATACTTTTCCAGGATGAGCTGTTGTATACGAACGACAAGGGGGTGGTGCAGGACGCGTACGACCTGCTCCCCGGCCTGGGTGTGCTCATCGGTGGGCTGTGGATCGCCAACCTGTTCTACTGGGGATGCAACCAGTATATCATCCAGCGGGCCCTCGCGGCCCGCAGCCTCAGGGAAGCGCAGCGGGGCGTGGCGTTTGCAGCCTACCTCAAGCTGCTCCTGCCGCTTATTGTGGTTGTGCCCGGTATCGTTGCGTATGCGCTGAATGCACCGATTGACGCGGCGGACGAGGCGTACCCCTGGCTCCTTAATGCTTATGTCGGGCCGGGCCTGAAGGGGCTGGCCTTCGCGGCGCTGATCGCGGCCATTGTGTCGTCGCTGGCGTCAATGATGAACAGCACGGCAACCATCTTCACGATGGACATCTACCGCAACTACATCAACAAGGCCGCAGAGCAGGCGATCCTCGTCAGAACCGGCCGTATCGTGGCGCTGGTTTGCATGGCTATCGCCGTGTGTCTGGCGCCCCTGCTGTCGTCGCTGGACCAGGTTTTCCAATACATACAGGAGTTTACCGGCTTTGTGAGCCCGGGCGTGCTTGCCATCTTCATCATGGGTCTGTTCTGGAAAAAGGCCACGGCGAACTCCGCAGTGGTTTCTGCAGTGCTCAGCATACCACTGACCTGGGCGATGAAGTGGCTTTTCCCTGGCCTCCCCTTTCTGGATCGCATGGGGATTGCGTTTGTGATCTCGGTAGCCCTGATTGTGATCCTCTCGCTTGTTGAGGGTAAGGGTCAGGACAGTAAAAAGGGTATCAGGCTGGGAAGCGGGGTATTACAGACAGACCCGCTGTTTGTCGGACTGGCGTTTGGTGTGCTCGTGATCACCACGGCGCTGTATGTCCTGTTCTGGTAGGTCTGCCGCCAGGCATGTGGACGTTTAGGAAGCGATTCCAGTTGATAATCAGCTTGTTTTGTGGCATATTATCAGGATGTCCTTCACGGAACGTATCCGCCGGGCAGGCTGCACGATATGCGAGCAGGCAGCCTGGCGGGCTGAAAACACTTGAATTAACAAAGCGGAGGAACATGCTATGAGGCATGGAAGGCTACTGGGCCTTTTCACGGTTTTACTGCTGGTGGCTTCGCCCGTACTGGCGCAGCGGGGGAAGATCGCCGGCAACGTTACGGATGCCGTCACAGGCGAGACCCTGCCGGGCGTCAACATTCTGGTCGTGGAGACCCTACAGGGGACGGCCAGCGATCTTGACGGGTACTACTTCATCAACAACGTGCGGCCCGGGACATACACGCTGCGCGTATCGCTGGTGGGGTATGCCGAGGAGATGGTCGTGGGTGTTCGCGTATCCACCGGCCTGACGACAACCACCGATATAGAGATGCGCGAAGCCGAGGTGGGCATGGAGGAGATTGTCGTCGTGAGCGAGCGACCCATCGTGCAGCTTGATGTGTCGGCAAATGTGGCCAGCCTTAACGCTGAGGCTTTTGAGGATCTGCCGGTGGCCGGCGTGACGGAGGTGCTGGACCTCCAGGCCGGTATTGAGCCCGGGTTGCGCGTTCGCGGAGGCGGCCTGCATGAGGTCGCATTCGTCGTTGACGGCATGAACCTGCGCACCGGCCGTTCTCACCAGCCCTTCACGAACATCAGCTACACCTCACTGGAAGAGGTGCAGGTGCAGACGGGCGGCTTCAATGCGGAGTACGGCAACGTGCGCAGCGGCATTGTCAATGTGGCCACGAAAGAACCTTCCCGTACGCGGTATAGCGTGGATGCGCTCATGCGCTATATCCCGGCGCAGCCGAAGACGCTGGAAGGACTCGGGGGTGTCAACCTCGATGAATGCGACTACAGCACGCGGGTGTATGGAGACTGCGACAGCTGGTTTGTCCGCCCTTTCCTGGATCCCGAGGTGGCGATGGACGGAACCGAGAGCGGTGCATGGGACAGCTACAAGCAGCTTCAGTACAACGGCTTTGAGGGCTGGACCACGCTGGCTGCGCGGCTGGTGAACGACGAAGGATTTGATGTCACGGCGCAGGACATGCAGGAGTACTTCAAGCACACGCACCGCAAGAACAATGCCATCACGGTTCCTGACTACGAGGCTGATGTCACGCTTAGCGGTCCGCTCGTGCCAGGCTTCAGCTCCAGCGTGGGAGACCTGCGTTTCCTCGTGTCCTACCGGGGAACGCAGAACGCCTATGTGTATCCGCAGTCACGCGCCGCGTTCACCAGTAACACGTTTCAGGGCAAGATCGTCTACAATGTGCGGCGTGGCATGAAGGTCACGGTCAACGGGATGGTGAGTACCGAGCGTGGGGTCAACCGCTGGCAGGGCTCGGCCGACCTGCAGATGTACAACGGGAACCTGCCTGCCTACCCCTGGTGGGGTGCCGGCACGGAAATCATCGACGGCATCAACCGCAGAGGCCGCGTGATTCTTTCTGATGGCGCCTTTTCGCTGGCTGACATTGACCACTCCCTGGTGGGTGCAACGTTCACGCACACGCTCAGCCCCAGCACATTTTACGAGGTGAATCTACAGGACCTCGCTACCAAGTACCGCAGCCACTTCCCGAACCTGCGCGACGGATCGTATATCGATGAGAATGGCGACTTTGTGCAGGTACCGTACACGAACAACCTCGGGCGGCCTACGGAGGCCGGGTTGGCCAACCCGGACCGACTTACGTATTTCGGAGGCACGACCGATCTCAACAATGACGGCGTGCTGACACCCTATGTGGTGGGTGACGAGCCGTTCGGGTTCCTTGGCCAGGGTGGCAACCTTATCGGAGGGGCGGAAACCACCGGCGGCCACTGGGTCAAGACCCGCGACACCTCGGATGTCAGCGTCTTTACGGGTCGCTTTGACCTCACCAGCCAGCTCACGCGTGTGCTCCAGCTGAAGACAGGGGCCGAGCTGATCATCAGTGACTATGATCTGAACTACCAGCGCGTAAACCTGGCGCTGGTCGGCCCTGAACCGGAGGCCGAATATCCTTTCTCCCGCTCGCCGATTCAGGGGGCCGCATACGCGCAAGGTAAGCTGGAATTCCAGGGCATGATCGCCAACCTGGGCCTGCGTCTCGATTTCTTCGATGCTAACACGTCGTGGTGGGTGACGGACAACCCGTATGATGCGGCTTTCCGGCAGCGCGTCGACGGGCTGGATGAGCTGCTGGAAAAAGAAGACCCCGCAGCACAGATCTTTGTCAGCCCGCGCCTTGGGGTTTCATTCCCGATCACGCTGGAGAGCAAGCTGTACTTCAACTACGGGCATTTCCGCCAGATGCTGAACCCGTTTGACATCTTCGGCATTCAGCAGTCCCGCAACGGTGGTATTGATGTCATTGGCAACCCCGGCCATCCCATGCCGCTCACGGTGGCCTATGAGCTGGGTTTTGACCAGAACATTGCAGACCAGCTGCTGCTCCGCATCTCCGGTTTCTACAGGGATATCAGGGATCAGGCACGCAGCGTGACGTACCGTTCCCTCGGCAGTGTGGTACAGTACTCCACCAGAGAACCCTGGAAC
>JAAXGV010000196.1 GCA_012271185.1 Rhodothermales bacterium
TTACCGCGGCTGCTGGCACGGAGTTAGCCGGTGCTTATTCGTACGGTACCGTCAAGCCTTCCCGGGGAAAGCGTTCTTCCCGTACAAAAGGAGTTTACGCCCCATAGGGGTGTCTTCCTCCACGCGGCGTGGCTGGGTCAGGCTTGCGCCCATTGCCCAAGATTCCCTACTGCTGCCTCCCGTAGAAGTCTGGCCCGTGTCTCAGTGCCAGTGTGACTGATCATCCTCTCAGACCAGTTACGGATCGTAGCCTAGGTAGGCCGTTACCCTACCTACCAGCGTAATCCGACGCAGGCCCATCCCCGAGCGTTAAAAACTTTCATCCTGTGCCATGCAGCACAGGACTTCATGCGGTATTAGCCACCGTTTCCGATAGTTATTCCCCTCTCGAGGGCAGGTTGCCTACGCGTTACTCACCCGTGCGCCACTGTACTCGCGCCCCGAAGGGCACTTTCTCGTCCGACTTGCATGTATGAAGCCCGCCGCCAGCGTTCGTCCTGAGCCAGGATCAAACTCTCCGTAGTATGAGATTTGAACTTGTTGGTGAGCACCACAGCGCCAACCACCCTGACCAATTGTCTGGAATCGACAAAGGACTCGCTATACTCTCAATCTCTCAAAGAACAACCGCCCCCAAAAGGCGCGGACATCTATATTACGAAATCCAAACCGCTTTTGTCAAGCCCCTCGCCCAGCCGTCACGTGGTGAACGCCTGCGGAGGCACCTGCGTAGAAGCGCTGCGTCATTCGCAGATAGACCGGGTTGTTCGCACAAGCCTGCTTTTTGTTTCCGCCCCGATGAAGAGCTATCACAATCTTCACAAACTGGCTCCTGTCCGCCACATCCGGGCCGCGCTGACGAACCGGTATCTGCACGCAGGGCTGATCCTTGTGGCTCTCGCGGCGGCGATAGCCATCCTTGTGCTGAACAATGTGCTCATGCCCCGTTATACGCATTCCGGCTCGGCGTTCTCCATGCCTGCCGTGGAGGGCCTGACGCAAGAGGTCGCAGCGGAAACACTCCATGCTTACCAGCTCGGCACTACCCGATGGGATTTTGTGCCGGACTTCTCCGTGACCCGCGGAACGGTTCTGTCTCAGAGCCCGCCTCCTGGCGCCCAGGTCAAGCCGGGCCGCACGGTATACCTCAAGCTGAGCGACAACACCCGGGACTCCGTCCAGGTGCCCAACCTGGTAAGCTCCACGATCTCCGCGGCCACCAACGCGCTTCGGCGGGCGCAGCTTCTTGTGGGTTCAATTCTGCCTGACTCTGTTCCTTCACCCTACCCCGACGTGGTGGTGCGCCAGTCCCCGCCGGCAGGCTCCATGGTGCTGCTCCTGGACAGCGTCTCCTTCTGGTACAGCACGGGGCTGGGCAGCCGTCTGGTGGAGGTCCCGCTGATGTCAGGCCTGCCGGTGCAGGAGGCGGTGCGCCGGCTGCGCGAGGCCGGGTTGCACGCAAGAATCTATCCGCAGCTGGACGACACGGCATCCGACCCGCCTGTTGTGAGCCAGAGCCATCCGGCCGGGACACGTGTTCCAGAAGGCAGTGAGCTGACGCTGTTCTGGAACGAAGACCCTTAGCCTACTCTTCCACGTAGATGGCAAACGCTTCGTTCACGTCAACCACGACGCGTTCCCTGTACTTGGTCTGGATGCTGCGACCTATGTAGTTGGCCTGTATCGGCACCTCCCGGTGTCCGCGATCCACCAGCACTGCCAGCTGGATGCTGGACGGCCGCCCAAACCGCACGATGGCACCCAGTGCTGCGCGCACCGTGCGTCCGGTATAAAGCACGTCATCCACCAGCACGACGTGCTTGCCGGTGACATCAATGGACCGGTGGTCACCCGACACCTGTACGGGGGGCGGGCGGTCATCTCTGAACGCTTCGACACCCAGGGGATGCGTCACAAACGGCCTGCCCGCGATGGGAGCAACATGCCCGGCAAGTGCTTCCGCCACGGGCAGGCCCTTGCGGAGTATCCCGAAAAAGATCAGGTTTTCCGCGCCGCGGTTGCGTTCCACAAGTTCGCAGGCCAGCCGGCTGAAGATTCGCTGAACGCGCTCTGGGCTGACGATGAGCGTACGCATGGCTCCGCGTACGCTAATCCTGGAACATCGCCTTTATGCTGCCCCAGCTCCGGCGAACAGCTGTGGACGTGTAGTTGACCTTCTTTTCTGCCAGGCGCTGGCGAACGCCGTTCGTGTACACTACCTCCAGGCGGTAATCGATGAAGGCGCTGGAGCCGCTCTTGTAGACCTGGTCGTCTGTGATCCTGTACTCGAGATTGATGCCGTGCCCGTCTCTGCTGCCGATGACCATGAAATCGGCATCAAAGCCCGTCTTGCGAAAGACCTCGAACGTGCGAACCTGGTCTTCCTGCTCTGTTTCCCACGTGATCACAAGCGCGTTTCCGTCACGCACCACGTTGAAGTACTTCAGGCGCACAGTGTTGAAAGCGGCGCCTGCGACCAGGATCACAAGGAGAGCAAGTGCAGCTGATCTCATTTGCAAGAGCGTTAGCCCCACAACTTACGCAACAGGATGCCAAATTGCACAGCAGGTTGCCTTATGCGTACACATCACGACGCTGGAATGCATACTCCGGATGAAACAATTCTGCCGGTGAACCGCAATAAGTAGGCAAACGCCTGATATGCGCATGAGATCCAAGTTCAAAATCGGCACAATCGCCGGCATCAGCGTCTATGCCCACTGGTCCCTGGTGGTAACACTTGCCGGCCTGTTTGTATGGCTGCTGTGGCAAAACGCGTCCTTGCTGATGGCTGTGGACGGTCTGGTGCTTACGGTGGCACTCTTTGGCTGCGTCATCCTGCACGAGTTTGGCCATGCACTGACCGCCCGGCGCTTTGGCATAGCGACGCATCACATCACGATGTACCCCATTGGCGGCATCGCGCTCCTTGCCCGCATGCCGCGTGACCCCCGCCAAGAGCTGCTGATCGCGATCGCGGGCCCTGCGGTGAACCTGGCTGTCGCGGCCTCGCTTTTTGTTGCTGTGCTTGTCACCGGCAACCGGCTCGGGCTGGCACTCATCGTCGAGGATGGTACCGGTCGCGCCGTGATACTGTCCTCTCTGATGTACATGAACCTGGCTCTTGTTGCCTTCAACCTGATCCCGGCGTTCCCGATGGACGGGGGACGTGTACTGCGCGCGGTTCTTGCCAGGCGGCTGAGCTACCGTACTGCCACACGCATCTCCAGCTATGTGGGGCAGGCTCTGGCTGCCCTGTTCGCTTTGGCGGCAGTGTTTCCGAACCCAGTTATCCGCGACTTTAACCCCATACTGCTCTTTGTTGCTGTGTTTGTGTTTTCTGCCGCACGCGCGGAGGCCGCCCACGTTCTTCACTCGCGCGAGCCGCAGACGGCGTGAGTGCCGCAGACAGCCACCTGTTGCAAGTTGCGGGCGGAAAAGCTAAGATCTGCCAAGCCGTAGCCCGTATGAGACTGTCTTTTCTGGTGCTTCTGGCCTGGGCAAGCAGCGCGTGGGCACAAGAAGGAAGCCGCAACATACGCGTCGTGGCGCATGTGGCGGTTGAAGGCGGAACCAGCGCGCTGGCCGCCGAACAGGCCCGCCCGTACGCCTGGCTCGCCCGGCGGCATGGCGGTATCATCGGCCTGGACCTTTCCACCGACACCTCCCCGTCTGTCGTCTTTGAGACGACAGACGGGGAGGTCCGGGACATTACGACCTTCAAGGTTTCCGACCATCATTACCTGGCGCTGGCGACCGGTGCACCTGCAGCCATGATTCTCGACATCACGATCCCGACGGAAGCGCAGGTGGTTGCTTCCATTGCGCGTGATGCCGGGTACCGCGCACTTTTTGCCTACAGGCATTCAAGCGGGCGGGCGCTGCTGATGGCAGCCAGTGGCGGTCCTCTGGAGATCCTGGACCTGGAACAGGTCCTTGCCGGCAACGATACGCCGCTGCTGACGCTGGACACGCCTGAGGATCTCCCCGCATCCACCATGGGCTTTGACTACGCATTTGCCGGCTTTGAGACATCCGGGCAACAGGATCGCCTCTACCTGGCCGGTGCGGGCGGGTACTATGTCTACGATATCACCGAGCTGTCCGGCGCGGGAAAGCTCCTTACGCACATCAGTTCAGCGGCTGTTCAGCGCGGGCGTATGATTGTACCCATGCCCAGCGGAGAACATGTCCTGGCGCTGGCGGAATACCGGGCGGCGCCAATCCGCATCTTTGCGCTGAACAGCCCGCGTGTACGAACAGCGGAAGGCGCCTGGATGGCCCACTGGCAGGACGAGTACGCTGCAGTCCAGGTGCGGTGGCCGTTTGCTTTCGTGGCCGGACTGGAAAGCGGGCTGCATGTCATCAACATCTTTGACCCGGGAAACCCCTATACCGACGCGTATTATCGCACTGCGCCGGCAAGCGGCGGCGCTCCGCTGGAACGCGGCCGTCGTGGCATCAGCCGCGTGGACGTGCGCAATGAAGACGGCTTGATTGTCGCCAGTGACCTTGAAAGCGGCTTTTGGGCCTTTCGTGTGGAGGCTTTCTACGGGTGGCACGGCCACGACTGGGGCCTCCCGAACATGTCTAATGCTCAGGACTGGGATAGTGGTCCTGACCGCCAATAACCCGTTACCGGCCATGCGTCTGCTGCTGCTGCTTATCCCCTTTACTGCGACTGCTCAGGGACTCCAGCATCCGCCACACCCGCCTCCGCCTGGCGAGCGCGGCAGTCAGAACCTCACGGTCGTCGCACATCTGCCCTTGGGTATGCCCGGATCCGTCTCTGACATCGAGGTGGAACAGGATGAAAGCCGCCCTTACGCCTACGTGGCCCGGCGTGTGCACGAGACAGGCTTTGATGTCATTGATCTCAGCATTCCCGGGAGAGCCCGGGTCATTCACCGCTGGCGCATAGAGAACGAAGACCTGCACCAGGGCGGCGCCATGGATGGACGCTACTTCAAACACGAAGGACGCTACTACTACATGCAGTCCGTGCAGTTTGGGCAAGGCGGCCCCAACTCGGAGGTCGGCGCGATCATCTTTGATGTGACCGGTCTGCCGGAATCGTTCCACGAGGTCGGGCGCATCCGTCAGTCCGGTTCCCGCGGCGGCTTCCATAACACGTTTACCTACAAGCACTCTTCCGGCAAGCCGCTGCTGTTTGCCACCAGCGGCCAATATGCCAAAGTGTTTGATCTGGACCGGTTTCTCAAGGGGTACGAGTCGGAGATGGATGCGGTGCTCAATAACGAGGACTATGCGCTGGTGGGACGCGTCCCTGTGGCGGAAACCGAGAACATGTGGTCGCGCGGCTACCATGACTTCTATGTGGGCTACCACCCCGAAAGCGGCCAGGACCGCTTCTATGGCGGCGGAGGCAGCGGCTACTATGTCTATGACATCACAGACCTGGCAGATCCCAGGCTGCTTGTGACCATCGTCGGCGTTCCGGGAGTGTCCTGGGGCCATACGTTCACGCCGTCGCCCGATGGACGCTACGCCGTCGGTGAAACCGAATTCCAGTACCAGCCCCTCCGTTTTTTCGACATGAAACCGGCCCTCGACGGAGAGGCCGGCAACATCAGCCACGCCATCGGCGTCTGGCATGCGGACTGGAAGAGCCTCGCGCACAACCACGAGGTGCGCTGGCCATTCCTTTTTGTGGCCGGCTACGAGACCGGTCTCTCCGTCGTCAACATGGAGGATCCCAGGAACCCGTACACCATCGCATACTACGACACCTACAACGGCCGCCACAACGACCGCGCGCAGTCCCGCATGGGCAGCAGCCCCTACACATGGAACGTATACAATGGGGCCTGGGGCGTTGATGTGCGCAACCGGGACGGACTCATCGTCGTTAGTGACATGACCACCGGATTCTGGGCCTTTCGCCTGGAGGGTTTTGACGGCTGGGACGGACGGGACTATGGTATGCCTAACATCTCCAGCGCCCAGAACTGGGATCACGGCCCGACTGCTCAGTAGACTGCTCACTGCCATGCGACCTGCTCTCATCTTGCTCCTGGCTCTGGCTCCGCCCTTGGCGACCGCTCAGTGGACCGCCGAAAAACCCGGCAGCGACAACATCACGGTCCTGGGCCATATTGCGCTGGGACCCCGCCTCAGCGTGGCCGACATGGACCTGGAACAGGAGCTGCACCGCCCCTATGCGTACGTGTCCCGCATGGTGTACGGGGATGATGGCCCCAAAGGCACCGATATCATTGACCTCTCCGACCCGACACAACCCGCGGTGATCTACGAATGGCGCATCGAGGATCAGGACCTCCACATGCGCACAGGTGGCATGGATGTAAAGTACTTCAAGTGGAGGGACCGCTATTATGTGGTGCAATCTCTCCAGTTCGGGGCGGGCGGCCCCAACCCGGACCTCGGCGCTGTGATCCTAGATGTGACGGACCTGCCCGATGTCCGCACGGTCCGGGAGGTGGCGCGGATACGCGAGCCGAACCTCCCTGGCGGATTCCACAACATCTTTGTCTACAAGCACTCCAACGGCCGCGTACTGCTCTTCAGCACGGCTAGCGGCCCTTTTGCTAACGTATACGACCTGGGTGTGATCGTCGAAGGCGATCTGCAGAATGCCCAGATCGCTCGCGTGCCGGTGCCGGAGTCGCCCCTGGGACGTGCCGGCCGGCGCGGCTATCACGACTTCTATGTCGGATATCACGAAGAAACCACGTCAGACCGCTTCTATGGCGGCGGCACGGGCGGCTATTACGTATATGATGTCACGGACCTTGACAGTCCCCAGCTTCTTGTCACGCTGACCGGCATCAACGGTGTTCGCAGCGGGCACACGTTCACGCCCTCGCCCGACGGGCGCTATGTGATCGCGGAAACCGAGTACCGCTACGCGCCGCTGCGCATCTTTGACCTCCAGCCTGCGCTGGACGGAAAGGTCACCAACATCCGCAACCCTATCAGTGCATGGACCGCGGACTGGCAGCACCTGGTTCACAACCATGAAGTGCGCTGGCCGTACGTCTTTGTGTCCGGCTACCTGGACGGGCTGCAGATATTCAGCATGATGGATCCGGCAAACCCGGTCACTGTCGCGTATTACGACACGTATCTGGGACCCCCCAATACGGACCGGTACGCCATGTTCAATGGCGCTTTCGGCGTGGATGTCCGCAACGTGGACGGCCTCATCGCCGTCAGCGACATGTCCACCGGATTCTGGACATTTCGCATGGACGGGTTTCAGGGATGGCAGGGCACCGACTGGGGCGTGCCTGATATCTCCAGCGCGCAGCAATGGGACAGCGAATGAGGCATGACCACTTTTCTTGCTTTGGCGATACTCCTTTCCGGTGCAGCTCCTGCAGGTCTCTGCGAGGCACCGCCTGAGTACTACAAGATTGATCTGGTGCCGACACGCCGCGTCCCTGCGGCGCGGCAGGCCACTGGCGCTGCCCATCTGACCTATACGGAGTCACCCTTTGGCATCTCCGTTTCCCCCGCGGGCCACTACCGCTATGACGTGGAGGTTGTCGTTGAAAACCTTCGCCCGGCACCGGCCGGTGTCTACGTGGCCTGGCTTTCCACACCGAACCTGAAGGAGGTGGTTCGGCTGGGGCCGCTGACTGATGCCATCCGCGGCAGGACTGAGTGGAACAAGTTCCTCGTCATCATCACGCTGGAGTCCTCCGCCAGGGCGAACCAGTCCCGGTGGCAGGGGCCTGTTGTCATGCGGGGCCTTTCGCGAAGCGGGTTGATGCACACGATGGCGGGCCATGGCCCGTACGAACAGGAGCCGTGCACGGTCTACGGGTACTATTAGGAATGCTTTGTTTTGCTGCGCCCTTGGCCCGGGCGCAGCACGCGCATCATCACATGCCGGCAACGGCGGCCGATACGCTGGTCTGGCGCATGCCGCCGATGGATATGAGCATGCCCATGATGCCTGGCCTTGAGGATGCGGTTCCCCCGGCCCTGCCCGCCCTTCCGGACCAGCAGGCTATGGGAATTCCTGTGGCTCGTCCCAGCGAAGTTGTGTCGCTCGCCGATGGCGACACGCTCCATCTGGAGGCTACGCTGATCCGCCGCCAGCTGGGTGGCCGACCGTTTGTGATGTACGGCTATAATCAGCAGTACCCCGGCCCGCTGATCAGCGTGACGCGCGCAGCGACGGTCGTTGTGGTGTTCAAGAACGAGCTGGAAGAACCAACGACCGTGCACTGGCACGGACTCCGCCTGGACAACCGGTTCGACGGCGTGGCCGGGCTTACGCAGGCGCCTGTGGCGCAGGGAGAGTCCTTTACGTACGAGGTGTTCTTCCCGGACACCGGGATCTACTGGTACCACCCGCATATGCGTGAGGACATGCAGCAGGACCTGGGCCTGTATGGCAATATGCTGGTGCACTCCGAGCGTGAGGGCTACTACAGCACCGTCAACCTTGAAGAAGTCCTGGTGCTGGACGATCTCCTGATTGACTCGCATGGCCTTATTCCATGGGGGCAGACATCTCCGACGCACGCCTTGATGGGACGCTTCGGCAATGTCATGCTCACCAACGGCGTGACTGACTACTCGCTGGCAGCAGCACCCGGCACTGTAGCCCGGTTCTACCTGACAAATGTGGCCAACGCCCGGACGTTCAACATCACCTTCGGGGGCGCCCCCATCAAGGTTGTGGCTTCCGATGTGAGCAAGTTCGAGCGCGAGGTGTTTGTTGAAAGCGTGCCTGTTGCGCCGGCCGAACGATACGTGGTGGAGGTCCACTTTGAGCACCCCGGCGAATACGCCATTACAAACGCTGTCCAGGCCATCAACCACTTTCGCGGGGAGTTCTATCCGCACGTGGACACACTTGGCATGATCTCGGTGGCAGGTGCCCCGGCTGCGCCCGATTACGGCGAGGACTTTCGTGTGCCCCGCACGAATACCGACGTTATTGCTGACGTGGACTCGGTTCGCGGCTTTTTTGACCGACCGCCGGACAAAGAGCTGTCGCTCACCGTGCGGGTAACCAACCTTCCCGTGCCCATCATGATGGCGATGGAGGCGGACACGCTCTATGTACCCCCGATGGAGTGGAACGATGCGATGCCTATGATGAACTGGCTTTCAACCGGCAGCCAGGTCACCTGGATCATGCGTGATGCGGCCACCGGCAAGGAGAATATGGACATCCGCTGGGACTTTGCGCTTGGCGACATCGTGAAGGTGCGCATCTTCAACGACCCGAAGAGCTTCCACCCCATGAACCACCCCATTCATGTTCACGGTCAGCGGTTTCTGGTGCTGGAGATGGATGGCAGGCGCAACACGAACCTGGTCTGGAAGGATACGGCGGTACTGCCGGTTGGCTCCACCATGGACCTGCTGATAGAGATGTCCAACCCGGGCGACTGGATGGCACACTGCCATATAGCCGAGCACCTCTCTGCTGGCATGATGCTGGGCTTTACCGTGCACAGGGCTCCGCCCTCAAAAGGGTCTTCCGGCGACTGAGCCTGCGCTCAGCTACCAGGCCCGGTCTGCACTGGCGGCGGTTGACCGTTCGGGTTCCCTGTTTTATATTTTTTGACGTGGAAAGCCGCGTACCCACACGACTCGCGTCCTTGTTGCGTGCAACCTCTTAGCCTTTGACTCCATGATTTACATGCGTGCCGCTGCCCTGCCCGTTCTCTTGGCCGGACTGCTTCTTGCCGGCTGCAGTCCCCGCAGTGTAGAGATGCTGACCGTAGCCGGTCCCGACCAGCTTGAAACCACTCAGAGCGGCTCCTTCACCGCCGCGGCCAACGAGGACGCCAAGCCGCCTGTGGAGTACGCCTGGGACTTTGGTGACAACCAGACAGCTTCCGGCGCCTCGGCCGAGCACGCTTTCGGCAGCCCCGGCACCTATACGGTCTCTGTCACGGCCTCCAACAGAAAGGGCAAAGCATCCGTCTCTGAGGCACACACCGTTGTGGTGTCCGATCCGCCCGTTCCGGCTGAGATTGTTGCCATTGTCGCAAGTGCGACAACCACGGACACGCAGACACCTGTCGAGTTCAGCGCAAATGTCCGGGGCGATGCGCCCCTGACGTACGCATGGTCCTTCGGCGAGGGAACATCAGCAGACTCGCCCAGGGCCACGCACACGTTTATGGAGCCCGGAAGCTATGTGGTGACGCTCGAGCTTTCCAATGCGCACGGGCGGGATGCCCGCACCGCTACGATCAATGTGGAGGCCTGGGAGGCCGACTTCTGTGCGGACCTTGCGGAGATGAACTCAACCTTCTTTGAGCGCAACTCCAGTGTACTCACTGAGGACGGCATGCAGCAGCTGGCGGACAACCTGGACATTCTCACCAACAGCTGCCCAAGCCTCACCGTCAGCGTTGAGGGCCTGGCTGGCCCGTTTGAGCGCAATGCTCAGAGCTTGTCCGAAGACCGTGCACGCGCCGTGATGCAGTACTACACAGACAACGGCGTTGAAGCGCGGCGGGTCAGTGCGCGGGGCCTTGGACGGGCACCCGGCACATCCAAGAAGAGCGGCGCTGAGCAGTTCCGCAGGGCGGACACTGTTCCCGTCAACTAGGAGCGCCACCCGCGTTCAATGGCTCCCTCTTCTCCGATAACCCAGAACCGCAGGTCCTTGCCTGTGCGAAGCTTCGTGATGTAGA
>JAAXGV010000128.1 GCA_012271185.1 Rhodothermales bacterium
GGGGTGGAGCGAAGGGGAGGCCCCGTAAGGTCTGTTTTATGGGAGCAACTGATTTCAGGAGGACTCCGATGAAGCAGGCAAAGCCGTTTCCTATCACCAAGCGCAGGGTGTGGGAGGCCTGGAAACAGGTTAAGGCAAACAAGGGCAGTGGGGGCGTAGATGGCGTGACGTTGAAGGATTTTGAGGCGAACTTTGGGGAGCAATCTCTATAAGCTTTGGAATCGTATGGCGTCGGGCAGCTACTTTCCATTGCTGGTGCTTCGGGTAGAGATTCCCAAGCCGGATGGCGGTCGTCGTCCGTTGGGGATACCGACTGTGGCCGATCGTGTGGCTCAGATGTTGGTCAAGCGGTATATGGAGCCGGAGGTGGCGCGTCAGTTTCACCCGGATTCGTATGGTTACCGCCCGGGGAGGTCAGCTCATCAGGCCTTGGCCAAGGCGCGCCAGCGGTGCTGGCGGGCGGCCTGGGTCCTGGACCTGGACATCAAGTCATTTTTTGACAGTATTGATCACGAGCTGCTGCTGCGTGCGGTGGGTAAGGTTGTGCTTCTGCAAGCGATGCCGGAATTTGCATATCGCGATCTCATCCGGCACGTGGCGCACGTCTACGCCGGCAAAGCGGCGCGCGCGGGCTCCACGTCCATAAGAAACTCCTCTGCAGCGGGATCGGACAACCCGAACCATTGCTGCATGAAGTAGATCCGCAGTATGACCGGCAGGGGAATGGGCGGGCGCCCATTGCCCCGCTTGGGATAGTGTGGTTCGATGATGGCCAGGAAGTCTGCCCATGGCAGTATGGCCTCCATCTCTTCGCGCAGTCGCTGCTTGCGGATTTTCTGTTTTCGTATTCGAGATCTGCGAAACTAAGCTGTGCCCGGAGTGGTTTTGCTAAGTTGCATCAGCGCCAGTCTCGAACCCCAGCTTAATCAGGAGTTCTCTGAGTACTTCGCCTGACTCCTTGTCCGTGTACACGGCTGAAACGGCGCATTGCCCGCGCCGGCGCGCAGCAGCAACACCGTCCAGACCGGAGTCGCGAATGAAGGAGTTGGCCACGAAAAACGCCCATTCACCGGCACGGGCGGGCGCTTTGGTAAGCTAATCGCTGCGCACACTGTTGCCGAAGCGCTACACGGCCGCACGGAACTGTTCCAGATTGTTCGCCACAAGGGCGACATAAACTGCCGCTGCGCCCGCGGAAGGCACCGCATGTTAGTGTTCGGGAACAATCCCGCAGGTGTCAGATTGCGTATGGTGCTTAACTATGCACTGGCTGGTCCATGCAGAAGAGTGATAACACACGGCCAGCGCCGGAAAAGGATGCCCTCGGGTCTCACGAGGCCCCGCCTGCGCCGACCGACAGCGATCTGACGGCGCAGATTGCGTCGGCACTTCCGTCCGGTTACTATGCGAAAGACCGTGGGTATGCCAAATATTTTCACGGGAGAAAGGAGGTGTTGTCCTTGTTTGCGCGACTTCGCGCAGATGCTCGGCAGGAACGTCCCGGTGGCCAGGGCACGACCTTCCTGATACAGGGAGCACCCGGGGCAGGCAAGACCGCACTGCTGTACCGGTGCGCCGAGGAAGCTGAGAAAGACGGTTGGACCGTGGCGGAAATCAATTCGCGTGCCTTGTATGACCCCGCAACCATGTCTCGGTGCTTGGGAAAACCGTATGTCGCTCAATCCAGGCGTACGCTTGGCGCGGCGTGGTTTGCATCACTGTTGCGGTCGAAGACCGTGGCGGGTATCCCCAGTGTGTATCATGTTCTGAAAGACATCGCGCCGAAAACGAAGGGCTTGCTGCTCGTACTGGATGAGGTGCAACGTATTGGGAGCCTTGTCAGCCACCAGCGCAAGGCAGATGTCGAGGACACGCTGGAGCAGATACATAACGGAGGGGTTGGCAGTCCCGTCATACTCCTGGCCGGCGGGCTGGGGACCTCGGAAGATGCACTCAATAGTCTGGGTATATCCCGCTTTTATGATGGATGCGTAGTGAACCTAGGACGGCTGTCCCCTGAGCCGGAGCGGGCCATTATTCGGGACTGGCTGGCTCAGGACGGCGGCGCCAAAGGCGACGTGACACCCTGGACCGATGCCATAGCCAGAGAGACACACGGCTGGCCGCAGCACATCATTGCATTCGCAGAGCCAGCGGCTCACATCGTGCGCAGCAACCGTGGACAGATGACGCCCCGCGGCCTGGAGGCGGTGTTGCGGCAGGGACAGCAGAGGAAAGAGAACTACTATTTCGCCCGGGTTAGGAAGCTCGAAGAACAAGATAGGGTGGTACTTGGCAGGGCGCTCTCCACAAGGTCCGCGGACACCTCATTCCGTGGCTCAGAGGTACTGGGCATATTCTCCGGAGAATACTCACGCGCCAAAGCGGAGCGGATTTTTGAATTGATTGTGCACAAGGGCGTGCTTGCGCGGACACGGGAGGGCAGGTTTGCGGTGCCTATCCCGTCCATGCATCATTGGCTGGTGGATCAGTACAGACGTGCCCGCACGCAGCAGCACGACATAGGTTTGTAGCTGGACCGGGCTCTGAAAGCACCTGGTATAACCGTTCAGGAACAATCCGCCTGTCAGCGCCAGGCTGGCGTCGTGCAGCCCCTCTGGAAGCCCGTTGTCTGCGGGATGGGTTTACCCCGGTAAGTACATTTATCAGGGGGTTAAAGCGTGACGAACCGCTCCAGTCGCGCGAGCTCGCTGTCGTCAACGTACTTGCCGATCTCGCGGCGGAACTGCGCGAGATCCTTGTAGGGGCGATATTCCTTGAATTCGTGCAGCATGCGGTTGCCCACGCCAGGAATGGAGAGAATCTCCTCATCGGATGCGCTGTTGAGATTCACGGGAACGAACACGTACTGTTCAAGCCGGGCAACTTCCTCGTCATCAACGTACTTGCCGATTTCGCGCCGGAACTGAGCGATCGCTATATACGGCCGATACTCTTCAAACTCATGAGCCATGCGGTTGCCTACGCTTGGGATAAGCAGGATTTCCTCTCTCGAGGCGGTATTGAGGTTGATGGGTACGCTGACGTTGGTAAACAGTGCACGCGTTGCTTCGTCACCCGCAACAGGTTCCAACGCCTCGTAAAGGGCTGTCAGGGTCAGAAGCGGGCGCGCAGCAATCAGCGCGTCAACAGCCTCCCTGTCCATTATCGCTTCAAGTTGCTCGCGCGTAGCCAGATTCGCATTCAGCATGTCGCTCTGCGCCACCGCCGGGCACTCGCCTGCGGCAGTGAGCGCAGGATCATATTGCGATTCCAGCGTCGCGACAAGGAGAAGTATGATGGATGTGGTGTTGGCTATTCTGGTCATCGTGTGTCAGATTCAGGTTTGCAAAGCAGGTGATAGGCCAGGCCAGTGAGACCCGTATAGATCATCACGGCCGGTGCGAGTGCTGGCGTCGCGCCACGAACAGACTCCCAGAGGAGGGGCAGCCCCTTAAGGGCGGGCCGCATTTCGAGTTCAAATGCCACATTGCCTTGATAGTGAAATATCAGTCCGGCCAGCCCTGCAAGGGTAAGGGCAGCCATGGTGCCGGCAAAGACATACGTGCTTGTCGGTGATCGCCTTGTTTCGTTCCAGATAAGGGCTGGCAGGGCAGCCGCGATCATTGCCAGGGGCAGACACTGGATCACAGATTCATAGTGGCCCAGCAGCAGCAGTTCCACACCGGTGCCAATCAAAGCCAGGATCAGTAGTGCCAGCAGCAGCAGGCGGGCTTTAGTGGCCACCGGTCAGGCTATTCGTAGCGCAGCGCATCTATGGGGTTCAGTCTGGCAGCCTTTCTGGCCGGATAAAAGCCGAAGAAGATACCTACACTGGCTGAGAAGACCAAGGCGATCGCTACTGTTTCCGGTGATATTGCCGTACTCCAGCCGGTGGCGCGCCCTATAATTGACGCGCTGCCGAAGCCAAGCGCAACCCCAATCATGCCGCCAATCACGCTCATAACAATGCTTTCCACCAGGAACTGTGTCAACACGTCGCGCCCACGTGCTCCGATAGCCATCCGGATGCCAATCTCACGTGTCCGCTCGGTGACCGATACCAGCATGATGTTCATGATGCCAATGCCACCTACCAGCAGCGAGATGGAAGCAATAGCGGCCAGGAGCAGCGTCATCACCTCCGTGGTGCTCTGGGCCGCATCCGCGAGGTCATTCTGGTTGCGCACCGTGAAGTCGTTTTCTTCCCATTCCGCGAGGTTGTGTGACTCACGCATGATCGCGGCAATCTCTTCTTGGGCGCGCGGGACATCACCTGGCCTCGGTGTGCTTGCCATGATCTGGAAGATGCGGCTCCACCCGCTCAGGCGAGTCTGTACCGAGGTGTACGGAGCGAGAATCACATCGTCCTGGTCATTTCCGTCAGGTGTCTGGCCTTTTGGTTCCAGCACGCCAATCACCTCGACCGGCACATTGCGTATCTGAATCCGTGCACCGGTTGGGTCACTGTCTGCAAAAAGCTCCTCGGCTACCGTATGGCCCAGCACCACGACGCGCCGCATGGCACGCATCTCGCTGGCATCAAAGAACCGGCCAGACTTCAGAGGCCAGTTGCGTATCACTATATAATCCGGGGAGACACCGTTTATGGATGTGCGCCAGTTGCCGTTACCGCCGATGACCTGCGTACGTGTCCAGACCACGGGCGAGACAGCGTTGGCGTACAGACTCTCTCGCTTGATCTTGTCCGCATCCTTGATGGTGAGCCTGTTGTAGGTCTGTGCACCCCGGCTCACGCCTCCTGAGGAGCTCGAACCAGGCGTGATGACGATGAGGTTCGTGCCTAGGTTGTCGATCTGATTTTGGATCTGTGACTGGGCGCCCTGGCCAATAGCCACCATGACGATGACAGCGCCTACGCCAATAACGATGCCGAGCATGGTGAGCAGCGTTCTCATCTTGTTCTTCAGGATGCTCTGCGAGGCGACCTTGATGAGTGTTGATCCTTTCATGACGGTGGTGCAGCTTCCGGGACAGAGATCGTTGTGAGCTCATGCGCAGCATTACGCCGATCCGCGACCGCTTCATCGCGAATAACGAGGCCGTCGCGGAGTTCAATAACACGGTCGGCACAAGCGGCGATGTCGCGCTCGTGTGTGACGATCAGTATGGTGATGCCTTGAGCGTTGAGCTCCTGGAACAGCGACAGCACCTCAACAGAGGTCTTGCTGTCCAGGTTGCCGGTCGGTTCGTCGGCCAGTAGGATGGCGGGCGAAGAAACCAGCGCCCGTGCAATAGCTACGCGCTGCTGCTGCCCGCCGGAAAGCTCGCTGGGCTCATGGTCCATGCGGTCGCTGAGCCCGACACGTCTGAGCGCTTCACGTGCCAGGGTCCGCGCCTTCATCTTGCGTCCGGTGCGGTCATACAGGAGCGGCAGCTCGACGTTTTCAAGCGCTGATGTGCGGGCCAGCAGGTTAAAACCCTGGAAGACAAAGCCAATCTTCTGGTTGCGTATGTCAGCAAGCTGATTCTTGGTCATATTCTCCACCTGGACGCCATCCAGGTGGTAGGTTCCCTCGGTCGGGTAGTCAAGGCATCCGATGATGTTCATCAGTGTGGACTTTCCGGAGCCGGAAGCACCAATGATCGCAATCATTTCTCCGCGGCGTACGGTGAGGTCCACGCCCCGCAGCGCGTGCACCTTGGTCTTACCCATATTGTACACCTTGCACACACCGTGCGTGTGCATCACCACATCATTCGCCATGCCTTAGCGTTTAAAAGCCGCCGGATCGTCTGCGGCGGTTGTTCTGCTGGAAGGGATTCAGGGAACGGCTGCTTCCCTGCTCCTGCGTAACGCCGGCGATAATCTCCATGCCAGGTTTGAGCTGACGGGAGATGATCTCGGTCATCGTGCCATCGGAGATGCCGGTACGGGCCGGTGCAATGGCGAGTGCGCCTTGGTCGTCCAGATACCAGAGCATAGCAAAGTCACTGGCGCCGCCGGAAACACCGCCAAAGCCATTTCTGGCCTGGCCCCCGAATCCGCCGGCAGACCTGCCTTCGTCGCCCCGCCCCGGTCCGCCGCTCCGGACGCGTGCAAAGTCACCGGCTGCCCGCCTTGCCTCCATCTGCTCGCGAAGCTCTGCCATCATGGTCTCGGTCGGACGAAACCGCAGCGCCGCATTGGGGATTTTCAGCACGTTCTGAGCGGTCTCAATCAGGAAATCAACTGTGGCCGTCATGCCAGGCAGCAGCCGACCGTCAGGGTTGTCAACATCGATCGCTACAGTATAGTTGACGACATTTTCCAGGGTCGTGGACTGGAGTCGCACCTGGTGAACAAGGCCCATGAAGGTTTCTCCAGGATAGGCTTGCACTGTAAAGCGTGCTGCCTGACCCTGCTTGATCACGCCGATGTCGCTTTCATCGACAGAGGCAAGTATCTCCATGCGCGAGAGGTCCTGACCGATCAGAAACAACTGCGGAGCGGAAAAGCTGGCAGCAACAGTTTGTCCCACGTCGACGTTGCGCTCAATAACGGTCCCGGAAACGGGTGCGTATATTGTTGCATAGTCCATATTCTGGAGCGCACGTTCCAGACTGATTTGTGCGGACTTGGTCGACGCGATGGCAATGTCCAGGTTGTATTGGGTCTGGTTGAGCTCGACTTCGGTGACGAATTGCTTTTCGAACAGCGGTTTGACACGCGCAAGCTCCCGCTCGGCTTGTCGCAGCTGGGCTTTGTTGCGCTCCAGATTGGCTTCCGCATCCCGGACGGCACTGGTCAGAAGCGTCGTGTCAATGCGGGCGATAATCTGTCCGCGTCTGACGTTGTCGTTAAAATCAACGTAGATCTCTGAAATGATCCCTGACACCTGTGTGCCTACTTGCACCGTCGTGATAGGGTTAAGCGTGCCTGTGCTGGCGACGACAGACTCCAGATCGCCCTGTTCCATTGTAACAAACCGGTACGGGCTCACAACTTCATCGCCTTCCCGGTTAAAGTACCAGAATGCAGTGCAGCCAAGCGCGACAACAATCAGGATGAGCGGTGCTAGCTTCTTCATGGGGCTTGTATCCTAATGGGTAGATTACTGGTTGCGCTTGCTGTCTGAGCGGCTGCGGCGCTGATGGTTACGTTCACGGTTTATCCATTCGTCCAGTTGTGTCTGCTGCCCTTCTGTGAGCACGGGCCTGAGATTTGCAACCAGGCTGTCACGGTGGGCCTGAAGCATCTCCCCGCAGGTCTTGCGTGCTTCTCGAAAGCGTTTTTCTGAGTCTTCAACAACTGCGCTGATCTGACTGTGCTGCATCTCGCTGTTAGTCTGAATAATCTCTTCGATCATGCGCATCATGCCGCCGGCCTCACGTGCTTCGCGGAGCTGAGCGGCACGGCGATTCTGCAAGACGCTGACGCCGGATGCTCCAAGAAGCAGACCCAAAACCAGGGTAACAGCCAACAGGAGTAATGATTTGCGGCGCGCGTTCATGGATCAGCAGGAAACAGCGGTTCCAGATCTGCGGAATATGCTGCAGTCAGCGTGACCGGCTGAAGGCCAAGCATCACCTCGGTAGTCGTTGGCACTACGCTGTAGGACCCCCGAAGCGTGGTGTTGTAGGTCAGGAGCGAGGCCATAATCAGCAGCGCAGCGATCACAACCGGGCGAAATATGTTGAGCAGCGAACCGTAGAGCGCCTGCTCATGGTGTGCACGGCTGGTAAGCCGGCGCACTACGTGCCCGGCCAGCCAAGGGTCCGTCACATGGGACATGGCGCTGGCCTGCAGGACTGAGCGTACCTGCTCCAGCACCGTGAGTTCATTCTTGAGCGCTGGTCGCCTCGCGACCGCAGCACGAGCGGCCTCATCTCCCGAGAGAGCGGCATCCAGCAGGCGAATAGCGGATCGCTCAGGCATCGTCATCTATCAGGGGCTGCAGTGTTCTGCGAAGCATTTTGGAGGCTCTGCTTAGCCGTGACAGCACAGTACCTACGGGTACGCCTAGTATCTGTGCTGTCTCGCGGGTCGTGTAGCCCTCAAGGAGGCGCAAGACGACAACAGACCGGTAATGCGGCCGGAGTGACTGTACGGCGCGGTGCACGTGCTCTGCGCGGTCAAAGTTCTCAAATGCTGCCGGTCGGGTTGAGTCGCCGGGCGCGCCCAGGCTGGTGAAGATGGAGCGGGTGCGTTTGCGGCGGCGCAGCACATCCAGCGAGCGGTTGATGGCGATGCGCCTGAGATATGTCTCAAGCGAGGCATCCCCGCGATAGCGGTCAAGCGAGTCATAGAATCGGATGAAGACATCCTGCACGGTGTCATCAACCTCAGGTGTTCTGCCCAGCATTGCTGCAACGGTGCGGGTGACAACACCCTGATGTCGTTCAACAAGAACTCCAAGGGCGTCCATGTCGCCGTTGTGGGCACGCAGCACAAGCTCTTCATCGTGCACTGGCGGAGCATTCACGTAGCAAGTTGGTGCACAGCCGCCACCGCGCGGTCGTCCGCTCCGCAAACGGTGCCTCCACTCCAGTGTTCCGTTCTGCTTGGCCTTCGGTGCAGTACTTCCGTTCGGCAGTACGCACAGCCGGTGCGGCATCACGACCGGACACAGGACGCCTGCAGCGACCCTAATACCGCCCGCGTGAGCGGTTGGCGCGCTGGTTTTTACGGTACTCCTGGTACCGTGTCATCTGTTCCTCCGTAAGGAGCTTGGCCAGCGCCTCGCTGGTTTCTCGGTTAATGGTCTCCACCACCTCCCGCAGTTCTTCCTCCGTTATGCGGCCGCTGTCACGCAGCCTGGTCCTGATGTCTGCCAGCTTCTGGTTGCGGGCCGTGAGCACTGCCCGTACGGTATCAGCTGCTTCGCCCTCCAGCTCGAGAAGCTCGATAACGATCTCTACGTCGGCTTTCAACCGCTCCTGCATGTCTGCCTCACCAAGTGAGCGCCTTTCCGCCTGCGCACTGGCGAGGGTTGCAAACACCAGGCCCACAGCTACCAGCAGTGATGATTTCATAGCGTATCCAGTGGTTGGTATGGATGGATTAGACGCACAACATCACCGAAATATTCCCAGCGGGACCAGCTCCGGAGAACACAACCAGTTATCCGCACCTGTTGTATGTTTCAGTGCTAAGGCTTATTGCTTTTCTGAACTGCTTATGGCCGCCAAGGGCACCATTGGGATTCTTACAGGAGGCGGCGATGTGCCAGGGCTTAACCCTGCAATTCGTGCTGTTACCGTTCGTGCATTGCGTGAGGGCTATCGCGTCATAGGCATCCGCCGGGGGTGGGCGGGGCTCGTGGAGCTGATCCCGGATCGGGAAGCGGACAATTCCGGCAGCTTTCAGGAGCTCTCGGAGGATATTGTCAACCGGGCGGCTCGCACGGGCGGGACGTTTCTGCACAGCTCCCGAACACGTCCGAGCCACTTGCCGGCGGCCAACATGCCAGCCCATTTGCGGGAGTCATATGCAGAGGAAGTCAACGATGTTACGCCCGCTGTTCTGAACAATATCGAGTTCCTGGGACTGGATTATCTGATACCTATCGGTGGTGACGACACGCTGAGTTACGGCTATCGCCTGCACACAGAGGGCATAAAAGTTGTGGCGATCCCGAAGACGATGGACAACGATGTACCCGGTACGGACTACTGCATCGGATTTGGAACGTGTGTTACCCGCACCATTGAGCTGGCACATACGCTGCGCACTTCCGCGGGCTCGCACGAGCGATTTCTGGTCATCGAGGTCTTTGGCCGGTATGCAGGCTATTCGGCACTCCTGCCGGCTATGGCGGGTGCGGCCGATCGTTGTGTGATACCCGAAGTGGACTTTGACGTGGAGCATCTGACCGAGCTCCTGGTCTATGACCGCAACCGGCACAGCAGCAAGTACTCCGTGGTGCTGATCTCCGAAGGTGCCAAGGTTGCAGGGGAGGGCTCCATGTCTTTTCTTGGGTCTGAAAAGGACCAGTATGGCCATGCTAAGCTTGGGGGTATTGGTGCCCGCGTTGGGAGTGAGCTCAAGCGGCTTTCATCCAAGTACAACAACGGAAAGCGCATCAACGTCGTGAATCAGCGCCTGGGCTACCTGGTGCGTTGCGGAGCACCAGATGCGCTGGATTGCATTGTGCCCATGGCGTTTGGCAACCTTGCGCTTGATCTTATTCTGGACGGTGTCTCCGGTCAGCTGGTCAACATACATGACGGCATTTACGGGAGCACATCGCTGGAGTGTGTCAATGCGCCGCACAAAGTTGTGGACGTTGAGCGGTTCTACAACAAGGAAAGGCTGCGGCCCAGCTATCTGTCCTTTGACAACGTGCCGCTCTTCGTCATGACTGCTGACTAGTCGCGATTTTGGGTGGTATTGCCTGCAGGCCGGTACTAGAAGCACGTACCTGCCCTGCTGCTGCACAATGAACATCAGACCCATTCTGGCGATTACCCTGGCGCTGCTGCCAGGCGCGGCCCTTTCCCAGGAGATCGCAGTCAAGTCCATCCCGGTTGCTACAGGCAGCCAGTTCCTGTTGTATCCGTCGGAGTCTGTCGCCATGGGAGGCGTGGATATTGCGCTGGACGATGCATTGGCGGATCCGTTCGACAACCCTGCGAAGGGGGTCAACATCCGAGAGAGCTTTTTTACGAGCACGCCGTATTACTACACCATAGGGGCTACCCCGGGTTTTGACGGACACGCCACCCGCACTCTGCCGGCGGGCGCCTTGGTTCGCCGCGGGCGTTACTTCGGGACCGGCGCCCTTGCGTGGCAGGAGATGATTCGGCGCAGGACTGGGGTATGTTGTTTTTTTTCTGACGCGACTTCCAGCTTTGCCATGACGACGGTGCCTGTTGAACGGAGTGCCACGACGCGCAACAATCTGTATTTCTCTGCCACAGGAGGCATGGTGCTGCGCGAAGGGTTA
This sequence comes from Rhodothermales bacterium, assembly GCA_012271185.1. Lineage (GTDB taxonomy): Bacteria > Bacteroidota > Rhodothermia > Rhodothermales > Bin80 > JAAXGV01. The sequence goes on from JAAXGV010000128.1 coordinate 10,890, forward strand.
AGCGTGGGTGCCGGCGCATTTCTGGCGAGTCTGAGGGGGATAGAGGGTGTACAGCTGCTTTACAGCCAGGGCAACGATGTGGACCAAGAGGGCCGCATGGCGACCTACAAGCTTGGCCTGTATCAGCGCTGGCCGGATGGACGCACCGCGGAGGCAGTGGCGCAGCATCATCGTTTCAGCATGTCGCACGCGATGGTGAGTGTGTTCTGGGTTGACGACGAGTGGCAGAGTGAGCAGCGGCTGGAGAAGGACGAGACCAACGGTATAGCACTGCGTGTGAGCTACACCCAGCCGGTGTCCCGCGGGTGGACGGTCGGTGCGCGGCTTGTTGGAGACTGGAAGCGCCACCCGAAAATCCCCAACTACGATCTGATGCAGATTCCGCGTGATCCAGGAAACACGGGTGCGTACAACATTGGGGTTGGGCTTTCGCGCGTGATAGAGAAGACGACGTATGCCTTGGACCTCGTCTATGAACCCATCTGGAGTCACACATGGGCCAACGCGGAGGAGGACATCCTCATTGACGGGGAGCCCACGGGTGTCTGGGCCGGTGACATGACGGTGGAGAACTATTTCCGCTTTAACAACAGCTTCTTTCGCATGGGGGTGCAGCAGGCCGGCAGTCGCCTGGGGTTCCAGCTGGGCCTGAACCTGCGTCTGTATCGGTACCGGTTGAATCAGGAGAACTTTGTTCTGCGCTCCAAGCGTGAACTTCACGAAGCATGGGGCGAATGGACGTTAACGACGGGCTTGGGCTGCAACTTCACGGGGTTCAGGCTTCAGTACCTTAGCATATTGACGTGGGGAACGGGCCAGCCTGGTCTGGCGCAACCTGGTGTCGGTATGGCTGAGGATCTGGCTTCGAGTTACGCCAGCTTTGTCGTAGCTCCTGCCGGTGCGCTTGACCTGCTGGACGCGAGAGTCTGGACACATCGCCTCTCGCTGATCATCCCGCTTTCTGAATAAGTATTGTGGCATGGCTGGTACAGGCCCATCTTACTGCTGGTGCCCGGATCAGGCCTTGCTGTCATCTTGGGGATAATCGGGTTTGTTTGTGCGGTGAAGTTTTCGGGGTGCACGCCAGCCGGCATGCATGAGTGGCCGGTACCTGCAGCCAGCTCCCTGAGACTGCCGGGTACACCCTGCAACAGCGACTGACCACTGTCGTATTCTTATCTTCTCACATAAACTGGGTATTGCCGCACTAACGCCATGGATGCGTTGTATTGGGCCTGTCTCATTGTCGGTGGTGTGTCGGTGCTGGCCACCATCTTCGGGGGCGGTGACGCCGATGCCGGGGTAGAGGCTGACTTCGATGCGGATGCAGACATTGACACGACCGTTGATGCAGGGACGGGGTGGGTGGACTTGTTCTCCTTGCGGACCGTTCTGCTGTTTGCTGCTTTCTTTGGTCTCTGTGGTGTGTTGCTGTCGCTTGCTGATGTGTCTGAACTTACTAGGGCGGTCGTGTCGCTGGTGACAGGCCTGGGCATCGGGATCGCGGGTAACTTCGTGATCAAGCGGGTCGGCTATGAGCACGTATCCAGTATCGTGACGGCAGAAGATCTCAGTGGTCACACGGCAAAGGTTCTGCTGCCATTTGGTCAGTCCGATAAAGGCAAAATCTCCATGGTGGGCAAAGGCCGGCGCATCCAGCTGGTGGCCCGTTCGTACGAGGGTACGCCGGAGACTTACAGCCTGGGCGATGAAGTAGTTATAGTGCGTGTAAAAGAGGGCGTAGCGGAAGTAGTTAAGCCTTCCTGACCGGATATCACACCAGACACTTATCAGTTATGGAAATCGGACTTATCATCGGTTTGGTGGTTGTCACAGCCTTTTTTACTCTGCTGGGGATTATCAAGGCCAATCTTCATCTCTGTCAGCCTAACGAAGCGCTGATATTTAGCGGGCGCAAGCGTCACCTCAAGGATGGGACGAGGGTCGGGTACCGCATTGTGCAGGGAGGGCGGGGGTTACGCATTCCACTGCTTGAGCGTGTTGACAGAATCGGCCTCAACACGATTCCTATCGACCTGACAGTGGTGAACGCCTATTCGAAAGGAGGCATACCGCTCACGGTCCGTGCCATTGCCAACGTGAAAGTGGCTTCTCACGAAACCGAGCTGGCCAATGCCGTAGAGCGGCTGCTGGGCAAGGAGCAGTATGAGATACAGACCATCGCCAAGGAAACTCTTGAGGGTAACCTGCGCGGGGTACTGGCAACGTTGACGCCGGAAGAGGTCAACGAGGATCGTCTCAAGTTCGGGAAAGAACTTTTGGCTGAGGCGGATGCGGACCTCAGCAACCTGGGGCTGCAGCTGGACACCATGAAGATCCAGAGTGTGGAAGACGAGGCAGGTTACCTTGACGCGATTGGACGGCAGCAGTCGGCACACATCATTGCCGCGGCCCGCATAGCAGAAGCGGAAAAGAAAGAACAGGCGCGTCTTGTGGAGGCTGATGCGGAAAAGAGCATTGAGCGAGCCGACAACGAGGTTCGGGTACTGAAAGCCAGGCTTGCGGCCAAAGCACGCGCAGAGGAAGCGCGAGTGGACGTAGCTGCAGACGTGGCGGAGGCCCAGGCCAAGCAGGAGCTCGCCATAGAAGAGATCAAGCTGTCAGAGAAGCGGGCGCGTGCTGATATTGTGGTGAAGGCTGAGGCTGAACGTCTGGCCAAGGAAGAAATTGCCAAAGGCAACGCTGCGCGGATCCTTGAAGACGGGCAGGCGGAAGTCGAGGTATTGCGGCAAAAGCTGGCGCTGTGGAACGAGGCTGGCAGCGATGCAGAGCGTCTGTTCCTGATTCAGATGCTGCCGGATATCCTGTCGCAGGTTGTGCAGACTGTCGATAGCCTCAAGATAGATAAGCTGACTGTCGTGGACAGCGGCCAAGGCACAGGTGTGCCAGCCGTGTTCAATCAGATTGCAGGAGCCACACCAGCGCTGCTGGAAAGCCTGAAAGCCTCCACAGGTATCGATGTGGCAGGTATGCTGGGCCGCGCGTCAGAGGCCGGCGGCAGCTAACTCTGTCAGTAATCAGACTATCTACTTGACTTTCTAACGCATGCCGCTTAGTATAGGCGGCAGATAACACAGAATCAGATCCTTCGGACCCTGCGCGCCGCGCCGTTGCGTCTGTGAGGTGTTCAACTTCCGGGATGTACGCGGACAGCTGCAGCATGCCGGGTGCCTGAAGGCCCTCAAGATGCTGTAGGCTGACCTTGTCGGCGCCCCGGCGCGCGGTGGCAGGTCCGGCCGCGCGTCTGCTGGACCGTCCCGTACCGGCGGCACGGGCGGTGCCGCGGTCGCTCCGGCACCTTCGCGGCCTGGAGATTGCTCCGGTGGCGTGCCCGGAGCAGCGGGCGGTATGGAACACGTTCATGCACGCGGAGCATCCCCGGGGCGTGACCCGGTTTGCGGGGCGCAGATGCGCTACCTGATCGGCAGCGATCACGGCACTCTCGGAGTCAAGTCCCAATCGTGCCGCAATTTGGTTTTTTATTGGTGTAGGGAAGCCGCAGGTCCGCCGCCCCCATCGCTTCGTTCCCGTTCCGCCACTGGTGGTGCACGCCGGCCACGTGTGGCTTTGTCGCACCATGCTCGCCATACAGCCGAACAGTGTTGCCAGCGGGGAAGCAGGCCACCCACTTGAAGGCGCTGTGCTTCACTGGCCGCAAAACCATCCAGGCGAGATGGCTCGTTGTGCGGGTCGATGTGCGGAGCATGTCTGTTGTCAGGCCATTTTGGTGGGAACCAGGCAGCACACATCACTGCGGGTCAAGAATGCTGCCATCGGCGTCGATCAGGGTGATGTCTCCAGGCGCCAGGGCCCGGAGGCCGGGCTCAATGGCAGCGCGGTCCCCTACGACAACCCAAACCAGGCTGTCAGGCCGAAGCACCTCGTGTGCAGCAGCGGTGACATGCTCCACATCAAGGGCCCGAACCTGCTGTGCGTAATTGTCATAGTAGTCTTCTGGCAGGCTATACTGGACCATATTGACGACAGACTGAAGGACGGCACTGCTGGTTTCCCAGCGACCGGCGAGTGAATGCGTAAGGCTTTCCTGTGCCTTGAGCACTTCTTCGCTGGTGGGAGGTGTGTCGCCGCTCATGCCGCGCACCTCGTTCAGGATTTCCTGGATTGATTCGCAGGTCTTATCGCCCTGGACCGAAGCGACGATGATAAACGGGCGTTGGCCCCGCGCTGTTACGATCACAGACTGTGCACCATAGCACCAGCCCTTGTCTTCTCGCAGATTCATGTTGATGCGGGAAGTGAATGAACCGCCCAGGATCTTGTTCATCGTTGCAATGGCGAGGTTATTGGGCACATTGCGCGGTGGTGCGACAAGTCCTGCAAAGATGATGGACTGCACTGACCCGGGGCGATCAATGAGATATACCGAAGGGGTGTCATGATGCGTTACTGCCGCGATGTTCTTTTCCGGCAACGTGCCGGCCGGCCAGCCATGGAAGTGTGCTTCAAGCAGGGGCATGACTTCTTCTAGGGCTGTGTCCCCTGCGACGACAACGGTGGCGTTTTTCGCCTTGAACCATGCTTGATGAAACGCCACCACATCCTCACGTGTCATCGACAAGATCGAGGATTCGGTGCCGCTGCCGGTAAGCGGCAGGCTGTATGCATGCCCGTCACCATACAACAGCCGCGGAAAAACCCTCAGTGCCATAGAGAGCGGAGCAGATTTTTCGTTCTGGATAAGGGCGAGTCGTTCTTGGCGGATGCGGTTAAACTCGCCCTGCGGGAACGCAGGGCTGAGGATCACTTCGGCAAAGGTGTTCAGGCTGGGTTCCAAGTGCTCCTTCAGTGCCGACAAACCCACTGAGGAACCGTCCAGGTTGGAGCCCGCGCCCAGTGTGGCGCCAAGGTTGGCAAGCAGATCACTGATCTGCAGCGAAGTGCGTGTGGCGGTTCCCATGGGCAGTATGCCCATAGCCAGGCTTGCGGTGCCCGGGATACCAAGCTGGTCTGCCGCGAATCCCGCATCAAGAAACAGGGACATATGCACCACAGGTGTACCATGCCGCTCCGCGAGGAGCACCTTTATGCCACTGGAGAGGGTGGCGCGTCGTATCACAGGGAATGGAGCATCGGGTGGTGTGACCACCGCGGGCAGGCTGTCGCGTTCCGCACCCCGCCTGACAGGCTTTAACGGAGCAAACGGGTGCACCTCCAGGACATAGACGCCATCTGCAAGCCACCGTTCGGCAGTTTGGCGCACGTCTTCCAGCGTAGCCGACCTTCTGGCTTCGAACTCGTCAGTAAAGGCGCATGGGTCGCCACGGTATACCTCGCCCCGTGCCAGGATAGCCGACTTGCCTCCAAAGCCCCCAATGCGCTCAACACGGCGAATAAAATGCGCCTCCCCTTCGGTGAGGACACGTCTCAGCTCGTGCCGGGCGGGGCCTTCATCCAAAAAACGATTGAGCTCCTCATCCAGGACAGCTTCGACCATGCGCAGGTCCTTTCCCGGATGGGCTTTTCCCGTGATCACAAACTGGCTTCCTATTTCGCCTCCGTTCAAGTAGGCGGACACGCTGGTGGCAATCTGATCATCGTAGACGAGGCGCTTGTACAGGCGGGAGGTCATTCCACTGGCGAGGACAGATGATGCCAGAGCCAACCTGTTGAAGTCCTTCGTATAGGTTGCGGGCACATTCCACACCTTGTAGATGCACGCCTGCGGCACGCGATCCTGCATGATTTCGCGCTGCATGCCTGTGCGTTTTGCTACCCAGGACCTGTACTGTACCACCGGTGGTCCCGGTGGAATGTCACCAAAGTATTTTTCGGTCAGCTCTTTGGCTTCCGTCGCATTGATGGTGCCAGCGATAACCAAGACCGCGTTGTTGGGGCCATAGTAAGCCTTGAACCACTCATGCACGTCCTCCACGCTTGCAGCGTCCAGGTCCTCCATGGATCCGATCACGGTGTGGCCATAAGGGTGCCCTCTGAAGTAGGTGGCGCTGGTGATGCGGTTTTGGACCTGTCCGTACGGCTGGTTTTCGCCTTCGCGCTTTTCGTTTTTTACTACGCGGCGCTGTTCATCCAGCTTGTCCTGGTCAATGGCCCCGAGAAGATGGCCCATCCGGTCTGATTCCATCCACAGCGCCAGGTTCAGCGCGCCTCTTGGAACGTTTTGAAAATAGTTTGTACGGTCCCTGTTGGTTGTTCCATTCAGCTCTGTGGCGCCTGCGCGCTCCATGGCCTTGAAATAATCATCATTGAAATGCTCCGAGCCATTAAACATCAGGTGCTCGAAGAGGTGGGCAAAGCCGCTGCGCCCTTCGGGCTCGTTCTTTGAACCGACGTGATACCACACGTTAACAGCCACGATGGGTGCTTTGTGATCCTCGTGGACGATCACGGTAAGTCCGTTGCTGAGCTGGAACTTCGTATAACGTATTTCCGGAAGTGTCATCGTTCTACGGCTTGCGAAAACGGTGCCGGCTGTACGCACCATGCCGGTCACAAGCTGGCACCGCTGTGGCGGGTTTCAAATCCGCAACGTCTCTGAATCAGAGGCTCGCTAACTGTCATTCAGGACATTGCCATCGGCGTCAATCAGTATGATATCGCCCAGTCCGAGGCTGCTGACGCCTTCTTCAATAGCTGCGCGATCCCCGACGAGAATCCAGACAAGGTTGTCAGGCCGGATCACATCGTGGGCCGCCTGGGAAACCTGCGCAACGTCAAGCGAGCGCACCTGGGACGTGTAGGTTCCGTAGTAATCTCTGGGAAGGTCATACTGCACCATGGTCAGGAGGTCGCTCTCTACGGAGGCGTTGGTTTCCCACTGACCTGCCAGTGTAAGGGTCAGGTTCTGCTGCGCGGTGAGGACCTCGTCCTCGGTAGGCGGGCTGTCGCCCAAGATGCCGCGCAGCTCATTCCGTATCTCCGTGATTGACTCGCTGGTCTTGTCTGTCTGAACCGGGGCATACACGATGAAGGGACGCTGTCCGCGGGCGGAGATGAGCAAGGAACTGGCGCCATAGGACCACCCTTTGTCTTCACGCAGGTTCATGTTGATACGTGAGATGAAGGCGCCACCGAGCAGTGTGTTCATCGTCTCGATAGCGATATTGTTCGGCGTGTTACGCGGCGGGGCAACGTGTCCGGCAAAAATTATCGTCTGTGCTGAGCCTGGGCGATCCAGCAGGTATACAACTGGCGTATCTTTGTGAGCTACCTCATCGATATTCTTAGAAGGAATACTGCCGGGTTCCCAGCTGCTGAAACGCGCCTCAAGCATTGGCGTGATCTCGTCGAGCGTAATGTCGCCCACCACGACGAGCGTGGCATTGTTGGGTTTGAACCAGGTCTGGTGGAAAGCGACCAGATCTTCACGGTCAAGGCTGGCTACCGACGCTTCCGTGCCGCTGCCCTGGTATGGGGTGCTGTATGCGTGTCCCGGCCCATAGAGCAGCTGCGGAAAAACACGCAGTGCCATCTGGACGGGGGATGCTTTCTGTGCCTGGATCTGGGCTAGGGTCTGTTGCTGCAGCCGGTCAAAGTCGGCCTGCGGAAAGGACGGGTTGAGAACAACGTCCGTGAAGATATCCAGGCTTGCGGCCAGGTTGCCCTTAAGGGCGGACAGCGATACAGTGGATCCGTCCATGGATGAGCCGGTGCTGATGGAGGCGCCCAGATTCGCCAGATGATCATTGATTTCCAGCGCGGACATGCTTGTCGTACCTTCATCAAGCATGCTTAGTGCCAGCCTTGCTGTGCCCTGCACGCTGTTCTGGTCTGCTGCATACCCTGCATCCAGAAACAGCGTCAGCTCCACTACTGGTATGGCATGGCGCTCGGCCAGCAGTACGGTGATACCGTTGGAGAGCGTGGCCTCCTGTATTGCCGGGAACGCTGCGTCAGGCGGTGAGTCAACGTCCGGCAGTACCTCGCGCTCCGCGCCCTCCGCCGCCGCACTGAGCTGAGCAAAGGGGTGGACCTCCAGAACATATACGCCATCGGAAAGCCACCGCGTGGCCGCATCACGAACGCTCTCCGGCGTGGCGGCATCCTTGTCGTGAAACTCTTTCTTGTAGGCATCCGGCGTGCTGCCATAGACCTCGCTGCGGGCCAGGATGTCTGACTTGCCTCCAAAGCCGCCAATCCGCTCAATGCCACGGATGAAACTGGCCTTGTCCTGTGTGATTACGCGGCGAAGCTCCTCTTCTGTGGGGCCATCCGCCAGAAATCGCGCCAGCTCCTCGTCCAGTGCGGTTTCGACGGCGTTCAGGCTTTGTCCGGGTTGCGCGGTACCGATGATCATGAGCTGGCTGCCAATCTCACTGCCACTCACGTAGGCAGACACGCTGGTGGCAATCTGATCATCATAGACGAGGCGCTTGTAGAAGCGGGAGTTTTTGTCGCTGGCCAGGACTGAGGTAGCCAGATCCAGCAGGTGGTAGTCTGTGGAGTAGATCTCGGGTACATTCCAGACCTTGTAGATGCGCGCCTGAGGCACCCGATCCTGCATGATTTCGCGCTGCTCCCCCGTACGTTTGGCAATCCAGGTATCGAAATGCGTGACCGGGGGTCCGGGCGAAATGTCGCCAAAGTACTTTTCAGCGAGCCTCTTGGCCTCCTGCGTGTCTATGGCCCCGGCGATGGCTACGACCGCATTGTTGGGGCCGTAGTATGTCTTGAACCATTCGTGCACGTCATCCACTGTTGCGGCATCCAGGTCCTCCATGGATCCGATCACGGTATGGGCATACGGGTGGCCCTCAGGGTAGGTGGCGTTTACGATCCTGTTGTAGACCTGGCCATACGGCTGATTTTCACCTTGGCGCTTCTCGTTTTGCACAACACCACGCTGCTCATCCAGCTTGTCCTGGTCTATGGCACCAAGCAGGTGGCCCATGCGGTCGGATTCCATCCAGAGTGCGAGGTCAACAGCGTTTTGGGGGACGTTCTGGAAGTAGTTCGTCCGGTCTGTGTTGGTGGTGCCATTTAGGTCCGTGGCACCGGCCCGCTCAAGGACCTGAAAGTAGTCATCGTTGAAGTTTTCCGAGCCGTTGAACATCAGGTGCTCAAAGAGATGAGCAAACCCGCTGCGGCCTTCCGGCTCATTCTTGGAGCCTACATGGTACCACACGTTGATTGCCACGATAGGCGCCTTGTGGTCTTCGTGTATGATGACGGTGAGTCCGTTGCCCAGCATATGCTTCTCAAACGGAATGTCGGGAAGCGCCAGTGGCAGCCTGTCGGCCTCTTGGGCGAGAACAACAGGCGCAAAGAGGATGGCACAAAGCGTGGTCAGCAGCAGCTTTTTCATGATCAGGCGAAGGAGAGTTCGGGAGAAAAGGAACACTCGTATACCGTTGTGGCCCGCTGTTTGTTACGCGCCACGGGTCTACGGCGCAAGACGTGTGGAACGCGTGCCAGGTCCCAGCCGAGCACCAGTCGTCCTGCGAGCGTGCTCTGTGCCGTAGAGCGCCTCTACCAGGTACAGGGCGGGCTCATAGCTTAACGCCCTGCCCACTGATGTGGTGAACTTGCCATCAATGGCAAGCCGGGCGTCATAGAGCACGTTCACCTCTGGAAACATCTCCGCCAGGCGGTAACGGTCTGCGGGAAACGTTGTTGCAACCCTGCCATCCAGCAGACCGGTGGCAGCCAGCAGAAAAGCGCCATCACACACGGTTATCACAAAGCGGGCATGCTGCGTGGTTTCGTACAGCCAGGACATGAACACTTCGTCTGCAAGATCATCATTCATGCTGCGGCCAGTGCTTGGAACCACAAGGATATCGATCGGCGGTGCATTGGCGAACGAGTAGTGGGGCACGATCGTGATGCCCTCGAACATGATAAAAGGAGCCCCGGTAGGGGTGACCACAAACAGGGCGATGTAGTTGAGTGAATCCCGAAAGATTGAGTGCTGCAGCACGTCGTACGGCGCCATGAGCTCGGAGTTGTAGACAGACTCCAGCGCCACGAACCCTGCGGTCAACACGCCTCGGGGAGATTCGGGTACAGGCATGGTGCCTGTGGCACAGCCACTGATCAGCAGTACTGCGAAGAACCTGCTACTAGTCATTGGCTGCAGCATGGACAAGCAGGGAGGCAACACGGCTCGTGATGCCTTGGGTCGAGAAGGCAGTCAGGTTTACATGCAATGCCACGACAACCTGTGTGTCGGATTGCATCAGCAGCCTGGTGGAGCCGACCACCAACCCGCCTCCATGCAAGATGTACCGGTAACCGGCGTCGTCCGCTATCTCCCATCCAAAGCCGTATCCGGTGCGGACCTCGCTGGTGGTCGTCTGGCTCGTGAAAAGGATCACTCGTGCCGCATCCGACAGATATGCATCATCCAGATGCGCGTGGGCAAAGCGTACCATGTTCTCCACGGATGACAGGAAGCCGCCTCCCGCCCACTTATAGCTGTTGTCCACGTAGGGTGCATTGGCAAACCCGCCGCCGTTGTTCCGCTCATAGAAGCGCACACGTTGAACAATGATACTGTCCGCATGATCAGCAACTGTTTCAGCCAGACCGAGAGGGCCAAAGACTTCAGCTTGCATGACTTCCAGAAAGGGCTGAGACGAAGCCCCTTCGATGACGGCGCTTATGAGGTTCCACGCATAGCTCGAGTAGTGGAACTGCGAGCCGGGTTCGTGGAGCAGCGTATCTACCGCAAAGATGGCGATGCCCTCCTCGACGCTGGCATATGGCTTGGCACTCTGAAACTCCGCTCCCCGGTAGTGTCGCACACCGCCCAGGTGCCCACCCAGCTGGCGCGTCGTCACCGGCCAGCGCTTTTCGGGAAAGTACGGCACATACTGCTGCACCGGGGCATCAAGGTCCAGCTGCCCCGGCCCCACAGCCGCATGGCCGCTGCCGCTGTCATGGGCTTGGAAATGCTCCCGATACGGACCTTGCTGTCTGGTTGCATGGCACGCGCTGCTCCAGGTCAGCATATCCAAAGCCTTCCGACCATACGACTTGTCCGTCAACCATGACGGCTATGCACAGGTTGTTCAGCCATCGCATCAGCAAGAAGGCCCTGCGCGGCTTCAATGGCATCAGCAAAGTTGTTGAGAGGCAGCTGCGCATGCACCTGGCATATGCTGAAGGCCGTTGCAAGACACAGGAAAAGAGGGAATCGCACAGGTCTCATCATTGCAATCCGGTCAGGATGCATGCAGAGTTTGTTCACATCAGCGAGTCGGGCTTCACTGTTGAAGAGATGCAAGGCAGCGCTTGTGCAGCAGGCACCGGGCGCTCAGCAGCCTGTTACGTTGGCCGGACAGGCCCGCATCATGGAAGGTCAGTCATGGTTGCAACAGTACTTCAGACTCGTTGGCAGCATGGACCAGCTCGTCACTTGCCGGGACAATTCAGCAGCGGCTTTCCCGGTAAAGGAGCAATGCCACATGCTGCCAGGCCCTAAGCCGTTCCGAGCTTTCATCTCGTACTTACCAGAACGTATGCGGTGTTGCAGCCGCTCCATCGTGCTTCCTTCCATTCGCAGCGGTACTTCGCCAAGTGCTCAAAAAAAGACCTTGGTGTCAGAAATACCATAACCAATCCGCTGGATTTTGAATGGCCTCAAGCATACTCTGGGGCGAGTTGAATGCATGACATCGTGCAAAAACCTTGCAGCCGGCTGCCGCAAGGTCCGTCAGCCGGCACATGCGAGTTTCATCCCTGGGCAGGACTGCCGTTTCAAGACGCAGGCGGTGGGGACGGTGACTGAGGCAGATAGGGTGCAACTCAGGGTGAACGCCCGCTTGCGGTGCGTCAGGGCCACGACGTGTCACCGCCGGCAAACCAGACAGGGTTGCATTAGTAGAAACGGCTGTTTCCAGTGCAACGCATTACCTGGCAGTGCATGATGCGATATGGCTTTATACTCGCGGTGCTTGTCGCTGCGACAGTCGCCGGCTGTGCCAGCGATGTGCCGCAGCCGGACACCAGGGAATATGGGCAGGCAATTTCCGCATTCTATTCAGGGGTTGCGGCAATGGAGGTCGGCGAAGACAGGCGTGCTGAGGCCAAGCTGACCTATGTGACGGAGCTGGCGCCCCGGGAGCCGGCGGCGTGGGCCAACCTGGCACTCATGGCACTGCGCCGTGGCGAGGCAGATGTTGCTGCCGCGCATCTGGGTGAGGCACGCCGGCTGGACAAGAATGGCAGCTACGTGCTGTACCTTTCGGGGCTCATGGAGCTCAGGGAGGGGCGCTCCGAAGCGGGCCAGGCCTATCTGCGCCAGGCGGTAAGCAGGGATTCCACCGACCTGCGTGCAGCCTTTGCCTTGCGGGAGTCAGTCGGCGAAGAAACAGCGGAAGCCGACGCGCTCCTTGAGTCGCTGCTGAGGATCGCGCCCCGGAACCTTGTCCTGCAACTGGCGAAGCTGAGGCGCCAGGTGGCTCAGGGGATGATTGCAGAGTCCTTGCGGGAGGCCCTTGCTGCACGTACTGCACCTGTTGGCGCCGAAAGCATTGCCCAGCTCGAGGCAGCCTATGCTGCCGTCGAAGCGAGCGACACACAAGGTGCACTGATGCAGCTGGGCTTTCTGCACAACGTGCTCCTGAGTGAGCCCACCTACCGGCAGGATCTGCTCATGCTGCGTGCTCCCGCAGAGATTATTGCAATGCCGCTGGTCTCGCTGCAGCGCATCGAGACGCCAGCACCAGATGTCGCTCCGCTGGACGACTCCCTGCAGTTCATCACGGAACGCTTCCTACCCGAGGAAGGAGCGCGCCAGGTCTGGATCTCCGCCATCGCGCTGGGCAACGATGCGCTGCCGGCGATCTTTTTTACCGATGGCAGAGTGCTGTCGACACTGCGCAGTGAAGAGTGGGCCTCGCCGGGTGCTTCGGGGCCGCATGCGGTTGCCGGGCTGGACTACAATTTCGACTTTCGGGTGGATCTGGCCCTTGCAGGGTCAGGGGGGTTGCGCATGATCGCCCAGGACTCCACAGAGGCCTTTGCGGATGTGACAGCCACGCTGGGAGTGGGGCCAGGCGTGCTGAGCGCTCCCTACACCGGTGTGTGGGCGGCAGACCTTGATCTGGAAGGTGATATGGATCTGGTACTCGCTGCGCAGCGCATACGGACACTGCGCAACAATGGTGACGGCACGTTCATGCCGGTGGATCTTTTCGGAGACCTGAGTGCACCTAGGAACTTTGTATGGGCAGACCTTGACAGTGATGGTGATCCGGACGCGGCCTGGGTTGATCACGGCGGCGTGCTGCATGTGCAGCACAATGAGCGCCAGGGGCGCTTTGTACACTGGGAGGTGCCGGATACGGTTCAGAGTGCAGTGGACCTGGCGGTGACAGACAGCAACAGTGACGGCATGATGGACCTGCTGGTTCTTACTGCCGGCGGCGACATCCTGCGGATGACCTATCAGAAAAACTGGGCTGTCGAAACCGTGGCTTCTGCCACGGAGATGTTTCAGAGGCTTCTGGTGGCAGACCTGGACAACAACGGCGGTCAGGATATTCTGCTGACGGGGCCGGCCGGAAGTCGGGCCTGGCTGCAGGATGATGACTACACGTTTCATGCTGTTGAGGCCAGGTCAGATATCCAGGTGTTTGCTGTTGCGGCGGTATGGCAGGCAGGCAGGCTTGACCTCGTGGGGCTGGATGCCGCGGGACAGCCCGCTCGCGCACAGATACTCTCTCCACGCGGGTACCACTGGAAGCAGATCCAGCCGCGTGCGGCGCAGGCGGTGGGGGATCAGCGCATCAACTCGTTCGGCATCGGTGGCGAGGTGGAGCTGCGTGCAGGCACGCTCTACCAGAAGCGGCCCATCACACAGCCGGTCATGCACTTTGGGCTTGGCCACCACCTTCTGGCGGATGTGGCGCGCATCTCATGGCCCAATGGTACCGTTCAGTCGGAGTTTGATCTGCAATCAGACCAGATTATCTCCGCGCAGCAGCGCTTGAAAGGCTCATGTCCGTGGCTCTTCACCCACAATGGGCAGCAGCTCCAGTTCGTCACAGACTTTATCTGGCGCTCCCCTTTAGGGTTGCGTATCAACGCGCAAGAGACCGCGGGCATCATGACAACCGAGGACTGGGTAAAGATTCGCGGAGATCAGCTGCGTGCGGTTGATGGCTATTATGACGTGCGCATCACGGCAGAGCTCTGGGAAACGCACTTTTTCGACCATGTTTCGCTGATGGTCGTGGATCATCCGGGGGACACCGAAATTTTTCTGGATGAACGGTTTGCGTTTCCACCGCCGGAATTTGCGGTGCACGTAACGCGCCAGACGCAGCCGGTGGCGAGCGTGTTCACGGACACGGGTCATGACGCCACAGAAAGCATACGCGCACGCGACGGGCAGTACCTGGACTTCTTTGGTCGAGGAGACTACCAGGGCGTCACGCGAGATCACTATATCGAAATCGACCTGGGTGATGCGTTGCCTGAGGCAAGCTGGCTGGTAGCCAGCGGCTGGATCAGACCGACGGACAGTTCCATCAATGTGGCTATAAGCCAGGGTCAGCAGGCGTCGCCCAAGCCGCTGCATCTGGAAGTTCAGCAGGGTGATGGAACGTGGAAAGCCGCGTATGGCAATCTCGGGTTCCCTTCAGGAAAGGCCAAGACCATTCTTGTTGACCTTGAAGGGCTCTTTGCACCGGGCGGGCCGCGTCGGGTCCGCCTGCACACCAACCTGGAAATCTACTGGGATGCGTTGCAGTGGGCAGCCAAAATGCCGCGGGAAGCTGCCGAGACAGTACGGGTTGCGCCCAGGACTGCCGAGTTGCGGTACCGGGGGTATTCGGTGGTAACCGAAGCCAACAGGTCTTCTCCGGAGCTTCCAGATTACGGAACGCTTTCGGGGATCGTTCCTGTCTGGCGCGACCTTGTGGGCTACTACACGCGTTTCGGCGAGGTCGGTGAGCTTCTGGGCACCGTAGATGACCGGTACGTGATCATGAATGCCGGCGATGAGCTTGCTCTGCGCTTTCCGGAAGCGCCGCCAGTGGAAGAGGGCTGGAAGCGCGACTACGTGCTGATCGGCGATGGCTGGGTCAAAGACGGAGACTACAACACGACCGCCGGCAAGTACGTGCGTCCGCTACCTTCGCATGATCAGCTGGACTATGCAGCGACACCGGGTGCGCTGGTGGACGACCCGGTGTTTCGCCGGCATGCGTGGGACTGGCAGAAGTATCACACGCGCTATGTGTTTCCCGACCACTTCATCCGGGGCATACGGCTTCACTAGCCGAGTTTCAGCTTGAACTTGATTGGTATTGCCATGCGAACACGTACGGGCTTGTTGCGCTGGCGGCCGGGTGTGAAGCGCTGCTCCATTACGGCCTCCACTGCGGTCTGATCAAGAATCTCGTGGACCGACCGCATAACCTTGGGATCAGAGGGTTTTCCGTCTGTGCCCACGATAACCTCAACTACTACCAGACCCTCAATACCTGCACGCTGTGCCACGGCCGGGTACTCCAGTGAGGCGTAGAGCGCTGCTTGCCCTCCGATGATATCAGGCATCTCCTCAACGATGGCAAAAGGCTCATCCTCCATGTCTTCTTCGGGGTCTTTATCCGGCAAGGGCGGCGGCGGAGTCAGCATAACAAGGTCCAGCGGATCGCCAAGTGGAAGGTCGTCATCCTCAAGGAGGACATCATCGGGCACCTCGACGGGAACAGGCGGGCGGGGCGGTGGCGGTGGCTTGAGCTTCTGCCGGGTCTGTATGATCTCCTGCATCGCAATCACCTCCTGTGCCACCACCGTAATGGGCTTGGCCTCTTGCGGTTTGATGTCAATGCTGAAGGCACCAATGATCAGCAGTATTGCAACTGCCAGTCCGGCCTGGAAATGGTACGCGTAGCGGTTGCGCTCCATGCGGTAACGGGTGGCGCGCTCGCTGAATCGTTTCTGGAGCACGGCCTGTGGCAAGCGCGTGCCCTTGTATGCGATAGACGGGCTGTGGCGGTATACGCCGGCATGGCTTTGCAGGAACCGGCCGATTAGGAAAGTCTTTTTCATGGCTTGGTGCATGTTTTGAGTGTAGCCGTGCGTCCCTATACGTAACATTGTATGACAGGATGCACGTAGCACTCCATTCCGTCAGATACCGCTGCTGGCCATGATATTTCATTGGACTCGAGTGATGCTGGTGTCCGCGATCCTTCTGGCGCCGGATGCTGTGGCGCAGGACTTCGCATTCACGATTGCCCGCATCAAGTATAACGGAGGCGGCGACTGGTACAGCGATGAGCAGTCTCTCCCTGAGCTCTTGACGTTTGTGCGGGACAACACGCTGCTGCATGTTGCGCCGCGGCCGGATGTCGTAGAGCTTACCAGTAACAAGCTGTTCACATATCCGTACCTGTACCTGACCGGGCACGGGAACGTGGTTTTTTCTCCTGGTGAGGCACGGCGTCTGCGACGCTACCTGGAGCATGGCGGGTTTCTCCACATTGACGACAACTACGGACTGGATGTGGCGATACGCCGAGAGATGCGCAAGGTGTTCCCGGACCAAGAATTCGTTGAATTACCATTTGAGCATGCGATCTACCACGCTCATTATTCGTTTCCTGCTGGTTTGCCCAAGGTCCATGAGCACGATGGAAAGCCGAGCCAGGGGTTCGGCCTTTTTGATGAGCAGGGACGCCTGTGCGTGTTCTACTCGTACGAGAGTGACCTTGGCGACGGGTGGGAGCCTCCGACGGTTCATGACAACTCGCCAGAGGTGCGGGCACAGGCTTTACAGATGGGTACGAACATCCTGATATATGCTATGACAGGAACCAGATAAACCCGGTGCTATGATGACATCACTACGTAACTCTGACCCGCAGGTATACGCAATCATTGAGCGTGAGGTGGCTCGCCAGAATGCCGGTATAGAGTTGATTGCTTCGGAAAATTTCGTTTCGCGTGCCGTGATGCAGGCGATGGGGACGCCGCTTACGAACAAGTACGCGGAAGGCTTGCCGGGCCGGCGCTATTACGGCGGCTGCGAGCACGTCGATACTGCTGAAGACCTTGCACGGGAGCGTGCCAAGGCGCTGTACCACTGCGAGTGGGTAAATGTGCAGCCGCATTCGGGTGCGAGTGCCAATGCGGCAGTATACCTTACCCTGCTGCAGCCTGGCGACACCTTTCTGGGTCTGGACTTGGCTCATGGCGGTCACCTGACGCACGGGAGTCCTGTAAACTTTTCCGGGATCCTTTACAAGGCTGAGTACTACGGCGTGGAACGTGACGGTCCGCTGGCCGGGCGTATCGATATGGACCGTGTACGTGACAAGGCTTTGGCCGTCAGGCCGAAGATGATCTCAATAGGTGCCAGCGCCTATTCAAGAGATTTTGACTACGCAGCCTTCCGGACCATTGCGGATGAGGTGAATGCACTGCTGTGGATGGATATGGCGCATCCGGCCGGCCTGATTGCAGCGGGTGTGCTTAATGATCCTCTGCCCCATGCGCATATCGTATCAACGACCACGCACAAGACGCTGCGTGGTCCGCGCGGTGGCATGCTACTAATGGGTCAGGATTTCGAGAACCCGTTCGGAAAGGTTGCCCCCAAGAGCGGCCGTATCAGGCGCATGAGTGAGCTTTTTGATGCGGCGGTATTTCCCGGCACGCAGGGCGGACCGCTCATGCATGTGATTGCAGCCAAAGCGGTGGCCTTTGCCGAGGCGCTTGTGCCGGCGTTCAAAGACTATGCGCAGCAGGTGCAGCGCAACGCTGCCGCGATGGCGCTGGCCTTTCTTGAGCGCGGGTATCATGTGGTCAGCGGGGGTACGGACAATCACCTGATGCTGGTAGATCTGAGGAACAGGGGTCTGACAGGCAAGACGGCCGAGAAAGCCCTGCAGGCGGCCGACATCACAGTGAACAAGAACATGGTGCCTTTTGATGATAAGAGCCCTTTTGTTACAAGCGGTATCCGGCTTGGCACTTCGGCTGTGACAACGCGCGGCTTCACGGAGGAGACGGCGCGCCAGGTGGTTGCACTGATCGACGCCGTATTGCAGAAGCCTTCGGACGAAGACACCCACCGGAGCGTGCGCAACCAGGTTCGTGAACTGACCCGCCAACATCCCCTGTACGACTTCGTCCTGGCATGAACCACATGCCTCAGGAACAGTATACGTTGTCGTTCTGCGAAAAAAATGCGTGATGGGCAGCGTGCTGTCAGGCCCCCCGCACTTGGTGGACTTGGGGCAAATGCTCTACGAGGCCTCTCTTGTTCGACAGGAGCAAGAACGTATTACGAGCCCGGAAGGTGAGCAGATCGGATGGCTGCTGGATACGCGTATTCCCATGCTTACCGGCTCAACTGCACAGGAAGTTGGCAGTGTCCTTGCTGAACGTCTGCGCACGCGCGGCATAGACCAGGTTGCCGGATACGGGTTGGGTGCCTACCCGGTTGTCTGCGCTACGGTGAGTGCTCCCGGTCTTCCGGTGCTCCGGGGCGGATTTATACGGGACGGACGCAAGGGGCATGGCCGGCGCCGCCTTGTGGAAGGGCCGCTATCGAAGGCGAAACCCATTGTAATGGTGGACGACATACTCAACAGTGGCACAAGTGCCATGCGCGCACTGCTGCTGCTGCGCGCAGAAGGGTACGAGGTTGCAGGCCTGATTGCGCTCTTTGAGTTTACTTGGAACCGGGGGCGCCGACGCATGGAGCGGGAAGGGCTTTGGGTGGATTCGCTTCTGGATCTGAACTTGCGCGAAGGTGGTGGCGGAGGCTCGGATTCGGCATAGGTTATGGTGCGTGGTCTCGCAAGCATAATTCGGCGCGGGCGTAAGCCTTCCGCTTTGTGCGAGGGCAAGGCAACCAACGGTCAGGCCTCGCCGGATGAGCGCGAAGAGTCGTTGCTCGACTCCGAAATGAGTTTCCTTGACCACCTGGAGGACCTTCGGTGGACCCTGATCAAGGGTGCCTCCGGTGTCGTGCTTCTGACCATTGTTGCAGCCATCTTCAGCGAGTGGATCGTTGAAGAAGTGCTCATGGGACCTGCCAGGGCGGACTTCTTCATGTACCGCTGGCTTAGCATCGAAGGCGTCTCAACGCTTGTCTTGCAGAGCCGAAACCCGACAGGTCAGTTCTTTGCGCACATGGGCATCATACTGTCTGTCGGTGCCGTAGCGGGTTCACCGGTCTTTATCTACTACGTGTGGAAGTTCATTGAGCCTGGTCTGTACCCCAATGAAAAAAAGGGTATGCGTTTTGCCGCGCTTTTTGCGACGCTGTTCTTCATGCTGGGCGTTGGCTTCGGGTACTGCATAACGACACCGTTTGCGCTGCAGTTTTTTAACAACTATCAGATTTCTGACCTTATTGTCAACGAGTTTGACATTACCCGCTACTTCAGTATGGTGACGTGGTGGGCATTTGGCGCCGGCCTGCTTTTTGAGCTCCCCGTGGCCGTTTACTTCCTTGCGAAGATTGGTATTGCCACACCTGAGCGCTTGCGCGCAGCGCGCAAGTATGCAATCCCGGGTCTGATGTTTATCGCTGCACTGATGACGCCGCCAGATCCTGTCTCCATGCTGCTGGTCTGGGTGCCGCTCATCCTGTTGTTTCAGGGCTCCATCTACGTGGCGAAGTACTCTGCCCGTCGCCGCGAGCTCGCATTGCAGAAAGCCTGGGGTGACATGCCCAAGTAAATGCTGCATCGAATGGTGCGGGTGTCCGGCGGCGTTGACCGGGTCTGCGCACCAGCCCTACAGGCCGAGCTGACGCCAAACCCATACCAGCGTTCGCAGTCCCAGTCCGGCGGTGATCATCACAACGACCGCGCCGACGGCCTTGTACCATGCGGGAAGCGTTACCTCACGTTGGCGGGCCGTGAGCAGCAGCACAAACCCCGCCATAAAAGGCAGCAGCAGACCGTTGGCGGCCTGGGCCGCGATGATGATCTCGAGAGGATTGCGCCCTGCCAGGGCAAAACCCAGGCCCGTCAGCAGTACTGAAATCCATATAGCGCGAAAACGCCAATCGCTTGCCTCATCAGGCCAGTCAAAAATCTCCCTGATCCCAAAAGCAGCCGCCAAGGGGGCTGTAACGGCTGACGTGATCCCTGCTGCAAACAGGCCAAGCCCGAACAGCAGCCGGGCGGCATTTCCTGCCACCGGCTCTATGATGGGTGCGATGTCGGCAATACTTGTGACACCGCCCTCTGGCGGGGCAAACGTGGCCCCTGCTATCAGTATCGCGACTGAGATAAAGCCGCCCAGCGGCAGGAAGATGGCCATGCCAGTCATCTCCCGGCGCCAGGCCTTGGGCGTGGGTTCGTCTTCCCAGTATTTCTTGGCTGCGCTGGCATGCAGGAAGAGGTTGTACGTGACCACGGTGGTGCCCACCAGTGCCATTGTTCTGACAACGCTGTTCAGCGGGAGACGTGGTACAAAGAGCCCGGACAGTGCCGCTTCCCAGTTCACGGGCGCGAGAAACATAGTAGCTATAAACACTGCACTCATCAGTGCGACGAGCCCTGTAAGAATCTGCGTGAGTATGCGCAGGTTCAGTGCCAGGATCGTGGCAGCCACCGCACCCAGCAGCAGCGTTGTGCTTTGGGTAACCCTGCCCCCAGAGAGTGAATCCAGGCCTGCGGTTGCTCCCAGGAGGTTGCCCGTCTGAAAGGTCGCCGTGCCTGCCCAGAGCCCCAGGATAACCAGCACGAACACCAGTGTTCGGGTAGCGGGGTGCTGTGCCGCTTCACGCATGGCCTCGCCCACCCCCTTGCGTGCCAGGATGCCGGCACCGGCAGAAAACGACTGCAGCACAAAGGTCGCTGCCACCGAAAACACCAGAACCCAGCTGAGTGCATACTCGAACTCGATGCCGGCAGTCGCACACGTCAGGACCGTGCCAGGCCCCACAAAGGCTGCCACAATGACAGAAGAGGTGCCGAGCTTCATGGTACCTGCTAATAGGCGGGCCGCAGACGCTGTCCAGTGGCACCCAAAGCTGTGGCGTCAATCACAGCCATCCGCTGGCGGAAGCGCTAGTTGATTTCCCAGGTGTCGCCGGTGTTAAGGAGCACATCCAGGTCGCCTTCGCCGTGAAGCTCAGTGACGTGGTGCAGCTGAGCATGGAGGCGGGACTCATATGACTCGCGCCGCTCGCAGTAGAACACGCCGAAGGGGCGGGGCATCTCATCGTTCCAGAACATGCGGCTGGCTATTCCAGCAAGTTCAAGGCTTGTCTCGTCGTACACTATCGCGTCGCTGACAGACCATGCTCCGCCCGTCAGGTCAATAGATTCGGGCCTGAATCCATCCAGACGGACAGCGCGTCTGCCCCCGTCGTACACCATGGGTTTGCCATGCTCCAGAAAGATTGTTCTGTGCGGTTTGGTGGCTTTTTCAGTGAACTCGAAGAAGGCGCCGTCATTGTAGATGTTGCAGTTCTGGTATATCTCTACCATGGCCGCACCGTTGTGCTTATGAGCACGCTTAAGTATTGCTGCCAGGTGTCTGGTGTCACGGTCAGCCGAACGCGCTACAAAGGAGGCTGTCGCGCCCAAGGCCACGGACACCGGATTGAACGGCAGCGCCAGTGATCCGTACGGTGAGCTTTTGGTGATCTTGCCAAGCTCTGATGTCGGGCTGAACTGGCCTTTGGTAAGCCCGTAGATCTGATTGTTGAACAGCAGGATCTGGCAGTTGACATTGCGACGCAGGATGTGTATCAGGTGATTCCCCCCGATAGAGAGCGCATCGCCATCGCCGGTGACGATCCATACATCCAGCTCGGGGCGCGACGCCTTTAGCCCGGTGGCAAGGGTAGGGGCGCGGCCATGAATTGAATGCACCCCGTACGTTTCCATGTAATACGGAAAGCGGCTGGAGCACCCGATGCCGCTGATGAAGACCACGTTCTCGCGCTGTACGCCAAGTTGCGGCATCAGGCGCTGCACTGTGGCGAGGATGGCGTAATCACCGCACCCCGGACACCAGCGGACATCCTGGTCACTGGTAAAGTCCTTGCGCGTCAACCCGCGCCGTTCGCCGGAGGGAGGACGCTTTGCCCCCTTGAAGCCACGTGGCAGCCGGGATCGCTTTGGCTTGGCAGCGAACCCAGGGGGCAGGGTGGGCTTGCGGGCGTCAGGCATGGGGTCTATGTGCTTTGTGAAAGGTTTACGATGGCCTCTTCTATTTCACTGACTCGGAAGGGCCTGCCCTGAACTTTGTTCAATGCTGCAAACGGCAGAAGGAACCTGTCACGCAGGAGGCGGACAAGCTGACCCATGTTGAGCTCAGGTACAAGGAAGTGATCAAACTCCGGCAGGATGCCCCCAAGGTCGGCAGGCAGCGGGCTCAGATAACGCAGCTGCACTGTGCCGACACGCAGGCCGCGTTTACGCGCCTGGTCGACTGCTACGCGGATAGCCCCCTCGGTTGATCCCCAGCCTACGACCAGCACATCACCAGCACAATCACCGTACACGGTGAGCGGCGCAATGTCTTGTGCAACGCGCCTGACCTTTTCGGCGCGAAGGTTCGTCATAAGCTGATGATTTTCCGGATCGTAGGACACGTTGCCAGTCTCGTGCTCCTTCTCCAGTCCGCCCAGGCGGTGTTCAAGCCCCTTTGTCCCAGGCCGCACCCAGGCGCGGGCCAGTGTCTGGTCATTGCGCACATATGGCAGGAACGTCGGTTTTTCAGCGACTATCCGGTTCGTTTTGGTGGCAAAGCGCACCGGAAAGTCAGCAAGGTCACTGGAATGCGGAATGCGCCATGGCTCAGAACCATTGGCCAGGTATCCGTCTGCCAGCAGGATCACCGGGCACATATACTTGACCGAGATACAGCATGCCTCGTAAGCCGCATAGAAGCAGTCGCCGGGCGTTGTCGGGGCGATAACCGGCACAGGTGATTCCCCGTTGCGGCCAAACAGCGACTGAAGCAGGTCGCTTTGCTCGGTTTTTGTAGGTAATCCTGTTGACGGCCCACCACGCTGAACGTCAATGATGACCATGGGCAGCTCCATCATCACAGCCAGTCCGATCCCCTCGCTCTTGAGGGCCAGCCCAGGCCCGCTGGTTGCGCATACACCAAGGTTGCCGCCGAAACTGGCCCCAATCGTGGCGCCTATGGCGGCAATCTCGTCCTCGGCCTGGAACGTCATCACCCCGAAGTTCTTGTGTCTGCTGAGCTCATGCAAGAGGTCGGAAGCCGGTGTGATGGGATAGCTGCTGTAAAGGAGTTTGAGCTTGCTCTTCGCTGTGGCTGCGATCAGTCCCATCGCGATGGCTTGGGTACCTCGGACTGCGCGATATCGCCCTGGCTCCAGGACCGCCGGCTGAACCTCATACTTAACAATAAAGTCTTCCGTGGTTTCCCCAAAGTGGTAGCCTTTCTTGAGCACGTGAATGTTGGCGTCGCGGATAACCGGCCGCTTGGCAAACTTTTGCCCGAGCCATTCGATAGCCGGCTCTACCGGACGTGAGTACAGCCACAGCGCCAGGCCCAGTGCGAACATGTTTTTGCTGCGGTCAACCACTTTCTTGTTCAGCCCGAAGTCGCTCAGCGCTTCCTCGGTCATCTTGGATATCTCTACTGAAAACACCTGGTACCCAGCCAGTGTCTTGCCATCCTCCAGCGGGTTGACGCTGCCGTAACCTGCAAGCTTCAGGTTGTGCGGCTTGAAGGCATTCGCATTGACCATGACGGCACCGCCACGCCGGACGCGTGGCAGGTTTACTTTCAGGGCCGCCGGGTTCATGGCCACAAGCAGGTCAACCTCATCGCCCGGGGTGCGGATATTGATCGATCCAAAATGAAGCTGAAATCCGCTGACGCCATACGTTGTCCCTGCAGGTGCGCGAATCTCGGCCGGAAAGTCCGGTAGGGTGGCAAGGTCGTTGTGCGCGAACGCGGTAACCAGTGTGAACTGGGATCCGGTCAGCTGCATGCCGTCGCCGGAGTCCCCTGCAAACAGTATCGTGGCCTCGTCGAGCTGCTTGACCTCCTTCTTGGTTGTTACCTCTTCTTGCATAGGGGCTGGTGCAGGTGCTGCCTAACCAATATGTTACCGACTCTTGCGTATCGTGTTGCATGCCTAGACGAACAACATACGCGTGGCATCATTGCTGAGCAGTGATCATGAACAGACACGTCACACGTGAAACGCAGGGAAGGGTTATCTTCACTCGAACGCCCTGCCATGGTACCCTACGCAGCCACCACTGAGCACATCACGGTTACTGTTCGGCCCGTATATCTGGACAGCGACACCAACTACTTTGCCCGGCGATTCGTGTTCGGTTATCATATACGGATTCAGAACGGTAGTGACATGCCGGTACGCCTTCTCAGGCGCCACTGGCGAATTCAGGAGGAAGGCGGGCGGGTTCAGTTCGTAAACGGTGCGGGTGTTATCGGGGAACAGCCACTGATTGCCCCCAGTGACGAGCATACGTACAGCAGCTATAGTGTGCTGAGCACCTTTTGCGGGACCATGGAAGGGCACTACATCATGGAGCGCGAAAACGGAGAGCAGTTCACTGTCGAAATCCCACGGTTCGATTTGCGGGCAATGGCCAACTAGGTTTCGGTAGCGAGGGTATCCGTCAGTGGAGGGAGCTGCGTCTGCCGGGGTGCGCGGGCCCGTATCATGTATGCTTCTCTGACGCCGCGATGTCTGGCCGGAGCTTCGGCCGCTTCGATGATCAGTGCATGATCCAGGCTGTTTACGCGGTTGCACGAGGCGCGTACCGCATCCATCGAAATTTTCAGCGCCACATCAACTGGCATACGTTCCGGGTTGATATCGAGACCGAAGTACCCATCGTAGCCATGCATCTTAAGCGTGTAGAGGCCGGCCTCCATCTGCTCCGGTGAGATGAGTCCTGCATTGAGGTCCTGGTCATAGTTGCCCAGTGGCTGGCTGTTCCAGTGTGTATGGGCCAGGCGTGCCTCTGACAGGGGCCAGCTCAGCGCGTACGAAACATCTTCAAAGCCCATCAGGAGGTGGCCGATTTCAGGGTTCATGCACATCAGCGCGTGTCCGTTTTGCAGCAGGCGGCGGTTGTCTGCGTGTTGCAGCAAGGCCTCGACCTGGTGTCCCAGCAGCACGCCTTCGGGCGTGAGGCCATACAGGATGCGCCCTCGTGGTTCGTAAGGTTTGGGCTCAAAGGCGATCCGTACGCCTGGCACGGTATCCATGGCCTCGGCCAGGCTGGAGGCAAAGCGATGGCGCATGTCGGCCATGTTGAGCCCGAAGGGATTCTCATAGCCGTCAATGCCTGGCCAGACGACTGAGAAGTCGCAGTCCAGCATCTTGGCCAATGTCAGCGCGCGCGTGGTGCGATCAATGGCGGCCTGGCGCACCACAGGATCCGGGTTGGAAAGTGACCCAAACTCAAACTGTGTGTCGTAGAACAGCAGCGGGATGACTGTAATGAGCCGTATACCGGACTCCTTGGTGAAGGTCTGCCACTTTTCGAGGTTGTTCTCGTTGATCTCGTTCGGATAGTGCGCTTCCAGTCCTTCAAGCCCGTAATCCCTCAGACTCGCAGCGACCTCCAGGCGCGCCTCAATAGGCAGATCCGGCTTGTACTTCCCGTGAAAGCGTGAGTCGGACGGCGAAAAGAACCAGATACCTGCCGAAAAGCGTGGTATCAGTTCAAAAGCTTCCAAGTGTGCCACCAGCGCGTTTCCGCTGCGGGGCACCGCTTGGGCACGCAAGTCCTTGAATGGCATCTGTCACCGGCAGCAGCCCTGCGGGAAGATAGGATTTTGCGTCTTAGCGCCGAGGTCCGGCTCTCCGCTGGTGCTCCTCGTAGTGTAGCTGAAGCCAGTCTTCGCCATAGTCATTGCCAGGGTCACGCACGATACTGTGGACGTGATTGGCGCCCTCGCTACCCACGCCGCGTTCCCGCACATACTCGATAAGGATGGACGGGCTATGCACGCGATAGTAGTACCGTTTGGAGATGTCGTCGGTTGGTCCCATCCAGGCAAAATGCAGGGCCTCGAGGCCGTCGTTTTCAACCTCTTTGAGAAAGGACGCTGCAATATCATGGTCCATATTGCGGACATACTCGGCAATCAGGTGGTTAAGCAGGCGCTGCTGCATCGCAGTCAGACTTGCTGCCGTGATGCCTGCGAATTGTTCCAGGCTGGCCTTGCGCCCCGGACCCTCAAGGATATCTCGGGGAATCTCAGAAGAGACGACGGCCACGTTGCGCTGAGCATCGGTGAGCGACTGCACGAGCTCAAACCCTCGTTCTGCCTCATGTGGAAGTGCCCGAAATCCTGCATAGGGGCCTGAGCCTATCTCGTAGGGTTCGGCTCCCAGAAAGAGCGGCGTGAAGGCAACCTGGCTGTCGACCACCGTGAAGGATGCTGCGAGGTGGTGGCCTGTAATGAGCCATCCCCAGCGCTTTTCCGTACGCGGATCGCCAAAAAATGCAACCCAGTAGTTTTCCGAGCTCCAGCTTTCGATAAGGCGCGCCATACGGCCATCCCGGCGTGCTTGGGCTTCTGCCGAAAGCACATCGTCAATCCAGATGATACCAGCGATCTTGTGATAGCCTTGGCTGCTGGTAGAGGCACGCAGCAGTGCATGAAGTGCCTGGCGCTGGACATCTGTCAGATCCCCCATGCGGAGTCCTCCGCGATCAAACATGGCGCTGGGCAGGTTGCTCCATCGTGTACGCGCCTCCGAATCATCCAGTGCGAACAGCACGCTGGTACGCTGTGCTTCGCTGAGCCCTTCAAGGAAGACAGACGCACTTGCGGTCATCTGTGCAGCTGAGGAGTGCAGGTCAGGCGATGGACTCGGCTCCGTCGCGGAAACAGCAGGGAGCATGGAACTGCCCTCAACACCACAGGAGATAAGCAGGGCACCAAGTATCAGGACGTAAAAGGAGGTACGCATGGCATGAAGAGCGGATGGCTGCCTGCTGAATTTACGTATTGTTGTGCTCAAACCAAACACATGGCAGGCACGGCTACTGCATGGGTGGGTACAGAGGCAAACGTTCGACACGGTGAAAAGTGATACCGTACTGAGCCCCTGGCGCACGAATTGAGGCCTCGAACACGACTTCTCGGCTTTGGACGTCGATTTCCACGATGCGACCCACCGGGGAAGGATCAAAAACAGCCCCTGGCATGAAGACGATATTGTCTTCCACCGGGTGGTAGTCTACATCGGACACTATGGCCGAATATGTGGCATTGCCGCGCTCCTCACCGTATTCCCAGACCTGCTGAACCGTCAGGTTGTCTTCGTCAATACGATACACCACAGCACGGCTGTAGCGGGGTCCGCCGGTAAAGTGGCGGTTCTCACCATTGTCAAAAATCAGAACGTCACCATTGGGCAGGAGCTCCGGTGCATGCTGGTACCATGGCCAGTCAAAGTCCGGATGCTTGCGGGTACCCTGCAGAACCTCCGGTTCGGTGATCTGCGCCCCGGCGGCATCCAGTGGTGTCAGCAGCCTGGTGGTGAGGTCCACGCCATTGCCGGCGATGCTCCAGTCCCGATGCGGTGCGAGTATCCACACCACTGTGTTATCGCGCGTCAGCTTCACTGTGCCTTGTACCCGTCCGCTCACGATGATCGCGTCACGGATCGCATCGTAAGCCAGTCCGTTGCCATGAAACCAGTCACGCGTGTTGGCAGACCAGGCAGTTCGGGTTTGGTCCAGTGACAAACGAAGGTCCCATTCCTGCACAATGGTTGCGGAGCTGCGGTCAATTTCAACGATATGGTCTTCAATGGTAGCCAGGCCATTCTTGGAAACGGTGGCCAGGAGATTGCCGTGAGGCGTCATCTCCAGGACATTGTGGTGAAATACATACCCTGGGATAGGCCACTGTCCGGTTACGTTTCCGAGCATATCAATGGCCGCTATGCGTCCGCTGCTGCCATCGCCGAAGTACAGGTCACCGTTGGCCAAACGCTCAACGCCGGCGTCATAGAAAAGGCTGCTCAGGAACTCGTGCTCGCCAAAGTCAGCGAACCATCGCACAGCGCCTTCGGAGTCGATGATCACGGGCGTCATAGGCAAAAACTTACCGGTAATGCCGAAGTAGCTCACCAGGTGCATGCCAGGCTTGTGTCCAGGCCTGTTGACTTCAACGGAGGTGGTAGGAAGGCCGGCAATGAGGGGGTCTGTGGTGATTGTCCGGCTGACTTCGCCCAGGTCTGCCCCGGATACGTCAAAGAATCGAAGCCTCACACTGTTATCTGTTGAGGCGTAGAGGCCCAGGATCGGCAGCACATGGGATGTTGAAACCTCCTCAAACCGGTTCGTCACGTCCCCCGCCTTGGAGTGGCGCCCAGGGATAAAGGCTTCTACCCGAACTGGCTGTGTCGTGGTGAGGTTTATTTCTGCGGCGAGCGGTACAAAGCCCGAAGGATTCAGACTGATGTCCAGGCGTTCCACGAGGGCCTCTCCGGAAGGCTCTGTGGGGTCGCTGTCACAAGCGGCAAGTGTGCACGCGATAGCCAAGGCCAGGCGTGCCAAGGGCTGATGCATACAGGAGCGTGGCGCCACGGTTCTGTTTCCCTTGGTCTCTGTCATTTGTGCTGCACGGGGCCTCATGCACAAGGTACGGACAAAAAGCGCGAGTCCCGATTGCAAGAGGTAAAGGGTCATCGCAGCGCAGACTCCTCGGCAGGCAGTACGACGCAGACACTATGTCAGAGTTCTCTGCCGCCCCTTTTGGTGCCAGGAACGAAAAGAAGCTCAAATTTCGGTAGTGTCGCTGTTTTGCGCATCGCCTGAGATTTCTTGATAACCTGCCTGCAAGCGGTGGCCTCGTACTCACCGTGCTTGCTGTTGTGTTTTGCAGCAAAGCAGGGATGTAATCCCGCGTATAACCTGACTCACGAAAGGCGGATGATAGCCCTTCGCTTTCTGACGCCATCGAGGAGAACGTCGTCGGCTGGAGTGGTATGCTCTGCGGGCAAATGTCCGGGCCGGTCGTTGGAACCCGCCGGGCTGCCCATTCCAGGCGGGCGCGACAGTCCCGTGGTCTTCGTGAACAGCAGGGCTTAAGTGATGTGATAGAGCCAGCGGGGCGTACGCATCGGAAGGCGATTCCCCCCGGGGTGACTTGATACAGCGCTGGGCTGAAGCCGACAAAGTTCCCCTGTGAGTCGGCTCCCATGTAACTGGCCATCCACCCCGGCTGCGAAATGAACACTATAGCCATCATTGGAAAGCGTGCTTTATATTTCAGGCCCGGGTTACCGGATCAGTAAGAAACGGAGCAGCTTCCTGGGAACTCCCACAACGGCACATGGAAATCCCTGATCCTCGCAAAGATGTTCCAATCAAGCCGGTCGGCCAATTCCTGACTGTGGCACCTGTAATGTTCTTCACGACCGTTATGTCGGTGATGATGTGTGCTCGTCTCGATCGGGCCCAGAAGGACCTCGGCCGGCTTTTCGAGGTGGTGGAGTGTGTCCGGGACCTCCTGGACACCGAAGACTACGGCCGGTTCGAGGCTGCGGTGGAAAAGATCGAGGAAATCCGGTCCGAATTCGAACACGCCCAGCGACGTGCCGGACAGGCTGGCGAAAATTGATCACGATGTGAGCGTGCTGCGTTCCAAGTACAGACTCCTGACGACTAGGAACGTTAAATCGGAGGACTGCGCGCGCGCAGCGGTGTCGGATCTCAACCGGTTCTTTCTGGCCAGTCTCTACGACATTCAGATCAACGTGCTCCAGAACGATCCTGAGGTCGTCGAGCCCCGCTTGTCACGGCTCCAGGAGAAGCGGGAACGGTACCGCGAGGAATTCCAGCAGGCCCTCGATGGCGACCCGGTCGGAGCTTACCACAGGGAGTTGAAGGGGGGATTGGCCAAGCCACGGCTGGCGCGACTGCTGCGTGTCTTGCCTCTTCCCTTTGATAGAAAACTGACCGCACAGGTGCAAAGGGTGCGGGTCATTCGGAACAAATTCAGTGCGGGCCATAGGCGTGTCAGGCAATGGGTCAAAGTGCTTGAGGCTGCGATGGATGAGTCGGGGCGGGAGTCGGTGGTGTTTTATCGGGAGGCCGATGGCGAGCGGACATTGCGGGCGTACTATACGAGGGAGGTTTGGGTGGAGGGGGATGATGCCTGAACCACTCCCTGGCCAGAAAACCGGTGTCAGTACACCAGCTGGCGCAGACCTTCCGCCAGTTTGTAATCCCAACTTTTCACTCAGAACCCTGTCAAACCACGGAGGAAATAATCATGAAAGTGATCATCATCGGAGCATCCGGCAAGATTGGTCGTGAGGTCGTCAAGGCTGTATCCGCCAGCCATGAAGTGGTGCGAGTCGGTGTGACAAGCGGTGACGTGCA
>JAAXGV010000188.1 GCA_012271185.1 Rhodothermales bacterium
GCACGGGGGCAGCATCGTGCGTATCCGATAAGACCCCTTAGGAAAAACACTGCTTTCAGTGGTCTTTGATGACCAGGCAGGGGCGACAAAGAGAGTGGTTGTGGGCAGTAAGGGGGGCTATCGTACAGTCCTTACGCAGTTCAGGTGTCCTGGACACACCTAAACTGCTACTTCCAGCAAGAATGTATGGCCCTTTTTCCACGGGCACCTATGCGTCAGGATCGTAGTTCAGACGCGGAGCAAGCCAGCTTTCTGTCTCCTCTCTGGTCTGGCCCTTGCGCGTGGCATAATCTTTCACCTGGTCGCGCCCTATCAGGCCCACGTCAAAGTACGCCGCATCTGGATGTGCGAGATACAACCCGCAAACTGAGGCTGCCGGATGCATGGCGAGAGATTCAGTGAGTCGGATGCCCGTGGTCTCTTCAACATTCATAAGCTGCCACAAGGTGCGCTTTTCTGTATGATCCGGGCAGGCGGGGTATCCGGGGGCGGGACGTATGCCGTGGTAGCGTTCCAGAATCAGCTCATCATTGGACAGGTCCTCTTCAGGTGCATAGCCCCAGAGTTCCTTGCGTACGCGCTCATGCATCCGTTCAGCAAATGCTTCTGCCAGGCGATCAGCCAGCGTACTGACCATGATGGCGTTATAGTCATCGTGATCACGCCGGAAGTCTGCAGCCAGTGTACCCGCCTGGATGCATACAGCAAACGCTCCAACATAATCCATCCTGTCCGCTGCCACATAGTCCGCCAGCGCCCTGTTGGGGCGCTGGCGCGTCTTCCTGCTCTGCTGCCTGAGCGTGTGAAGCGTTGCAAGGCGCACGCCCTCTTCGTAGATCGCTATATCATCGCCGTCACGTCTGGCACCCCAAAGCCCGATGACACCGTGGGCCTGCAAGTGTCCGCCTTCCAAGATACGGTCAAGAAGCTCGCTGGCGTCCGCAAGGAGGCGTCGTGCTTCGGGTCCTTTTACGGGGTCATCCAGGATGCGCGGCATCTTGCCTTTAAGCTCCCAGGCAATAAAGAACGGCGTCCAGTCAATATAGTCGCGCAGCTCAGCGACAGGGTAATCCCGAAAGGCGTGCACGCCCAGACTTCGGGGTCTGACAACGACTGGATCCACGAGCAGCGCATTCTGCCGTGCCGCGCTTAGCGTCAGATATGCTGTGCGCCGGCTGCGCGCCGCATGGCGTGCCCGGATCGTCTTCTGCTCTGCCCGTACCATCCCGAGAAAGCGCGGGCACTGGGTTTCGGACAGCAAGCTGCCGACTACCGATACGCTCCTGGAGGCATCCAGAACATGCACCACAGGACCGGAATACTGAGGTGCCACCTTCACCGCGGTATGCAGGGCTGATGTGGTAGCGCCGCCAATCAGAAGCGGCAACGTGAAGCCTTGTCGCTCCATCTCCTTGGCCACATGTACCATCTCGTCCAGCGACGGCGTGATAAGCCCGCTCAGACCTATGGCATCTACCCGATGCTCCAGCGCTTTATCCAGGATCGTGCGACAAGGCACCATGACGCCGAGGTCGGTGATATCGTAACCGTTGCACTGCAGGACAACCCCTACAATGTTCTTGCCGATGTCATGGACATCACCCTTGACGGTTGCCATAAGGATCTTCTTCCTTCCCAGGACCGTGTCCTGATCCGTCTGAACAGCCAGAATATGCGGCATCAGGTACGCCACGGCCTTCTTCATCACACGTGCACTCTTGACAACCTGTGGCAGAAACATCTTCCCCGTCCCGAAGAGGTCTCCTATCACATCCATCCCATCCATCAAGGGCCCTTCGATCACGGCCAGTGGCGAGGGATAGCGCACACGCGCCTCTTCCACGTCTTCTTCGATATATTCCGAGATGCCTTTTAGCAGGGCATGGCGCAGGCGTGCTTCCACAGGTTCCTCCCGCCATTCTGAACGCGCCGCCTTGCGCTCAGAAGGACTCTGACGCATCTCCTCTGCAAGCGCAATTAGGTGATCTGTCGCATCAGGATCGCGGTCAAACAGGACATCCTCTATCGCTCCGAGAAGCACGGGGTTAATCTCTTCATAGACCTCTATTTGTCCGGCATTGACAATACCCATATCCATGCCCGCCCTGCCGGCATGGTACAGGAAGGCCGTGTGCATTGCCTCACGTACAACGTTGTTGCCGCGAAACGAAAAAGAGATGTTGCTGACTCCACCAGAGACCCGCGCACCCTTCAGGTGGCGTTTGATCCACCCGGTAGCCTCTATAAAGTCGATGGCATAGCGGTTGTGCTCCTTAATCCCTGTTGCTAACGCAAAGATGTTGGGGTCAAAGATGATATCCTCCGGCGGGAAGCCCACGCTCCTGGTCAGGATCCGCCAGGCACGCCGACAGATGTCCACACGCCGCTGAAGCGTATCGGCCTGCCCCGCCTCATCAAAAGCCATCACAATAACCGCCGCACCAAGGCGGCGCGCCTCCGCGGCCTGCGCCTTAAAGACCTCTTCCCCTTCTTTGAGGGATATCGAGTTGAGAATGCCCTTGCCCTGCACGCATCGCAAGCCTGCACGGAGCACAGACCACTTGGAGGAGTCAATGACAACGGGGACGCGGGCGATGTCTGGCTCCGACGCTACAAGGTTCAGGAAGCGCACCATGGCGTGCTCACCCTCAAGCATCGCATCGTCCATGTTTACGTCAATCATCTGGGCGCCGTCCTCGACCTGCTGCCGGGCCACAGACAGCGCCTCACCGTACTTGTTCTGGCGTATGAGGCGGGCAAACTTGCGTGATCCGCTCACATTGGTGCGTTCGCCGATGTTGACGAAGTTGAGATCCGGCCGGAACACCAGTGGCTCCAGCCCGCTCAGGCGCAGCGTAGGCGGCACCGCTGGCACGCTGCGCGGTGCATGATTCCTTACTGCTTCCCCAATCGCCCGGATGTGGTCCGGCGTGGTGCCGCAACAGCCGCCCGCCAGGTTCAGCCAGCCGGCTTCGGCGTATGCATCGAACTGCTCTGCCATGAACCCGGGCGTCTCATCGTATCCGCCAAACTCGTTGGGAAGTCCCGCATTGGGATAGAGACTGGTGGGTACCGTGGCAACCCGGGCAAGCTCCTGGAGGTAGGGGCGCATCTGGGCCGAGCCCAAGGCACAGTTCAGCCCGACGGACATCAGCTCCGGAGCGTGCGCAATGGATATCCAGAACGCCTCAACACCTTGTCCCGATAAGGTGCGGCCACTCATATCTGCTATGGTGACGCTCACCATTACAGGAATGCGAACACCCCTGGCATGAAACACCTTGGCGATTGCGTACAGGGCGCTCTTAGCGTTGAGGGTATCGAAGACTGTCTCGATCAGGAGGATATCAACGCCGCCATCCAGGAGGCCGCGCGCCTGATCCGCATAGGCTTCGGAAGCCTCATCAAACGTGATCGCGCGCTCGCTGGCATTCCCCGCCACAGGAGAAAGCGATAGCGATTTGTTGAGCGGCCCCATGGATCCCGCCACAAAGCGCGGGCGTGCATTGAACTGGGCTACTGCCTCGCGCGCCAGTCGGGCAGCCGCAACGTTAAGTTCATACGCCAGGTCCTCGGTGGCATAGTCCGCCTGCGAAATGCGGTTCGCATTAAACGTGTTGGTGAGGATAATGTCAGCCCCAGCCTCCAGGAAAGACGCATGGACTGACTTGATGACATCGGGCCGCGTAAGCGACAACAGGTCCATGTTGCCTTGGAGCGGTTGCGGGTGAACCGCAAAGCGCGCTCCCCGATAGTCGTCTTCAGAAAGCTGGTGCTTCTGAATGGTCGTGCCCATCCCGCCGTCAATGACGAGGATGCGCTCACGCAACAGTGCTTGGATATCGGATAACACCACACCCACCATGCATGTCTGGGATGCTGCGCAATCAGCGCACACGCTGCCGTTTGCCTGACATCACGGCGCGCACAACCCGGTTGAACCCGGAAGCTGTACTGATGGTGCCGAAACAAACAATGGTGGCCGCTGATCGTTTGAGCTTGGTGGATTTTGAGCGTTGCGCCGTTCATGACGTTGCAACTGGGCCCTTTCTGGACACTGGCGAACGTCTTGAGCCTGGCACGAGTGGCCTTGGCTGCACCGGTCGCCGTGCTGATTCTGCGTGGCGCCAACGTCTGGCTGATCATTGGTCTGTGCATGCTGGCGGGCGCTACAGACTGGTTTGACGGCCAAATCGCACGATGGAACAACTCTGTGACCGGCTGGGGCAAGATCCTGGATCCGGTTGCCGACAAGGTGGCTGTGCTGGTAACAGGTAGCGCTCTCGTAGTGAAAGGGCTCCTGCCCCTGTGGCTGATTGCTCTGATTGTTATCCGTGATGTGCTGATCGTAGCCGGCAGTGCCGTCATTTCGCGTGAGGTGGAAGAGGTTCAGGCCAGCATGTGGACGGGCAAGGTGGCCGTCACAGCAGTGGCTGCCACCATTATCGCGGCAGTGCTGCGCACCAGTGGACCGGTGATGCAGATCTGTTTGTGGACTACGGCTGCGCTGATGACGCTTTCGTTTGTCCAGTACCTCATTCGTTTCTTGAAGCTGCGCACCCGGGCAGCACACTGTTAGCCTGTGTTTGGAAAAAAATCAAAGAGCAGACAGGAGCGCCTTGAACGCGGGCTGGGAAAAACGCGGACCAGCCTGTTTGGCAGGCTGAATCGCCTGATCCGCGGCAGGGACACGGTTGACGATGCCGTCCTGGATGAGCTGGAAGAGGTTCTGGTAACCAGCGACGTGGGGGTAAAGACAACGCTGGAAATTGTTCGACGCATTCAGGAGCGCGTTGCCAGGGACCGATATGTTTCTTCGGCGGAGCTGGAACAGCACATCCGTGAAGAGATTGTGCGCCTGCTACATGACCATCGCCATCAGGGCTTTGGTTCGCCGCTGGCGGGCAACCCGCACGTGATCATGATCGTAGGCGTCAACGGCGTGGGTAAGACTACGACTGTCGGCAAGATGGCCTACCACTATGCACAGGCGGGTCGCAGCGTGACGATTGGTGCGGCAGACACGTTCCGGGCTGCCGCTATTGAACAGCTCGAGGTGTGGGCACAGCGTGCAGGCGCCACGCTGATCAAACAGCGTCATGGAGCGGATCCGGCCTCTGTCGCTTACGACACCGTGCAGTCCGCTATGGCGCGCGGCACTGATGTAGTACTCATAGACACGGCCGGACGCCTGCATACCAGAACCAGCCTCATGGATGAGCTGTCCAAGATCAAGCGCGTGCTGGGACGTCAGCACCAGGGAGCGCCGCATGAGGTGCTGCTCGTCCTGGATGCCTCCATCGGACAGAACGCCATGGTTCAGGCAGCGCAGTTTTCGAGAAGCGTGAATGTGACCGGTCTGGTGATAACCAAGCTGGATGGAACCGCCAAGGGTGGTATCATCATCGGCATCTCCAATGAGTTGAAGATTCCTGTGCAATACATTGGTGTGGGAGAACAGCTGGAAGACCTGCAGGTGTTTGATGCGCAGCGCTTTGTAGCAGCGCTTTACGCTTAACCCCATGCAAGATGTGCTTCGCGAAACGCCAAAGGACAGGCCAGCGGGGCACTCGTTCCACGAGCATGCGTCCTCAAAAGCCAGATGAATGGAACGACGGCCCCTGCATAACGATCTAAGGCTTTGTAGCCCAGACGCCTGTACAGCCATGAGCTACCGGTTCTGCCGGGGGCTGCCTGGCGACAGATGGTCTCCGCAAGTGCTGTGCGGCTGATAAATCCGGAGGCAGTCAAAGCACATGGCGAACCTGTATCCGTGACTGCAATATGCGAACGGTTGTATCTGGATCTCTTCTGCGGTGTGCAGCTGGAGTACTGCTGATAGCCTCAGCAGGCACCCAGCTCGCGTTTGGGCAGCAGGAGCATGTTGCTGCAGGCGCCTACAGCATGCGCCACGCTGATGAGCGGGCGCGTACGCAGCTTGACCTGTATGTGCAGGTTCCGTACAGCGCGTTGCGCTTCGACAGCAGCCCGCTGGGCTTTGCTGCCCGCTACCAGGTGTCTGCTGACATCACAGTCCTCGATGCCCAAGGCCGACCCACCCTTATCGTGGAGTCTCCGATCTGGGACCGCAGCGTCACGGTTCCAGTGTTTGCCGAAACAGAGTCTCGCACTGCCCGTGACATCACGACGCGCTCCGTGATTCTGGATCCCGGAAAGTACCTGGTGGCGCTCGAGATCATTGACCACAACGCCAATACGATCGTGTACAGGGAGATATCTGCGGATGTGCGCGATCTGGATCAGCCGCTTGCCGTGAGTGACCTGGTGCTGCTGGATTCATACGATAGCGAAACCAGAACAGTGCTCCCGCGCGTGAGCAATGTCATAGGCGGGCAGAGTCTTTCGTTTGACATCCTTTTTGAGTTGTACACGGACCGCTCTCGCACGGTGACGCTGACACGGGAGCTTGTGCCGATACACCGGGGAATTACCGCTTACGTGGCCAAGCCTG
Source organism: Rhodothermales bacterium (assembly GCA_012271185.1). GTDB lineage: Bacteria > Bacteroidota > Rhodothermia > Rhodothermales > Bin80 > JAAXGV01. The sequence continues at coordinate 6,473 of JAAXGV010000188.1, forward strand.
TGCTGGCGGACACGGCAATGGTCGATATCCCTGAAGGCCGGCACCAGATGGTGTCAACGTTTCCAGTGGCAGACCTGGGCGTTGGTAGCTACAGGGTCCGCATCCGCGTGCAGGACGGTAATCGCACGGATGCTGCCGAGTGCGTGGTCTTTGCGCAATGGACAGGGCTTTCATTGCACCTGGATGACCTGGACAAGGCTATCGATCAGATGGTCTATGCCGCCTCGAAGCGGGAGCTGCGGGAGATACGCGAGGGTGACTCGGAAGCGGAGCGCAGACGCCTTTTCAATGAGTTCTGGAAGGAGCTCGATCCCACACCGCAGACTGAGCGCAATGAGCGCATGGAGGAATATTACTTTCGTGTAAACGCTGCGAACCAGAGGTTCTCATATGGCCGGCGCCCCGGATGGCAGACTGATCGCGGACATGTCCTTATCCTCCACGGCGATCCGGAGGAGATGTGGCGCCAGACGTACAGCTTCAATGCCGAGCCGTACGAAGTCTGGTACTACTACCGCATAGGCCGGCGATACGTCTTTGTGGATGCAACCGGCTTTGGTGACTACGAGCTTCTCGTTCCGGTCTGGGACGAACGTACACGCATCCGATAAGCTTGCGAATTCTCTTCATGGGCACGCCGGCGTTTGCGGTGCCCTCGCTTCAGATATTGGCACAGGGCGGTTTTTGCCCTGTTGCGGTTGTCACCGGCCAGGACAAGCCGCGTGGACGCGGGCGCCGGATCTCGCCTACGCCGGTCAAGGTCGCTGCCCAAACGCTGGGCATCGACACAATCCTGCAGCCATACTCTGTCAAGGCCCCTGCGTTTGCGGCGCAAGTGCATGCGCTGCAGCCCGAGATCATCGTGGTGGTAGCCTTCCGCATCCTGCCACGCACGGTCTATGGGGCCGCGCGCCTTGGCGCCTTCAATCTGCATGCTTCGCTCCTGCCCCGGTATCGCGGCGCGGCCCCGATCCATCGCGCCCTCATGGCCGGAGAGTCAGTAACGGGCGTCAGCACGTTTTTTCTGCGGGACAGGGTCGATACCGGCCATGTCATAGTGCGATGGCCTACGCAGGTAGGACCTGAAGAAACCGCAGGACAGGTGCATGACCGCCTGATGCTGCTGGGTGCGCGTGCCGTGCTGGAGACAACGCGTCGCATCGCTGAGGGGCGTGCCCGCGTACAACCGCAGGATGCCTCGCAGGCGACACCCGCACCAAAAATCCACAAAGATGACTGCCGCGTGCCGTGGGACAGGCCTGCTACCACAGTCCATAACCACTGCCGCGGGCTTTCGCCACACCCCGGTGCATGGACGCGCCATGGCCAGCACCGCCTGAAGATACTGGGCACACGCCTGGCCGAAGGCGCAGGTACACCTGGCGCTGTCCTGGAGAGCAGCCTTCGACTGGTTGTGGCATGCGGCACCGGGGCCGTGGAAGTTGTGCGGGTCCAGCAGCAAGGGCATCGCCAGATGGATGCCGCAGCCTTTCTCAACGGGTACACCCTTCGTTGTGGCGAACAACTGCACTGACCTAAGAACATGCCGGGCGCGACGGCGTTTTCAGGCCGTTTTGGACATGAGCTTGCATGGCACAGTTTGACGTAAAAGCGCTTACCGAACGTATTCAGGCGGAGAGTGCCTTCACCCGGGATCTGCGGTCAGAGCTGTCCCGTGTTCTGGTGGGTCAGCACTACATGGTGGAACGCCTGCTGATCGGGCTCCTGGCCAGCGGGCATGTCTTGCTGGAAGGAGTGCCTGGGCTGGCGAAAACGCTGACAGTCAGCTCGCTGGCCCGTGCGATCGGGATGAAGTTTCAGCGGATACAGTTTACGCCTGACCTCCTGCCCGCGGACCTTCTCGGTACGCTGATCTACAACCAGAAGACAGGCGACTTTTCCATCAAGAAGGGGCCGCTCTTCGCCAACATGATACTTGCCGACGAGATCAACCGGTCTCCGGCCAAGGTGCAGAGCGCCCTGCTGGAAAGTATGCAGGAACGCCAGATCACCATCGGCGAAACCACATTCCCGCTGGAGGAGCCGTTCCTTGTGCTGGCCACGCAGAACCCGATTGAACAGGAAGGTACCTACCCGCTGCCGGAAGCACAGGTGGATCGATTCATGATGAAGATCAGGGTCGGCTACCCGACACGCGCCGAAGAGCTGGAGATCATGCGCCGCAAGGCGAGAACCGGTCCCGAGTATCAGATCAGTCCTGTCGTGCAGCCGGAGCAGATTCTCGCGGCGCGCCAGGTGCTTAATGACCTGTATGTGGACGAGCGCGTAGAGGAGTACATTGTCAGCTTGGTGCTGGCAACGCGAGACCCTGGAGAGTACAAGCTGTCCGCACTGGAACCACTTATCGAGTTTGGCGCCTCGCCGCGCGCAAGCATCAACCTGAACCTGGCAGCCCGTGCACATGCATTCCTTCAGACGCGTGCCTACATAACGCCAGAAGACGTGCGTTCAGTAGCCATGGATGTCCTGCGACACCGTGTCACAATCACGTACGAGGCCGAAGCTGAGTCGATTGAAGCTGAAACGATTGTCCAGCGGGTGATGGAAACTATTGAGGTTCCCTAACATTTACGGGAACCACACTGCGGAATTAAAGTTTTACTTTAACTGGAAGAGATTATGGTGTTGACGTATGCCAGGCTGACGTTTATATTCGCCTTTCCCGGAGTGGTGAACGTCGTTTTGTGAGAGGTGGCATTCTGGCAACAACTGTGAATGCATATGGCCCGTAAACGGTACTACTGGAATGAAGCGCAGCTGGACTGGGTCCCTGCAACAGGTACTTGGCGTGACGGCTTGGCCCGCAGCATGATCGTCGGTGGGCTGGTGGTGGTGCTGGCCTTGGGTATCTCCGTTGCCTTCGACTTCATGAGAACATCTCCGGAGGAGCTGGCGCTCAAGGAGGAAAACAAGATTCTGCAGACTCAGGTGGCGTCAGCAGATGAACGCATAGCAGCGTTCTCGGAACACCTGGATGAGCTGGCGCTGAGAGATCAGACGCTGTACCGCATCATGCTCCAGGTCAATACCATCCCGGATGCTGTACGCCAGGTCGGCATCGGGGGCAGTCAGCCGTATGAAGAGTTCAACCGGCTCAGTATGCCCACTGCCCACCTTCTTACTCACGTGGAGGAACAGTTGGGCCAGCTGGAGCGGCGCTTGAACCTGCAGGCTGTCAGCACCAGGGAGCTGCTTGCGCTTGCGGAGAAGTACGAGGTGCGCAACAGGGAGCTCCCAAGCATCATGCCTGCCAAGGGCCGTTTAACTTCGCCTTTCGGGATGCGTCAGCACCCCATCTACGACACACGTATGCACCATGCAGGCGTTGACATCACGATCCCTTCGGGTTCTCCGGTGTTTGCGACCGCGGACGGCGTCATAGCACAGGTGGTGCGGAAGCAATCCGGTTATGGCATCCATATCATCATCAGCCATCCGGCTTCCGGTTATCAGACGCTGTATGGACATCTCTCCGAAGTTATGCCATCGGTGCAGCCGGGGCATCCTGTCAAGCGGGGACAGATGGTTGCGCTGAGCGGCAACACAGGGCTGTCTGCCGCGCCGCACCTGCATTATGAGGTGCATCGTATGGACGGTACCAAGCTTAATCCGTATCCGTTCCTGGCTCCGCAGATGAGTGCCTCGGAGTACCAGGCTATCTTGGATGAAGCGGCACACTTTTAGTGCAGGCTGCGTGAACGTCGGCTTTCAGCTTGTGTTGTACCTTGTTCGCCCTGTACCTGCCTGCCTGTGCAGGCGCCGGAAACCAATCACTATGATCGGCTAGGGTCCTATGGGATATTGGACGCTTGAGTTGGCCTCTTATCTGGAAGACGCGCCGTGGCCGGCGACCCAGGATGAGCTTATTGACTACGCTGAACGTACGGGTGCTCCCATAGAGGTCGTTGAGAACCTTTCGGAGCTTGAGGATGAAGGGGAACCGTATGAGAGCATCGAGGAGATCTGGCCCGATTTCCCGACTGCCGACGACGACTTCTACTACTCGGACGACTGACTGCGCGCACCCGGCACGTCAGCTCAGCTCTGTCCTGCTTTTTCTCGCGTTGCTGACTGCTCCGGAAGCCGGTGCACAGCGGCCTCCTATCGTTGACCGTGTGCACTTTCAGGGGAGCAGATATTTTTCTGAGGCCACGCTGGCGAGCCGCACTCGCACCACGCCCAACCGCGCTGTCTTTGACATCCGTGGCCTTACTTGGTGGCTCTGGCTGCACCAGCTGGGTGCGAGGGGAACCTTTGGCACGCGCATCGGGCGCGCGCTTATGGCCAGCGGCGAACCTCCAGCGTGGCTGGATAGCGCCGTTGTAGCGGCAGACGCAGACCAGCTGCGCAGCTTTTTTGTGCAGGAAGGGTTCCGCGATGCCAGGGTCGCTGCCCGTATAGACACCACGCGGGGCGGCAGGCGGGCTGCTGTCACTTTTGCGATTGAGCCAGGACCGGTCTCATACTTTCGGCAAGTCCGATACGAGGGCTTGGACCATCTGGACATGGCGCAACAGCGCGCGCTGGCCGAAGCGTCGCTGCTGACGCCCCGGACACTGCATGACAGCACGCCGCTGGAGTATCAGGTGGCCTCCCTGCGTTTTTCCGAGCCATTGCTCGTTGACGAGCGGCGACGGCTCTTGGCTGACCTCCGCGATGCGGGATATGCAACCATCACACGTGATTCCATCACCGCGTTTGTCACGCAGCACAGTGCCGACTCTCTCGATGTGGTCATACGTATTCGCACGGGGCCGCGCTATTTGTACGGCAGCATCCATTTCAGTGTGGAGGGTCCTCCTGGCCGGTCCAGGCCTTCCGGCTCCGCCAGATCGGCCAGCGATTCACTCGTTTCCTACCGCATGGAGTCTGGTGTCCGTCTGACGCCCGGTCTTTTGATGCATGCGCTGCGCATGCATCCCGGCGCTCCGTATCGTCTCTCTGAAGTGCAGCAGACCAAACAGCGCCTGGAAGCCACAGGCATCTTTTCCTTCACGGACATATCGCCGGGTGCGCCCGCAGGTGCGGCGCTCCCCCACCGCATCACCGTGCGGACCCGTCCCCGCCACCAGTTTGGAACGCACATTTTTGCGCTGCAGAGCAGTGGCGTGCTGGGGGGCGTTGGTAGCGAACTCGGTGCGGGCCTGGGCATCTCGTATGAAAACGTCAACCTGTTTGGCAGCGGCGAACTGATCCGTGTCAGCTCGACCGTCTCCATCGCCGTGGATATAGACTCCACCGTGTTTTCTTCGAGTCAGGGCGAGGTATCCGCGTCTCTTACGCTGCCTTACCTTGCGGCGCCGTTTCATGACCTTGAGGACCGGGCGGGTCTGTATCAGGCGCGGACACGTGCCACACTGAGCCTGCTCACCGCCCGGCGCGAAGACCTGCGTCTGCTGCTGCGAGGTCGTGGTACGGCCCGCATCCGCCTGGAGATGCAGCATACCCCAACAGTTGCATCCTTTGTAGACTTGCTGGACATAAGTCTCAGCAATCCGGATACGCTGCGCGGATTCAAGGCCCGCTTTCTGGATCGCATCCTGGGTGCTAATGGTACCCTGCCTGTGTCTGATCCCGTCCAGCGTGCGCAGGTACTGGAGGACTACACGCATCCTCAGATCAACAACGCGCTCCGCTACACCTTCCAAAGCGAGCGGGTCAACCCCCTACGGCGTGACCAGGGCTACAGCTATGAAGCTGCCATAGAGATTGGCGGAAACCTGCCGTACCTGCTTGATCGGTATGTCTTCAGTGCGCAAACCGTGGAGGGCAGCCTGCCTGGGCTGTCATTTTTTCGCAGCCGCGGTACCCGGGACCGTATGAACTATCGCCAGTATGTGCGCCTGGTGGCCGATCTTCGGCATTATTTCAGGTTTCATACTTCCAGTGTTCTCGCCCTGAAAGCTGTTGGCGGTTGGGCACAGCCGGTTGGTCAGGCCGATGTCGTGCCCTTTTTCCGGCGCTTCTTCAGCGGGGGAGCCTCCAGCGTACGCGGCTGGCATCTCAGGCAGCTGGGTCCCGGCGCCACGAGCTTCAGCTCGGGTGCAGCACCCGGCGCGGATGCCACGAACATTCTGGGCGGAGACATCAAGATGGAGTTCAGCGCAGAGCTGCGCCACACGGCGCTTGATCATACGCTTGGCGCTGCATGGATACTGGCTGCCTTCGCGGACGTTGGCAATGTGTGGTTTGGGCCCAGAAACCCTGGCTTTGCCAGCCTTGAGCCTGGCGCCCCGGATGGCCATTTCAGGTTCGGAACCTTTCTGCAGGAGATGGGCATAGGATCGGGCGTTGGCGTCCGATTCTCTTGGCCTTATCTCGTCGCGCGCTTTGACATCGCCTGCCGGGCCTGGGATCCTGCCCGACCGGAGGCCGGCTGGTGGCCAACAGGGCTTCGCGAGCCTGTGGCGTACTTCCGTTTCGGACACGCCTTCTGACCCATCCAGGTAAAGGCGCACGTGTCGTCAAGCAGGCGGCTTCTTGAAGATCTGGCGGCAAGTGCACTCCTTTCGGGCACTGACAACGCCACTGCCGGTGCCTGCCGCAAAACATTCTCATGGCTTAATTTTGATGTCAGTTCTCTTCCGACGGCACAGTGGACTACAAGGGAAAGAAAGTCTTTGTTACCGGCGGTACCGGATTCGTCGGCAGCCACCTGGTTGAGCTGCTTCTGGCCCGCAGATACGCGGAGGTGCGATGCCTTGTCAGAACGCGCCTGAAATGGCTGGAGGGCAAAGACATCGTGCCCGTACGTGGCACACTCGCAGACCGGGTGCTGATTGAAGACGCTGTAAGGGATGTGGATATCGTGTACCACCTTGGCGGTGTAACGCGTGCCAGGACCTATGCTGCCCTGATAGAGGGCAACGTCACCGCAACGACACAGCTGCTGGATACAGTCCTTGATGTTAACCCGGAGATTGCCAAAGTACTTGTCACGAGCAGCCTGGCGGCCGTAGGCCAGGCTCCGGCCGACCATGCCAGCGAAGCCACACCTTTACGTCCCATTTCACGCTATGGGCGCAGCAAGGCGGAAATGGAGTCCGCAATCCACGGCTATGCGCAAGTGCTCCCGCTTGTCGTTGTGCGGCCGCCCGCGGTATATGGACCGCGCGAACGGGATATCTTCACCTTCTTCAGGGCTGTGCAGCGGGGCGTCTGTCCAGTGCTGCGAGGCGATCCTGGTCTGACACTCGTGCATGTGGCGGATCTCACACGTGGCATGATAGAGGCGGCAGAATCAGAAACCACAGCGGGCCAGACCTACTTCATCGGTAACGACGAGGCGGTATCATGGCAAGGTCTCAAGCGCGCTGCGATGGCCGCTTTGGGCACGAATGCCTGCACCATACCGGTACCGCGCAGCCTAGTGTTGCCGGTGGCTGCTGTTTCACAAGGAGTCGGCGCACTCTTCGGCAGGTATCCGCCCCTCAACACAGAAAAGGGTCGCGAGCTGCTTCATGCAGCAAAGATCTGTTCGTCCGCAAAAGCCACACGTGATTTTGGGTACCAGCCACAGATATCCCTGACTCAGGGTTTGAGGGAGACCATGGCATGGTACCGGGCGCATGGCTGGCTACATTAGTTGCAGCATGCGGAATCCCTCCGTGCTCCCTGTGGTATATCCATGCCATCATCCTTCACAATGATTTGGCAGCCATGAGTGCTCTTGGCTTTAACAGCGGCTACGTAGAAGAGCTCTATGTCCGCTATCTCGACGACCCAACCAGCGTAAGCGAAAGCTGGCGTGATTTTTTTGCCGACTTTCGGCCCAGCGAATCCTTTCTGACTGCTGGTGCGGCCAAGGCGGCGGTCAAGGTGAAGCAGGATCTCCGTGGCGATGGAGCAGCCGTTGCCGCACCGGTGCCTGGTGATGCAGACATCAAGCCGCTACGCGGGGCGTCTGCGCGCATCGTGCAGAACATGGAAGCCAGCCTGGGCATGCCCACGGCAACCTCTGTACGCACATTTTCGGTCAAGCTCCTCGTCGAGAACCGAACGCTGATTAATCAACAGCAGCGGGGCATCGGTGGCGAAAAGGTGTCGTTCACACACCTTATCGCGTATGCCCTGGTGCAGGCGCTGAAGGTGTTTCCGGCGATGTATTCCACATTCCGCTGGGACAACAGCACACCGCAGCGTGTGCGCCCACACAATGTGAACCTTGGACTGGCTATTGACGTCGAGCGGCGAGGGCGCCGCTCACTCATGGTGCCGAACATCAAGGCGGCCGACAAGATGACCTTCGCGCAGCTTGTGGGCAGCTACAACGAGCTTGTTCGGCGGACGCGTGCCAACCAGCTTCAGGTAGCGGACTTCCAGGGCACCACAGCCACACTCACCAACCCGGGCATGATTGGTACCAGTTTGAGTGTGCCGCGTCTTATGCCGCAACAGGGCGTGATCATTGGTGTCGGATCCATTGGGTTCCCGTCCGAATACCACGCTATCCCGCCCGATGCCATCAGCAAGGTGGGGTTGTCACCAGTGATGACGATCACGTCAACGTATGATCATCGGGTTATCCAAGGGGCTGAAAGCGGCGCCTTCCTGAAGTATGTGGAAGAGCTGTTGCTGGGTCAGCATGACTTCTACCAGGGCGTTTTCAAAGACCTCAACATCCCGTACCCGCCCTATGTCCACTTCCCGGATTCCACGCCCCAGCTTGGCAGCTATGGCCGAAGCGCCGGTGAGCTGGACATGGTGGAAAAGCAGGCGCGGGTGATGATGCTCATTCGGGTGTTTCGCGTGCTGGGTCACCTGCAGGCCGACACGAATCCGCTGGGCTACACGTGGAAGTACCACCCGGAGCTTGATCCGGCGCACTATGGGCTGACAGTATGGGACTTGGACCGCGAGTTTGTTACTGGCGGCCTGGGCGGACGCGACGTGCTGCCGCTGCGGGAAATCCTTACGATCCTGCGCGAAACGTACACCCGCCGCATTGGCGTGGCATTCATGCATATCACCAGCCCCATTGAAAAGCGCTGGCTGCAAGAACGCATAGAACCGGAGCGCAATACGGATGCTCTGTCACTGGAAGATAAGCGGCGCATCCTGCAGAAACTGAATTCGGCTGAAGCCTTTGAGCGATTCCTGCATACGCGTTACATCGGGCACAAGCGGTTTTCGCTTGAAGGCGGTGAGAGCGTGGTACCGATGTTGGATGCCATTATCAGCGACGCGGCAGACCAGGAAGTGCACGAAGTGGTGATTGGCATGGCACACCGTGGACGGCTCAACATCCTTGCGAACATCATGGGCAAGAGCTACGAGGCGATCTTCACCGAGTTCGAGGGAAGCACAAACCCGGACACCATCTATGGCTCCGGCGATGTTAAGTATCATCTGGGGACCAGCGGCATCTATGACGGCAGGAATGGCACACACATCAATCTTTCCCTTGCATCCAATCCCAGCCATCTTGAGTCTGTGAGTCCCATTGTTGAGGGCATGGTCCGGGCCAAGCAAGACCTCCTGCGCGCTGAGGACGATCCGCGCGCCCCCGGGGGCGATATTCACGATGCGGTGATCCCTTTGCTTATCCACGGCGATGCAGCTTTTGCCGGTCAGGGTGTGGTGGCGGAGACGCTGAATTTCAGCCAGCTGCGCGGCTATCATACCGGCGGTACGATTCATATCGTCATCAACAACCAGATTGGTTTCACGACAGGTCCCAGCGAGGCGCGCAGCTCCACTTATGCGACCGATGTCGCACGTCTGATTGAGGCCCCCATTTTTCACGTTAACGCGGACTATCCCGAAGCCTGCGTTCGTGTAGCGCGCCTGGCGCTGGACTACCGGCAGGTGTTCAACAAAGATGTTGTCATCGATATGCTGTGCTACCGGCAGCATGGCCACAACGAAGGCGACGAGCCCACATACACGAACCCCTTACTCTATAGGCAGATCGAAAAGAAGCGGTCCCCGCGCAAGCTGTACACGGAGATGCTGCTCCGCAGTGGCGAGATGACGCCTGATGAAGCAGAGACGATGCTGGATGACTTCCGCGGCCAGCTGCAGGAGGCGTTTCAGCGAACGAGCAACCTCAAGCAGAAAAATGCTGCCGAAATCCTGGAACGCTTTCACAACAGGTCCTACGAAACGCCTCCCGAGGTTGATACGCGGCCATGCCCGGAAGATGTAGAGAAGGTCCTGGCGGCGCTCTTGCGGTTTCCGGAAGGCTTTGCCATCCACGAAAAGCTGCACAGACAGTTCAGGCGGCGTGACCAGCGCATGCGCAAGGAAGACCGTATAGACTGGGCGTTTGCAGAGGCACTGGCTTTTGGTACGCTTCTGGTGGAAGGCACTACGGTGCGGCTTAGCGGTCAGGACTCCCGGCGAGCAACCTTCAGCCAGCGCCATGCAGTGGTCTATGACCAGAAAACGGGTGAGGAGTACATCCCGCTCAACAACATCACTGCGGACCAGGAACGGCTCTTCATCTTCGACAGTCTGCTCAGCGAGTATGCGGTCTGCGCCTTTGAGTACGGATACTCTGTTGCCAGCACCGATGCGCTGGTGATGTGGGAGGCACAGTTCGGGGATTTCTCCAACGGGGCCCAGATCGTTTTTGACCAGTTCCTGAGCGCTGCCGAAGAGAAGTGGGGCCAATGCAGCAGCCTGGTGACGCTACTTCCTCACGGCTATGAAGGGCAGGGGCCGGAGCACTCGTCAGCACGGCTGGAACGCTTTCTCCAGCTTTGCGCGGAAGGCAACATGATTGTGTGCAACATGAGCACACCAGCGAACTACTTTCATGCGCTAAGGCGCCAGGTCAAGCGGGATATGAAGAAGCCATTGATTCTGATGACCCCCAAGAGTCTGTTGCGCCACCCAAAGGCAATCTCCTCTCCGGACGAGATCCTGCACGGACAGTTTCTGCCGGTCATCCCCAGTCCGACGGATCCCTCCCGCGTCACACGGGTCATCATCACCAGCGGCAAGGTCTACTACGACATCCTGGCCGCTGTGCAGAAAGAGCCTGCGCTTGACGAAAAGATCGCACTGGTTCGCATTGAGCAGTACTACCCGTTCCCTTGGACGGCATTCCAAAAGGAGATCGAACGCTATAAAGCAGGCTGTGAGATCTATTGGGTCCAGGAGGAGCCTGCGAACATGGGTGCCTGGACATACATTCAGCCCTGCATCAACAGCGTCCTGCGAGGCAGGATCGGGGAGAAACACCCGCCCCTTGAATATGTGGGCCGCACGCCTAGTGCGAGCCCCGCGACCGGCAGCGCCATGGTGCACAAGCTGGAGCAGGAGCAGATTGTGCGTGAGGCAACGAAGATGTAGCGTTGCCTGGCAGCCCTGCTAATAGCGGCGGTTGTGCTTGCGTGCGTTACGCGAAGCTTTCTCCTTGGCCACGCGCCGCTCCTCGGAGGGCTTGGTGAACGACATGTTCGCCCGGTACACCCGCAGGATGCGGCTGCGGGACACCGTCCGCTTGAAACGGCGCAACGCCCGGTCAATATTCTCTTTTTCGCGCACCTTGACGCCGATGCCTACTCGATGTGCCAAGAGGTTCCCTGTCTTGTGTTACAGTTGCAGCAGCATGCAACGACATCCTGAACGGGGTGTTTCAGGTCTGTGCACATACTGGTACTGGCTACGCGTAACGCCGGCAAGGTGCAGGAGATAAGCAGGCTCCTTGACGGTCTCGCGATCAACGTCCTGGCAGCCTCTGACGTTGCGGGCGCTCCCCACGTTGAAGAAGACGCGGCCACCTTGCGTGGCAACGCGCTGAAGAAGGCCATGGTCCTGCACACGTTTACTGGGTACTGGGCGCTGGCGGACGACACGGGACTTATGGTGTCCGCCCTGAATGGTGCACCGGGCGTGTATTCGGCGCGGTACGCGGGCGCCGGCTGCACGCCGCGCGACAACAGGCAAAAGCTTCTCGGCACACTAGCCGGCGTACAGGACCGTGCGGCTGCTTTCTGCACAGCAATGGCGCTGGTCACGGGCGAAGAGGTGGCGTTCTTCGATGGCGTGTGTCGCGGGCATATTGCCACAGAGGAGCGCGGCAGGGACGGTTTCGGGTATGATGCCCTCTTTGTGCCGGAAGGCACAACGCAGACTTTTGCCGAGCTTAGCGCAGCGGAAAAGAATGTCATCAGCCATCGCGGACGGGCTATGCGGGCGTGTCGTTCGTTCCTGGAAAAGCGGCTTGGCGCATGATTGCTCTCGTCCAGCGCGTGTCGGAAGCTTCCGTGACTGCGGAAGGTCAGGAAGCAGGCGTCATCGGACCTGGTCTGCTCATCTTCCTGGGCGTTCATGGCAACGACACGGACAAGGAGCTCGCGTGGATGGTCCGCAAGTGTGCGAAGCTTCGCATCTTCCCGGACGGTGCTGGTCGCATGAACCGGTCACTGCTTGATACCGGTGGCGAAGCGCTCGTGGTTTCCCAGTTCACGCTATATGGTAATGCTCAAAAGGGTCACCGCCCGGCTTTTGTCGAGGCTGCGCACCCTGCAAAGGCGCGCAGCCTGTATGAAGGGTTCATTGATGCGCTGGAGGAGATGCTGGGCAGACCGGTACCCAGTGGCGTGTTTGGTGCCATGATGCAGGTTCGCCTGTGCAACGACGGACCCGTCACCATCTGGTTGGAGCGGAAGCCGTCAGCCTGAGCTGGCACATCATGTGGCTCTTGTCCATGGCGGCTGGACGGGCAGGGTGCCCTCCAGGGTTGCAATGAGCGATTCTTGGTACGAGCCGCCATAGCACCCGCTCAGGAAGCGATCCAGCGCCTCATCGCAGAACTGCTGCCAGGAGTCCTCTTCCCGGCCCGGCAGGATGGGAAAAAAGAATGCGTTGACGTTCCGTGCTGCTCTAAGATCTCCTGGAGCATCACCTACCATGAGTATCCGATCCGGCGGATATCTGCCTTGGGCAGCCGCAGTGAGATGTTGTGTCTTGGTACCATCCTCCTGACCTGCGATGCGCCTGACATATCCGGCCAGTCCGTGCTCCTTCCATTCACGGTGGAGGGCAGCCAGAGGCGTTCCGGACGAGACTATCATGTCCGCCTGCGATGAAGCGCGTTCCAGGCCGTGCCGCACCGTAGGAAACGGCGGCACGCCGTGCACCATGTCCGCCACGCGTTCGTTGACTTCCGCGCTCCAGTCCAGGACCACCTTGAGCGCCGGGTTGCATAGAGCGGCCTGATGCAATGCCGGGTTGTCCAGCTTCGGTCCTTCCCCAATCCAGTGGCGCAATGCGACCAGCTCCGGAACCGCAGCGCTGCGCACGATGACCTCCGGGCGAACCCGCAAAAAGTCCAGCACGGACACCAGTGCTGGAAAACGGTTGGTGCCTCGCTGACGCGAGTATAGGTTCACGAATTCCCATGTCTCCCGTGCATACCTGCTTACCGCCTGCAGATGGAAGTGCTTGATCGCAGCCGGACAAAAGCACTCCTTGTGCTTGATTTCCATCGTATCGAAGACGCAGCCGTCCGAGTCGATGGCGATGAAGAATCCCTTCTCTTTGGCGGGCATAATGTGTGCTGGGCTGGCTTGAGAAGCTTTCTGCGTACACCTGTTCACCCTTCGATCCGTGAGCATCATGGCCTGTTTCCTGTGTCTCGTGCGCGGGGCGGCAGGTGCCGGCTCTTGAAAGCGCATCAGGCACTGCTTGTTGCCGATACTGTACGCCGAGATCGTCACCTTGGCGATGGGCCTGCGGAAGCAATGAGCAAAACACACACGGTCAAAGATGGCTATTCCAGGCAGCGGGTCGCAGGGATTGAATGCGCGCTGCAAGCTTTGCTAAGGCTGTGTATCTGCTGGTCGCAGCGCCTGACTGGTTGTCCGGCAGGGTATGCCGCGTAAGCTTTGAAGGATGTTGTGGAGGTCTGGACTGGTGTCTGTTTCTGCGCTGGGGCGGAATGTGCCCACTTTTTTGCCCGCAGCAGGCCGATTTGGACCGTTTTGACGACAAATTGC
>JAAXGV010000120.1 GCA_012271185.1 Rhodothermales bacterium
CGTCCGCCTGCTGCCGGGCCCGCAGGTCCGCCTCCGCCGCTTCCACTGTCGCCAAACGCGCCTGGCGACGAGCAACCTCCGCCGCCAGGTCCTCTTCCTTCTCCGCCAAGCCCTCCTCAGCTGCCGCTAAGCCTTCCTCCTCCTCCGCCAGGTCCTCCTCAGCCATCTCATCCAATATCGCCGGCATACTCCTGCTACGCTCCTCAGAAGAAGACAGCACCGCGGGCAGCTCATCGCCCCGAACATCCTCCCCGTACGCGACATCTTCCGCGGCATCCTGATGGTCCGCCTGCAAAAGCAGCGCGGAGATCTCCCGCCTGAACTTCTCCTTCTCCGGAATCATACGACCATAGCTCATTGCCTTGCGCTTGCTCGCATTCGCACGCATCTTCATCCCGTCAATGGAAAGCGTGCCGAAGCGCACCATCCCACCCTTGCAGGCCACACGCACGACGTGCATAAACAGCGCCCGGAAATCATCCAGATGACGCTTCCGGAAAGCACAGATCGTACGATGATTGGGATGATTGCCGGCGGCCAGCACACGAAAGGCAATATTCTCTCCAATACTCCGGGCGATTTTGCGGGAGGAAAAGACCCCTGTGGCATAGCTGCCAAGTGATTCACCCCGGGCTTCCTTCACATCTTTCCCCCCATAACAAATACTACGCCAACCCCGAGTACACTTTGGCCGGGGCTGATACCGCCATATACATCAACGCCAAATCCCAAGTGTTTTACAGGTAGAAACACTGCCTGCATATTTCCGGACAACCCTGCCCTGTAAAAACGTTTACTCTCACCCTTGCCCCACACAAACATGGGACCTGCAAAAACAGTTACAATGTGAAACCTTCCCACACTCCCTATTCCCCGGGAATAACTGGCATATGAGACGTAATAATCAGCACCGAGCCCTAAAGCATGAGCGTTAACCCTTACCTGATGATATACGCTTCGGCCAAAGCTATAACTCACATTGACTCCAAACAAATGAAAATATGGAGTCAGAGAACTATGCTCCCAAAAAGGAAATTGTAATCCAGCAGTGATCCATTTACTGCTTTTGGGTTTAGCCTGCTGTTCCTGGGCTTGCACAGTGCTGGGGGGCAACATAGCCAGCAGCCCCAGCATGCATAAAAGCGCGCGCATACTGTGTCCTCCATCTATTTGGTTAGCAACATGGAACGCGTCGCACTGTAATCAGGCGTTCTGAGACGGTAGAAGTACACACCGCTGGGCAGCGACGATGCATCGAAAGTCAGTCCGTGGGTCCCCGCCGAAAAGGTGCGATCCGCCAGCTGAAGTACCTCGCGGCCCGCAATATCGTAGACGCGCACCGATACCCTCGTGGCCTCTTGCAGCGTAAAACGAACCACTGTAGACGGATTAAATGGATTCGGATAGCTTCCCGTCCAAACAGGGTCAGTAATCTGCACGGCTTTGTGAGCCATTACTGCTTTATGGGAATACGTGTCCGTCACCGTAAGCTTCAACTCCAGCGACTCGAAGGAACTGGAGGTACTGCGCGTAAAGCTTGAACCAGTACCCCCAGGATGCCATTGACCACATGCGACTTCCGATTCGTCTGCACTGCCGAAAGAACATGTTAGCTTGTACTCCCAGCTATAGGTGTAGGACGCAGTCCCCCCGGAAGGGGAGGCAGCCCAAGTACCTAGTTCATCTGGCTCCCGTGTAGAAGGGCCAAGGATCGATGCCGCCAGTGGGGGCAGGAGGTCCAGTTCATACAGAAGTGGAACGACAATCTCGTCCGGAACGTCATCATGGAAGTGAGTGTAGGACGGAATAATCGTGACATCAAACTTAGAGGAGCCATTGACCATGTCCAGCGCGCTGTTATGAGGAATAAAGGTAGGATCTGTGTATCGGACAAGCTCCCACGTTGCAAACCATGCCGCTCCCCACATCGTGGTGGATGACAGAGGCAGGTAACTCCCGGCCTGCTTCATGCCGGAGCCTGAATACATGTAAAACGTTTTGTTTAAAAATTCACCGCCAATTGACAATTCCACCTTAAGCCACTTGCCACTATTTCTGTTCGGAGCACTGGTGGAGAATGCAACGCCTATATTTTTGATGAGTTTGGGGTAGCCACTGCCATTGGTTGTGTTCACTTTCGAATAGAAATCGTCATGTATGTCCCCAGACGGATCAAAGGCATTATACACCAGCATCTGCTTGGCTGCCTCACGCTTTATGGACAAATCGTCACCCTTTGCATACTTCTTGACAAAATCCTGGAGTTTAGCATCCATCACCGCGCCCTGCTGCGGAGAATCCAAGGATGCAAAATGGGTTACATCGAAGTGCATCCCCGTCTTCTTCAGCCTTCGCCAGCGCATAGCGGGCAGCGATGCCTCCCATACTGATCCCCGCAAGCCGAACAGGGGTGCTTCCCGTCTTGATTGCAGTGACATAGCGAACGGCATCCTGTACTACCTGTGCATTGTCCAAAATACTGCGTCCCCCATCAGAAAAGTTGAGTATCACAACATCAGCACCATGCCACCCGGCCTCCCCGAAGAAATCAATGGCGCCAGCATAATAACGCTCAGGTTGACTCTCCGCGGCCGGATTTTGCGTGTCCTTGGGGTCAAAACCCTCCACCACAAGCAACGGTTTATCAAGGTCACTACCCCCGCCTTTCCAGAGCACCATGCTGTTTTCATCGGAATCTGAAAACATACGATCAGCAGCAGGAACGACCACAACACGATATGCATGCTCCTGAAATTTCCCCGCTTCGTTTAACCAGCGCATTTTCAACCGGTGGACCCCGGTGGTTGTCCAGGGCGGTGTTACTATGACGGGGTTCAGGTTACCACCGCGATCGCTTACCTTTGTCCATCCTCCTCCGTCGTAGGACACATCCATACGGTAAAACACCTGATCTACGAGAAAAGCCAAAGTATGCTGACCAGCCCGAAGGAACAAGTCAGGGTCATAGTAGAAGCCCGAACCAGCATAAATAGCCAATGTGGTCTGCAAAGAGCTTGCTTCCGCCCATGCACTACGCCCGCGCTGAGCCACATCACCGCCAAGCGAGCGACTGTCCACGGCAAAAGCATTACAGGCGTCTTCACAAGGGTTCGCAGGGCCTGTTCCTTCAATGCCACCACCGGTCAAGACTGCTTCCCGCCCTTCCTGCAAGAGTGACACATCACCGAAACAGGCTGACCGATGGATACGATCGCAGGCTGCATCGAGCCGTTTCACATGGTTCACATTCTCCTTAACAGACCGCCTGGCCCCAGCTGATGTATCACAGTAGCTCGCAGACTTGGCGGTGTCCTCAAAGGGTTTCCAGCACTCATTGCCAACGCCTTTCGCAGAAAAACAAGGACTCGCTTCCAGCAGGGGGCCTGCCTTGGCCACATGAGCCTTCATCTCTGCACTGAAATTGCAGTCTCCAAGGTCTGTAGACAACGCCCCGCTGAGCAGCACCAGTACCGCTAACGCGAGTCCATTAGCTGTAAACACCTTCATGGCAGTCAGCCACCTCCGAGGCAGGTTGGTTAGAACCGCCACGCTGGACCTTCCAGCGCTTTGGCGTTAGCGTTGCGGGAATTCCAATTTTCGGGACCTGCCGCTACATGCATTCATTATACCGCTATAATGTGCAACAGTCAAATTCCAACCACGCTGCGAATTGGAGCTCGACTGCTCGCCCTCTCGCAGCTCCGAACACGGTAGCCAAGCCATGACTACACCTCCGTGCCACACGCCCAGTGTTATCTTGCTCATCGGACATCGTCCCGGGTTTGTGGGATAGGTTCCTTTGCAACCTGCCTGCAGGCGGTGGTCCTCGTTCATCGGATTCGCTGCTTGCATTTTTACAGCAGACCAGGGCATAACCCTTTTTCAGGCGCGGCACATGCCCGAGACCGGATGACTTGACCTTCGCCGAAGTGCATTGGCTGTGGCAGGCGTACCCCTGGGGCTGACAATCCGTGCCATACCATCGAGTCATTACCTGCGAAACATATCCGGACATAACGGTGCCGGAAAACGATCCGCAGAGGCGAACTACATCACAACACCGGCTACCAGGAAAGCCACCAGTGACGCACAGGCTACCACAAACGTGTAGGGCAGCTGCGTGTTAACATGATCAACATGGTCGCAGGCCGCCGACATGGAAGAGATGATGGAGGTGTCTGACAGCGGCGAAGCATGATCACCGTATACCCCGCCAGACAGCACCGCTCCCAGCATCAGCGGCATGGAAAGCCCAAGACCCTCGGCTAACGGCAGTACCAGCGGGATAAGGATCGCAAACGTCGTCCATGACGAGCCCAAGGTGAACGATACCGCGCAGCCTGCCAGAAACACCAGCGCCGGAAGCCACCATGCCTGGATGGTTTCACCAATGAGCGACACGATGTAGGGACCCATCTCAAGCTCACGTGACACGTTGCCCAGCGCAAATGCCAGCACCAGCAGTGCAACCACACCAACAAGGCCGGATGCCCCCTTCATGACGAAGTCCGTTGACTTGGCCAGCGAAAGCAATGGGCGTCCACCCCGCGGCAGCAAATACAGCAGCATCGCAACCCCTATTGCTGAGCCAACAGCCCAAAGAACAGCCGTTGAGCCGCTCCCGTCCATAAGGTTGCCATCCCCCGTAATCCACAGGCTGACAAAAATCATCGCGATCATGACAACAACAGGGATTATCAGATCCCCCGCATTGCCTGCACCCGGCCTTATTGGCTCAAGATTGGCTACGTCGTCCGCGATCATAGGACTGGAACCGGGTCGCGTCACATGACCAGTCTCAGCGGCCCGGACCTGGGCCTTTCGCATGCTGCCAAAGCTCAGCCCGGTGAGTGCCAGGATAAGCGCAAACGCAATCGCAAACAGACAAAAAAAGTTGAACAGCAGGGACTGCGCCAGAAGCGAGACGGCCTCAGCCGCATAGCCCTGTGCCACAATGAGGCCGAGGACAAAAGCACCCCAGCCGTTCAAAGGGATCATCATGCATACCGGCGCGCTGGTGGCATCACAGTAATACGCCAGCTTTTCTCGCGGCAGCTTCAGCTTATCGAAGAACGGCCTGTTAAGCGTCCCCACGATGAGTGAGGTGATACTGGACTCCACAAAAATGAGCAGACCCACAACAAGGGCCAGCAGCTCTGAACTCCGCCTCGTTTTACCCCAACCACGCTTTTGCACCCACTGCGTAAACGCCGCCACACCACCCGAAACCTGCACGAGCGCAATGAGCCCGCCCACCAGAAGGCTGAAAAGTATGATGCGGCTGTTCGATGCCTCACTGAACACATCGACCATCACGTCCGCCATGCCCGTCAACCCGGCAGCCGGGTTGCCGCCCCCAAGGATTGTTGTGCCAATCCACAACCCCGCAGCCAGCGACAGAAACACCTGGCGCGTCCACAGGGCCAGCCCAATCGCAACAACAGGCGGTAGCAGTACTACCCAGTCCATGCAGCTACCCGTGCGTCACCGCCACTTGATGTTGCAGCCCATGGATGGGCGCTGCGCCATGCTTACCGTGCCATCGGAAAGCAGCTCATCCAAAGCCTGACGGAGATCGGATCCCGTAGGGATACCCCGGCCCGGATGCGTCTCATCAAATCGACCCCGATAAGCCAAGAGGCGATCCGCATCATACACAAAGATGTCGGGTGTACACTCAGCCCCATAGGCACGTGCCACCTCCTGCGACTCGTCGTACAGGTAGGGAAACGGATACCGCCTTTCCTTGGCCCGCCGAGCCATGTTGGCAAAAGAGTCCGCAGGATACTTTTTGGCATCGTTGGCGCTGATCCCGACGAAGGCAACACCGCGTGTCAGGTACCTGCGGGCAACACCGACGAGCGCGCCTTCGATATGCACGACAAACGGACAATGGTTGCAGATAAACGCGACCACAAGCGCCCTGGCATCCGAGAAGTCCTGCAGGCTGCATGAGCGTTCGCTGCCTCCCGGGTTGGCTACGGGGAGGTCAAAGCCAGGCGCGGAGGTGCCCAGCATCGTCATCGAAGATTCAGTTAAGGTCATAGCTGCTAATCGCTACTGGTGGATAATATGCCGAAAATCCCGCTCCATGGTTCTCACTGGCACCCGGTATGCGTGTTCCAGACCACAACACTCTTCATCCATTCTGCTCGCTGGGCAGCATGCAGACTGCTGACACCGCTGCGAATCTGGTCAAACGGTGAGGTCACAACGCTTGCGATGTTGGCAAGGTGCGTGCCAGTGCGCAACAGCACATAGGCAGCCATGGTATAGACCACCGCCGCATTGCACGCAAGGCTGCGCTCCGCCAGATCATGCAAATACTGGATCAGATTCGATTTCACCAATACCTGCTGTGTCAGGAGTGCACGCGCCCTTTCCGGATCACCTGCCAGAAAGCTGTCGCGCGCCTCATCAAAGAAGCGGTGGATCCGTGACCGGATGTCACGAAGATCATCCACATCGGGAGTCAAACGCGGGAAGTGTACCAGTCGTGCGACCAACCCCATCGTGCTGCTCAGCGCACCAATACGTTCAGCCTCGTGAACAACCGTGATTAGCTTTACGCACAGAACAAGCTCCCGCTTCGGATCCAGATTAAGGTGCTCGAGCACGGCACGGCGTGCAGCGCACTCTCTCACCTCGATAGCTGCATGCTGCGCGGCCAGATCCATTTCAAGAATCTCGTTGTCCAACAGGTGTGCGGATGCAGCCGCAAACATATCCCGCCCCGTGTTAACCATGACGCAGACATCGTTGAGCGCCCCCTTGATTAGCGGAGGCTGATCTCCCGTAAAGAAGTCCAGGAATCCCATTGGCGCCCCGGCGCTAGGAACACTGTCAACGCGAAGGCCGGTACAGCCCGTGCACTTCAATATAAGTCCTGACGCGCTCGGAGATGTGGGACTGGTCGGTCAAGCCCTGCGCCAGATGTGTGCGAATGGTGGTGCCTGCCAGCGAAATCAGCGGCGCCGTGCAGTAATGCACGCGACCCTCAAGATACGCCGGCACAGGACCCTTTTGCTGACCGGTTCTCCGGTAAATAATAAGCGGAACGAGCTCTGCAAGGCGCTCAGGTGACTTCCAGGTATGAAACAGCCGCAAATTGTCCTCCCCCATAAGCAGCCGGAAAGAAGCGTCCGGGTTCGCCTCCACCAAGGCCTGCACAGTATCGACAGTGTACGAGGGACCCACTCGGTGTCCTTCAAGGTCCCTGACCCTGAAGGCGGCGATATCTGTCACTGCAAGCCGGACCATCTCCAGGCGGTGCGCAAAGGCCGTGACAGCTCGGTCCGCCTTGTGCGGAGGCACGCCGGAAGGGATCCACCAGACCTGGTCCAGAGCAAATTCGTGCTGCGCAGCCGAAGCAACCGCCAGGTGCGCCAGATGGGGCGGATCAAACGTGCCTGCAAAAAGGGCAACCTTCATGACCTGTCATACCAGCAGTGCAACGGACCGGTAAGACTGTCACCGCTGAGCGCTATGCGCACAGCATCATGATGAACTCGTCGTGACACTGCGCGCAAGCTCTTCAATCCTTGCTATGGCCTGCTGATACAGCTCGGTTGCTGCATCAGTGTGCTCACTCTCCGGAAAGATCTGAATAAGCCGCTGGTAGTGATCCACCGCCTTCTGCAGGCGCTCAGCCTGGCGCTGTGCAATACTCTGGCCACTGAAGCTGATGTAACTGCGGATAGCGCCCAAGAGCGCATCATCAGCAAGCGGGGTTTCGGGAAACTTGTCGAAGACCACCTCATACGACAGTCCCGCAGCCTCAAAGAGGCCGCGCCGCTCGTACTGCTGCGCATTGAAGAACTGCTTGTAGGCCAGCTTCTCGCGCAGCTCCCCCACACGCCGCGCCGCAGCCTGCACGGAATCGTGCGCAGGGTACCGCTGCAGAAAGAGGTTGAACTGCTCTATGCTGCGCTCGGTAGGACCTTGATCGAGCTCAAACTGGGGTGACTGCTCAAACTGTGTCATGGCTCGCTCAAACTCCGCATCCCCGATACGGGGATCCGTCCGGTACAGGTCACCAAAGCGCGAATATTCGTTCGCTGCAATAATGTATTCCTTGTTGGCCCGGTAGGAACGCGCTAGCATCAGCTGCGCGTCCGCCGCAACAGCCACAGCACGGCCAAAGTCAAAGACACCCTGAAAGTACTGGGCCGCACGGTCATACCGGCCACGGTTATACTCGGCCACCCCCTTGTCATAAGCCTCCTGCGGCGACAGGTAGCTGATCCTGGAATGACCCAGGCAGCCTGCCATGCAGGCCGCTGCGGCAAGCATAAACAGGCATGCTGCGCTGTGATAACGCTCCATAAGCAATTATTGCAAACTGTCGTACAACCCCTGCATAGCCCTCACCAGGCCAAACGGCTCCCTTGCGCGTCAAGATGCAGCAGGTACATGGCCGTGTTCTGGTGATTCTCATCAAACCGGATACGGGTTCCAAGCCCCTCGAAGGCCCTTGCGCCCGCCACCTGCCATACCAGAGAACCACCCTTCATCATCTGTGCTATCAAAAATGATGCCACATCATGGCCCACGTAGCCGAGCCGGCCCGGAGCTTGCCCCGGATCAACCATCCGGTAGCTGCGCTGAAAGGCACGCACATCGGGCCGCATCCGTCTGACATGAAAAATGTCTCCATACGAGATATCAAGTCTGCTGGCAAAGGTGCTCACAGAGACATCCGCCCACAGCTCCGTGCCCAGGATATGCGGGGCACCTGCAACACGCCCGAGCCGTGAAAGGATCGCCTCGACCAGGCTTACCTCTTCGCTGGCATTCGGCCGGTGCACTGGCAGATATAACGCCCCGACACCGTGAAGCGTATCTGCGCTGATAAGATCAGGAATGCGCATCCAGTCCTGCGGCGATGACAGCTTCAAGTGAAACAAAACCTCCGCTCCCTGCGCAAGGGCCTCCTCCTCAAAGCCACGCGCCATCTCCGCACTGCGCCCCTTTCCTACCTCCGAAACAATACCCAGCGTCCGATAGCCCAGGCGTTGCACGGCCTGCTGCGCCACGAAACGGCCACGCCCCGCAAAAGTCGGGTTGGCCTGGAAAATGTGGCGCCAGCCTCTGGTAACATCCTCGGCATTCGCGAGCGGCGCGACCATGACGACCCCGGCCTGCTCGGCAACCGGTGCAGCACTCTTCACATCGCCGCTGTACAAAGGACCGATGATGGCATCCACACCTTGGCCTGCCAGCGCCTTCACGGCATCAGGCGCGCCGCCACGCGACCTGTGCGTGTCACGGAAAATGATCTGCACAGGAGGGCCACCACTCTGGTTGTGCTGCTCCACAGCAATGCGGATCCCATTGAAGAGCGCCTGCGTGGCCGATGGGTCCCGCACACCAAGCGGCAACGCCACCCCCAGGCGCAGCGCACCAGCGGCTGTCTCGGCGCTCCGCAGACGCAAACGTGCATAGGCCATGACCTGCTCCGCCTCCGCCAGGTACGAACTTCCGGGATGCTCCGACCTGAATCGCGCCAAAAGGTCTATGGACTCCTGGTAGCTGCCACGCCGATAAAGCGACTTGCCCGCCATAAGCAGAGCGGCTGTCCGGTTGTGTGCCGCCTCCATTTCATACAGCGCCAGAAACCCGGCATAGGCCCGGTTGTAATCCTCGGACTCGAACGCCGACAACGCATCAGCAAAAGCCTCCTCCGCACGCTGCTGCGCGAAGACCGCACTCACAAACGTCACCGTGATAAAGGCCGCCAGGATGCTGCGCCGTGCCATGATGATCACTCCCATTCTATAGTGGCTGGAGGCTTGGAGCTGATGTCATACGTAACGCGGTTAATGCCACGGATCTCATTGACAATGCGTGCGGACACGTGGCTCAGGAACTCGTATGGCAAGCGGGCCCAATCAGCTGTCATACCATCCTCGCTCGTGACAGCCCGCAGCGCACATACGTTCTCATAGGTTCGCAGATCGCCCATGACACCAACAGTCTGTACGGGCAGGAGCAAAGCAAAGGCCTGCCACACCTGATCGTACAAACCGTGAGCACGGAGCTCATCAATGAAGATAGCATCGGCCTCTCTGAGCAGCTTCAGCGACCGCCTTTCAACCGGACCAAGGATGCGCACCGCAAGGCCAGGCCCTGGAAAAGGATGCCGCCCGATGATCTTTTCATCAAGGCCCAGCAGCCGCCCAATGGAACGAACCTCGTCTTTGAACAGCTCTCGAAACGGCTCCAGTATCGTGAATGCATGCTCATCCGGCAATCCCCCGACGTTGTGGTGCGTCTTGATCGTGGCGCTTGGCCCTTTGAGCGAAACACTCTCAATAACATCGGGATACAGCGTGCCCTGTGCCAGAAACTTCGGCTTCGCGCCGAGTGAACCGGCAATTGCTCTGGTTGTCTCTTCGAACACCTCAACGAAAGTGCTGCCGATGATCACGCGTTTGCGCTCCGGATCCACAACGCCCTCGAGCCGCTCCACGAACAGGACGGACGCATCTACCGCTTCCAGGCGGATGTTAAAGTGATCACGAAATGTGCCCTGCACATCCTCCCACTCGCCTTTGCGCAGCAGACCATTATTGACAAAGACACAGGTCAGCTGATCCCCGACAGCCTCTTGCAGGAGCCTGGCCGCCACCGACGAACCGACCCCGCCGGAAAGGCCCAGAATCACGTGATCATCTCCGACAGTTTGTCGAAGCTCCTGCGTCTTCTGCTCCACAAACGACACTGGCGACCAGTCACCTGCACAGCCGCAGATATGACGTGCAAAGTTCTTCAGTATTAGCGCACCGTGGTCGGTGTGTATGACCTCCGGATGAAACTGTACACCGTAGTGTGGCAGCTGCCGGTTCCGCACGGCAGCCACGGGCGCACTGGCTGTGTGGGCCAGCACCTCGTAACCGGAAGGCACTTCCAGCAATGCATCGCCATGGCTCATCCACACGTGCGAGCCGGCCGGAACACCTGCCAGGAGCTCCCCTTCGCGGTCTACATGCAGCACGGCACGGCCATACTCACGGGTGTCGGCCGCAACCACCGTGGCGCCTTCCAGGCGCGCCATCGCCTGCAGACCATAGCAGATGCCCAGGATTGGCATTGGCTTACCGTCCGCATGCCGCATCTCCAAGAGTGCAGGGTCCAACTGCGGTGCACCCTCGTCATAGACAGAGCACGGTCCCCCGGACAAGACGATGCCCGCCGGCACCGGATCAGTCAGCCGAGAGAGTGCAGTAGTACAGGGATGTATTTCTGCGTAGACCCCGACTTCCCTGATTCGGCGAGCGATGAGCTGCGTGTACTGCGCTCCAAAATCCAGGATTACAATGCGCTCCCGCATAGGTAAATCAACCCACCAGGTCCGCGTAGTCATCCGCAGACAGCAGGTCCGCGAGCTCCGATGGATCGCTAAGACGGATCTTGACCATCCAGCCCTTGCCGTAGGGGTCCGAGTTCACAAGTTCGGGGTTATCTTCCAAACGCTCATTGTGCACCAGAACAGTCCCGGATACCGGCATGAACAAGTCGGACACCGCCTTCACAGCCTCAACCGATCCAAAGACCTCGTCCTTGCCATACGCTTCGTCCACAGGTTCAAGCTCTACGAAGATGATGTCACCAAGCTCGGCCTGTGCATAGTCGGTGATGCCAACGGTAATGACTCTGGAATCATCCTCAACACGCACCCACTCGTGGTTTTTCGTATAGGAGAGCGACGCAGGAGAGCTCATAGGGTTTCGATAATAGGTTCTGGAGCTGATTTAACCCTCAGTCAGCACAAAGTGCTCCACAAAATGCGTGTCAAAATCTCCACGCCGAAAGTCCGGATGACACAGGAGCTGCTGATGAAATGGAATCGTCGTGGGTATGCCTTCCAGCACAAACTCCTCCAGCGCACGCTGCATCCTGCTGATTGCCTGCGCTCGCGTGGGCGCATGCACAATGAGCTTGGCAATCATGGAGTCGTAGTCCGGAGGGATGGAG
Organism: Rhodothermales bacterium; assembly: GCA_012271185.1. Taxonomy (GTDB): domain Bacteria; phylum Bacteroidota; class Rhodothermia; order Rhodothermales; family Bin80; genus JAAXGV01. Next base: position 11,977 of record JAAXGV010000120.1, read on the forward strand.
TATCCAGCATAGGCATGGGTATCCACACGCACCCCGGGCCCCCCAGGTACATTGAAGACGTTGATACAGCCCGGTGAAGGCATAAAATCTTTGAACGGATTTTCCGCGTTGATACGACACTCGATGGCGTGACCGCGCAGAGACAAGCCATCATGCTCCAAGGCCTCTCCCTGCGCCACAGCCAGCTGCATGGCAACGATATCCACGCCGGCAACCTCTTCGGTCACAGGGTGCTCGACCTGGATGCGTGTGTTCATCTCCATGAAGTAAAAGTTGCCGTGAGCATCCACAAGAAACTCCACAGTACCCGCACCCCGGTAGCCGACGGCCTCTGCACCTGCCACCGCCGCACTGCCCATAGCTTCACGCAACTCCGGTGATACGACCGGGGATGGCGACTCCTCCAAGAGCTTCTGGTGGCGCCGCTGAATAGAACACTCGCGCTCGCCAAGGTGTATCGTGCCGCCCTGACCATCGCCCATCACCTGTATCTCCACGTGACGGGGCTTCTCAACCAGCTTTTCGAGGTAGACATCTTCATTACCGAACGCATTCCTGGCTTCCGCACGCGCCGAATGAAAGTGCTGCTCAAACCCAGACCTGTCCGGTACTGCACGCATGCCGCGCCCCCCACCACCGGCGCTGGCCTTGATCATGACTGGGAACCCGATCCTGGCAGCTGACCGGAGGCCTTCCTCAAGGGTAGATACTACGCCCTCGGAGCCTGGAATAACCGGCACGCCCGCCGCCCGCATGATTTTCTTGGCCCTGCTCTTGTCCCCCATGAGCGTAATCGTCGCAGATCTGGGACCAATGAATGTGATGCCATGGTCTTCGCAAATGGCACTGAACAACGCATTTTCGGCCAGGAATCCGTAGCCGGGATGAATGGCATCGGCGCTGGTAACCTCTGCCGCGGCAATGATCCTGTCCGTTCTCAGGTAGCTTTCGCGAGAGGGGGCAGGCCCGATGCATACCGCTTCATCGGCGAAGCGCACGTGCAGCGAATCGCTGTCGGCTTTGGAGTATACAGCCACAGTCTTCAGGCCCAGCTCGCGGCAAGTGCGTATCACGCGCAGAGCAATTTCGCCTCGGTTGGCGACAAGTACCTTGTTGATCACGTTGCTGAGGTAAAAGCGGTTGCCTGCCCCGGTCAGGAGATAACGAAAAGGGGCTGATCGTACGAGACCGCTTCGGAGTCCTGGACCAGGATTTCACTGACCGTACCGGCCACGTCGCTCTCCACCTCGTTCATGTTCTTCATGGCCTCAATGATGCACAGCGTGTCGCCTGCGGCAACGGTGGATCCCACCTCCACAAACGGGTCGGCTTCGGGCGCAGGCCTGCGAAAAAATGTCCCCACAATAGGAGCGCACACAACCGTCCCCTGCGATTCTTTCGCTGGTTCGGGCGCTGTGATGACTGGCTGGGCCGGCACGATCTGGGGCGCAAACGGAGGTTGCGGCGGCGCAGTCCCCGGGTAGCCCTGCATCGCGTAGGGCGGCTGAACCAGCACCTGGGTCGCCTGCTTCCGCACAAGAACACGTACACCTTTCTCTTCGATCTCCACTTCGGCTGCATCGCTCTCTGTGGCGACCCGGATCAGGTCTCGGAGTCGGGCAAGATCCAACCTGGCCATAGGCTACTGCGAGCTTACGCGCGTGATGTAGTCCCCGGTGCTGGTGTTGACACGAATGACATCGCCTTCGCTGATGAACAGCGGGACGCTGACAACCGCGCCACCCTCGAGTGTGGCAGGCTTCGTGGCGCCTGTTGTCGTGTCTCCTTTGAGGCCCGGGTCTGACTCGACAACCTCCAGCTCCACGCTGCGCGGCATTTCAGCCAGAAGCGCCTCCTCATTATCAGCATGGAACAGGATGTCTATTATGCCTCCTTCTTTCAGGTACTCGCGCCCGGCGACATGATCCGCCGGCATCGCAAACTGCACGTAGTTCTCCATGTTCATGAAATGCAGCCCCAGCGAATCCTCGTAGAGGAACTGGTGTGCCCGCCGCTCTACACGGGCCTCCGTGACTTTTTCGCCTGCGCGAAAGGTCCTGTCAACCACCCGGCCAGTTCTGACGTTCTTTAGCGTGGTCCGAACGAAGGCCCCGCCCTTCCCTGGCTTCACGTGCTGAAATCTGACGATCTGCCACAGCTCTGAGCCGATCACCATCGTAAAGCCGTTCCGAAAGCTCGTCGTATCAGCCATGTGTCTGCACTGCCCCGTCAACCAAGATACGGACTGTCAGACAGAGTTACGTTCGTGCACTGCTGGCGCGTCAGCCGTTTTGAGCCTGTGAAGGCTGCACTCCGCGCACCCTGCCCGGCAGACAGGCCCTGATCCGTGCAGCTGCTTGAAGGAAGCCTGCACGTCAGCGCAACCGCTCCCCTCGCTGCAGCCATTGCATGAGGTCTCCCGTGCCTGCAATGCCATGGTACTGAAACGCCTCGCCATACGTTGCCCCGATGGCATGACCGTGCGTGCGCGCACGCGCCTCCACCCACTGCAGAAAACCGCGGCTGGAGACAAAAGTCTCGGGCTCGTCTGAGCTGTAGGCCGGATTGTAAAACTGCGAAGCATACGCCTGTAACGCCCTGGTGCGCTGGTCCCATGTATCGGACACATCCACAATCACCGTGGGTCTGAACGGCTGCACCTCCTCAAAGTGCAGGACATGGTATGGCCGCCAAGGCTCCTGGCCTGTGTCAATCCTGCGCAGCCCGCTGTAGAAGCATGCACGACGAACCAGGAACGCGGTATCGATATGATCCGGGTGGCGGCATTCCGCCGGGTGTGTCAGCACCACTCGAGGCCTGAGACGCCGAAGCACACCTATCAGCTTGTTGCGGTTAGCAGTATCCGCGGCAATGTCACCATCGGGAAGGCCGAGCTGCTCCCGCACGGTCAGCCCAATGATACGTGCTGCGGTCTGCGCCTCAGTCTGTCGCAGCGCCACCGTGCCCCGGGAGCCGAGCTCTCCTGCAGTCAGGTCCAAGGCCCCAACTGCGCATCCCTGCCGAGCCAGCAGGCACAGTGTGCCACCGGCAGCCAGCTCCACATCATCCGGATGCGCGCCAACAGCCAGCACGTCCAGGGAGTCTTTCACCTTGCCACGAAATTCACGATACGCCCGACCACGTAAATTTCCTTGCGCACCTTGGTACCGTGCAGAAAGCGCAGCACATTCTCCTCCTGTCGCGCCCGCGCAAGGACATCCGGCTTCGGCATGTCGGCCGGCACACGGATTGTTGCGCGAACTTTGCCGTTGACTTGAACCGGTATGACTACCGTGTCCTCAGTCAGGTAGGCCTGGTTCACAGCAGGCCATGCCTCGCGCGCCAGCGTACCCTCGTGGCCCAGCCCCTCCCAGAGCGCTTCCGCAATATGCGGCGCAAACGGACTCAGTATCAGGACGAAGGGTTCTGCGACCTGACGTGGTACCATATCCCATTTGTAGGCCGCGTTGATGAACTCCATCAGTGCCGCTATGGCCGTGTTCATGCGCAATGCGTCGATGTCCTGCGTAACGCGATGGATCGTCTGGTGCAACATGTGCCACTGTTCCGGTGAAGGCTCGGTATCTCCGACCCTGCCGCGCTCTCCGGACAGCAGACGCCAAGTGCGGTTAAGGAAGCGCGAGGTGCCTGCCACACCACGTGTACTCCAAGGCTTAACCTGTTCCAGCGGCCCCATGAACATCTCGTAAAGGCGGAACGCATCCGCCCCATACTGCGCTACAATCTCATCCGGATTCACCACATTGCCCCGGCTCTTGCTCATCTTGTGCGCGCGCACGTTCAGCCGGATCGCCGGGTTGTCCTTCAGCACAAAGTGCGCACCATCCTTCTGGACCAGCTCCTCACGTATCCGCACGGCCTCCACAGCGCTGCCAGTCGGTCTGTGCACGCGGCCTTGGACTTCTTCGGCCGTTACAAGCTGTCCATTCTCCACCTCCTTGTAAGTCGTGTACTCAAGCTCTCCCAAGATCATTCCCTGGTGAACAAGCTTGGCGAACGGCTCAGGTGACGCCACAACACCTGCATCATACAGCACCATGTGCCAGAATCGCGCATAGAGCAGGTGCAGCACCGCATGCTCCGCACCCCCGACATAGAGGTCTACTGGCATCCAATAGCGCTCCAAGGCCGGATCCACCAAAGCCTCGGTGTTGTGCGGGTCAATGTAGCGCAAAAAGTACCAGCAGGAGCCGGCCCACTGGGGCATGGTGTTGGTTTCACGGCGGGCCGGTGCTCCCGTGTCAGGATCAGTGGTGGCGAGCCAGTCCTCCGCCAGCGCCAGTGGGCCCTCCAGGGACCCGCTTGGCTTGAACGCTTCCAGCGCCGGCAGCGTGACGGGTAAATCCTCCGGGGGCACCGGCCTCGCTTCCCCGTTACTGAAAACAACCGGGATGGGCTCACCCCAATAGCGCTGCCTGGAAAACAGCCAGTCCCGCAGCTTATAGTTAACCTTGCGTCGCCCGACGCCTGAGGATTCAACCCAGTCGAGGATGCGCGCTTTGGCCTCTTCGACGCGCAGCCCGTCCAGGAAGTCACTGTTGATCGCGGGCCCGTCACCGGTGTAGGCTTCGCCTTCAAAACCCTCAGGAGGCGCTACGGTACGGACTATCGGCAGGCCGAAGACTTTGGCAAACTGCCAGTCCCGCTCATCCTGCCCAGGGACTGCCATGATGGCGCCCGTGCCATAAGTACCAAGCACATAGTCGGCTACCCAGACAGGAATGCGGGACCCGGTGGCGGGGTTGGTCGCGTAGCCCCCGGTGAAGACGCCACTCTTTTCCTTCTGCAGCTCTGTTCGTTCAAGGTCGCTCTTGCGCAGGGCCTGCGCAAGGTATGCGGATACGGCCGCATGCTGCGCTGCCGTGGTCAAGGTGTTCACCAGCGGATGCTCTGGCGCCAGTACCATGTACGTGGCACCGAAGATCGTGTCGGGCCGCGTAGTAAAGACACGAATGGAGGCGGAAGAATCAGGCAGCGGAAAGTCTATCTCTGCCCCTTCACTCCGCCCGATCCAGTTCCGCTGCATCTCTTTGGTGCTGGCAGGCCAGTCTGCCTCCTCCAGTCCTGCCAGCAGCCGTTCCGCGTAGCTGGTGATCTTCAGCACCCACTGCCGAAGCGTGCGTCGCTCGCAGTGATGCCCTCCAATGTCGCTCCTGCCGTCGATGACCTCCTCATTGGCCAGCGTCGTACCCAGCGCCTCACACCACCATACAGGGACCTCGGCCTCATAGGCCAGCCCGCGTTCAAACAACTTGAGAAATATCCACTGTGTCCAGCGATAGTACGCGCAATCTGTGGTGTTCACCTCCCTGTCCCAATCATAAGAGAATCCCAGTGACTGGAGCTGCGTCCGGAACCGCGCAATGTTGGCCTCGGTCGTGATACGGGGGTGCGTACCGGTCCGCAAGGCATACTGCTCCGCCGGCAACCCAAACGCGTCCCATCCAATCGGATGCAGCACGTTGAAGCCCTTCATACGCTTGTAGCGTGCCACGATATCGGTCGCTGTGTACCCTTCCGGGTGTCCGACGTGCAGCCCGGTCCCGCTGGGATAGGGAAACATGTCCAGCACGTAGTACTTCGGCCGCGACATGTCAACATCCGCCGGCGTCCGGAAAGTCTTGTGCGCCTTCCAGTACGCCTGCCACTTGCGTTCAATCGCTTCGAAGGGGTATCCGGCCATCAGGATTCCTGCAGACGCAACAGGGTTACCGGTCGCTTTGATTTCTGATGAGGATGCACGCTGTCACGGAAGTGCCTGCATGCTTTCCACGATACGCTGGCCCAGACGCCGGTAAGCACCTTTGTGGTAGAGCAGCGGCCGGCTGCGCGGCCCGTCCGTTGTGTACAGCACCTCTCCCACAACGATGGAGTGATCACCTGCCTGGTGCAGGGCGTGGATTGTACAATGCAAGATCCCCACGGTATCGCCAAGCAGGGGAACGCCATCAGGATCCAGCGTATGCGATACGGCGGCAAACTGCTGCGTACCGGTGTAATCAGGCTTAGCAAACAGGACAGACACTGCCGCCTGATCGTCCGCCAGTATGTGCACCGCAAACCGCTCGGCCTGCGTTATGACCGGGTGCATACGAGACACGCGCATGATGTTGAACGAAATCAAAGGAGGATCGATCGATACACCCGTGAACGAGCCAATTGTTACGCCGCGCTTTTCGTGCGTACCCGCGGCGGTGACGACGGCAACAGGTAAAGGAACCTGTCGCATCAATGCCCTGAAAGCCTCATCGGCCCTGCTCATGGCAGAAGGCCTCAGGAGAAGACATCGGTAACGCTGTTGAAGAAGGAACGAATCTTGGACTTGGAGCTGGCATCAGGGGCAAACGACGATGCCTTGCGCAACTCTTCCAGCCTCTTACGCTCTTTCTTCGCCAGGCTTCGCGGCGTCCATACACGCACAGTAACCAGCAGGTCTCCGCGGCGGGTTGACCTGAGCTCACGCAATCCCTTCCCGGCAATACGCATCACATGACCAGACTGGGTGCCCGGTCTGATGGTTATCCGCTTTGTGCCATCCAGCGTTGGCACCTCCACTTCCACGCCGAGCGCCGCATCCGGAAACGATATATACAGGTCGTGATGCAGGTTGATACCATCCCGCTTGAAGTCATCGCTGGGTATCTCCTTGATGACCACCTGCAGGTCTCCTGGCGGCCCGCCACGCTTACCTGCATTCCCTTCACCGCGCAGTGTAAGGTACTGTCCCTCCGCGACACCTGCCGGCACTTTCACTGTGATCGACTTCTCAGTGTCTACGCGGCCTTCGCCCCAGCATTCGTGGCATTGTTCCGCTATCACCTGACCCTCCCCGCGACACATTCTGCAACGCTGCACTGAGAGGACCTGTCCCAGCACAGTCTGGCGCATCTGGTGCTGTTCCCCGCTCCCATCGCAGGTTGGACACTTCTTCAGGGATTTGGCTCCCCCTTTGGCGCCGCTGCCGCGGCAAGCCCGACAGGAGGTGAACCGTCGCATCTTCACCTTCTTGTCGACGCCTTCTGCGACTTCTGCCAGTGTCAGCTTAAGCCTTAGCCTTAGGTCCTCTCCCGACTGTCCTTTTGGACGCTGCTGCCGCTGCCTGGCTCCACCCCCAAAAAACTCGCTAAACGGACTGCCTCCGGCGGAGGCATGAGAGAAGATGTCGCCAAATGCGTTGAATATGTCGCGAACATCTCTGTATCGGGTTCCTTGAGCACCATTGCTGCGAACGCCGGCATGGCCAAACCGGTCGTAGCGGGTGCGCTTGCTGTTATCAGAAAGCACTTCATACGCTTCCGCCGCTTCCTTGAACTTTTCCTCGGCCTTCTTGTCGCCCGGATTGCGGTCGGGATGGTAGTGCATCGCCTTCTCCCGATACGCCTTCTTGATGTCGGCTGCCGAGGCATCACGTCCGATGTCCAGTATTTCGTAGTAGTCTCTCATGATTGTTTTAGGCTGCAACGATGACCTGCGCATAGCGCAGCACCTGATCACGATACATATAGCCTCGCCGAACTTCGTAGATCACCGTTCCAGGCTCCTTGTCAGGTGCCGGAGCCTGCCCTACGGCCTCATGCTGCTCCACCTCGAAGGGCCGCTCCAAGACCTCCATGACAGACACCTCAAACCGGTTCAGAACAGCACTGAACGCTTCGAATGCTTTTACCATGGCATCTTCCAGCATCTCATACCCTGCACTGAGCTCTGCCACATCTTCGCCGCCGATGGCATCAAGAGACGCGCGAAGCGCCTCAAGCACCTTCTGTAAAGCCACTGCCACTGTGGCCTGTGCGTGCTGCCCGTCGCTGTTACGCCGGACTTTTACGCGCCTGGTATAGGCCCTGTAGGCAGCAGCAGCGCGCCTTAGCTTTACGCGCTCCTGCTCGAGGCGCATCTCCGGAAGGCATGGTGTTGCCTCCTCGTCAACTGATGCCACCTCCGCTGTGTCGGCGACCTTGTCCGCTGCCAGTAGCGGTGGCAGCGCTGTGGCAAAGCGCGCTATAACACCCGCCAAGCCCCTGGATACAAGCTCCGCCCCGTCCTTGAGCGCCTCAAGAGATGCCGATGTCTGCTCTTCGTCCCCTGGCATTGGTGCTGCATCCAGCCAGCGGTGCAAGTCGTCATAGACGGTCAGAGACGCTTCAAGGGCTTTTTTTCTCGCCCGCTCGGCCCACTGGGCTCTCTGTTCCTCTGAGCGATGCTGGAACTTCTCAAAGTCGTGCTGCAGCTTTTTACGCTGCTCCCGGACCTCTGCGATCTCTGCCTCGATAGCGCTGATCCGCTCGGCCTCACTCAGCTGATCCTCTTCGGATTCACCCTCCTCCTCTGCCAGCACTCCAGTTCCTGCCGCGACGGGATCGGCCGAAGATCCAGCAGACCCGGCCACACTTGCGTCCAGTGGCATCTGGCAGGGCACCCCATTGGTAAGGGAATCGTCAGCAGCGACTTCGTCCAGATCAGTATGCCACTCTATACTTTCGGTTTTTACTGCTTCCGCACTCTCGATCATGCCCATTCCCAGTGTTTTTTATTTAGACAATGCAGGCCGGTTCAACAGCGTGGCCATATGCTCCACCAGCGCGATAGCCCGCTCATAATCCATTCGCATCGGACCCAGAACTCCAACCGTTCCAACGGTTTCGCCCAGCTGGTACCTTGCTGTTACAACAGAGTACTCGCTCACGGTGCTCTCATTGATCTCGCTGCCTATACTTACGGCCGCCTGCCCCATCTCCAGTGCAGGGCTCTGGCTTTCGAAGAGCTGCACCACAAAACCTTCATCTTCAATCATTTTGATGAGACGGCGCATTTCCTCCGTGTTCTTGAACTCCGGCTGCCTTAACAGCTGCTGCGTCCCCCCGCGACTTAAGCGGCCCTGAACCCTGTCGTTGAAGAGCACCGATCTTTCCCTCAGAATCAGCTGGACGATTCCCGTCTTATCATCGTCCAGGTCCCGTGTACGATCCTCATAGGTCCGGCGTATCTCTTCAAGGCGCAGCCCCGCCAGGCGCTCATTCAGGAGCAGAACGATCCGATCCAGATCATGCCGCTTGATGTCTACGCAGGTTTCGTAGATGATGGTCTGCACCAGGCGGCTGCGTACGCTGATAACGATCATCACCCGTGGGGAAGGCAGCGGCACTACGTCAATCCGATCAAGAATGCCCGTAGAAATTTTGGGGCTCAGCACAACACCCAGAAGACTTGACATCCGGCTCAGAATCCTGGAGCTCTCCCGGAACAGCTCATCTTCATCATCCATGAGTCGGTCCAGCTTCGCTTTCAGGAGGCGCTTTTCCATCGTGGACAGCTCCGGCAGGTCCATGAGGTCATCCACAAAGGCGCGATAGCCCAACTCCGTTGGCATGCGGCCAGCTGAGGTATAGGGATGGCGCAGATACCCTAAGGCCTCCAGATCGCTCATTGTGTTGCGAACAGAAGCCGGGCTCAACCCGAGAGGGTGGCGCCGGGTGAGTGTACGCGAACCGACCGGCCCGGCCGTATCAATAAAACTGCGTACAACCAGGCGCAGTATCATCTGCTCGCGCGCATCCAGTGGGCGGCGCCAGGTATGCGACACTGCTGCTGCCATTACATGTTTTCCATGCAAGAGTCTTGCCACCACCACCGCCAGCACGCTTTGTGGCATAGTGTAGCTTTTATCTGCCAATATGACAGGTTACCTTTTTGATTGTCTGCTGTTTCACAGCGCAGCCAGGAAAGCAAGGCAGTGATCCGCACGGATCGCCGAGTGGTCCCGGTGAAATCTCCCGGCTATTCGACATCTCAACGCGCAAGGTGAATACGGAGGTGTTGTGCGAGGCTCAGCTTTCGAAGAGATACCATAGCATGACAGTCCGGGTCGAGGGGTGTGTACCTTAACCCGACACGTATTTCACTCAAACAGACTATACTGTCATGCACCCTGCTTCTTCGTCGCTCCGGTACTTCGCTGGCCTCGTTATGCACCGTGACACGATTATGACCTGTGTGCGGCCAAGGGCAGCATCGTATCACGTTACACCAAGCGCTGCGGCCGGGGGCCGTGGTGTCATAAACGGGGAAGGGAGTCCTGCGCACGGGTGGAGAGCCCATGTTACCCACTTTCGGTAGCCTGCCAGGTGAGTCCGAGTCAAAAGATCATGGCCACTCCAACGCATTCGATACCAGGCATTACGGCCCTTGGCCCAGCATGCGTACACCAGA
>JAAXGV010000108.1 GCA_012271185.1 Rhodothermales bacterium
GTCAAAATGATGTGGGCAAAGGATAGGCCAAGCCCTGTGCATTCCATGTCAATACATGTGGACCAGTGGATACGGTGCGGTCCACCGGCTTGGCGACAACCCGGCCCAGCGCATCAAAGATCGTGAGTCGCACGTGTTGCGGTGAGGCTGCGCTGAACGAGAGGGTGGTTTGCCCTGCAAACGGGTTCGGGAAGCTTGGATGAAGCACAAAGTTTGCAGGCTCGGGCGAAAGGTCCTCCGAAGCTGTCTGGTCCAGTGCAACCAGCTCAATATGCGCAGGTGCTATGCCGGCAGAAAAGTGTGCCGCAGCACGGCCCCGTCACGACCATGGACCGTTACGGTGCCTGCAGCTGTATAGGGGTTGTCAGCGTCCAGGCGAGCGGCATATAGCTCGTCTGCGTCGGCATCATAAGCAATGGCTCCTACGGTGCCATCACCCGCAAGCGAGATGATTTCTTTGTACCGGTTGTTGGCTGTATCAAAAACCAGTACAAGCTTGTCGTTGCCCCGAACCAGGAAGGCTTCCTGGCTCTCTGCTGAATAGAACACATCTTGTCCGGCGCTGGCAGCACCAGCCTGGCTGTCCAGGAGGATGGTTGATTCAATGGCTCCGGTGCTGCTGTCCAGGATCACCACGGCACCGTTGGTCCGTTCAAGAACAAGGGTAAAGTCGTCGTTATAGACTGTCTTGCCATTGCAAAAGACCCATACCTCGCCGTCATGGTCAACCGCCAGGTGCCGCGGCCCATCGCAGCCGGTGTCTACGGTGGCGAACACCGTGTCAGCGGTGAGGTCAATGACCGTCACCGTGCTGTTATGACCAAAGCCCGAATTGGCCACGAAAGCCAGGTGGCCCACGACGGCGAGATCTTCCGGGTTACTGCCAACGGATACTTTGCCGGTGACTGACCGTGAGGCGAGGTCAACGATGGTGACTGTGGCATCATAGAGGTTGGAAACGTACGCCTTGTCCGTATCGACCACCGCCATGTACCGGGGAGACGGTATGCCCATGATCGGTGTTTCTCGGGTATTGGTGGCCACGTCAATGATGTCCACATTGTGAGACGTGTTGGACATGATGTACGCTTTTCCTTCATGCAGGATAAGGCTTTGCACTAGTGTTCCGAAGTCCTCCAGGATCTGTAAAGACGCCAGTGTCTGCGTGTCGTAGAAGGTGACCGACCCGTTTTGGTCAGAGAAATTGCCCTGATTACCGACATATACGCCGGTTATCTGCTGGGCCGTTGTGGTAGTCGCAAGGGCAAAGATAGCTACAAGGGTAGCAGCTATCGACAGTATGCATTGCATGGAGTGTGGTTTTTTGTTAAAGCGTGAGGGTCAGGTCCAGCCGCAGGAGGCGTGGTGGCATAGGGTGTGCGGGCAACCACTCATAGTGCGTTCCCAGCGTGTTCTCGGCGACAAGGCTCAGAGCCAGCGTATGCTCCTGGACCCGCAGCAGGAGGCGCAGGGTGTTGTCGATGACGGTGAAGGCCTGTATCGAATCTTCTGATGAGACCTCCTGCGCGCCCGTGTAGCGGATGGAGGTGTTGAATGTTGCGCGATACGCTTTTTTGCCAAGGCGTAGCGTGAGGTAGGCTTTTGCGCTGTTGCGTGGAATGAGCCGCATCTGCGTGTTGCCACCTGCGGTTGTATAGGTGTAGTGGGCGCCTGCGGTAGCGCTGGCACGCTGCTCGGAGCCGGCGTCTGCGGCCACGGCGAGCTCAACGCCTCGCAGTGTTCTCTCGTTGATATTGTCGGGGACCCAATAGCCTGCTTCAGTAGGAGCCCAGACGATCTCGTCTCTGTTGTGGCTGTGGAATGTGGTCAGTTCGGCACTGGTGGCGGGGGCTGCTGCGCGAAGACCCGCTTCCGCCGTCCAGCTGTGCTCCGGCCTGAGAAGCGGGCTGCCGCCGGGCTGCCAGAAGCGGTCATTAAGGGAGGGAATCTTAAAGGCCCGCCCTAGTGACGCCTTGACGTAAATACCCCGCATCACGTGCACATTGACACCAACCCTCGGGCTTGCTGCTGTCAGAGGCCCGGTGTCCGACCGCAGGTAGAGGTCCTGGCGCAAAGCAGCGTGCAAGCGTAAGCGCCTAAATGTGCTGACCCCGTGTGCGAAAAGCGCGCCATGCCGCCCGCTTGCTTTATTGTCCAGGCGGGGGTGTGAAGCGCGCTCGTAGCCACCTTCCAGTCCGGCCCCTAGTTGCCCCCAGAGCTTTGTCGTGAAGGTGGCCTCGGCGACAGCCGTGCTGATGAGCGTGCGGCCTGTGTTGTCCAGGCCGGTTCGCCCGTTGCGGTAGCGGAGCGCCTCGGTTTGCACCAGGCCGCTGGCGCGGATCGTTCCCCAGATAAAGCGGTGAGATCCATGGAGCCAGGTACGGATGTGCTTGTCCCACTGCTTTTCCTGTCCGGGCAAGGTGGCGTGGATCGCAGGAAGGCCACGCTCCGCGTCGCTGTACCATGTCTTCAGGTGCCACTGGCTTCGCGTACTGGTGAGTGCCAGCGATCCGTATACGAAGCGGCGGGTGCTTTCCGCGCCCGTACGCGGGACCTCACGCGGTGGAAACAGCGCTTTGTTGACATAGGGATAGTCTCCTGTGAAGGCGTCATATTCGGCAGCCAGCATCCCTGCAACGTACTCCCAGCGGTGTGACGCTGTCAGGCTCATCGCCCGCTTCCCGTAGGGAGCCGCTGCTCATCCGGAGGCGCAGCGGGCTGACATTTTGCAGGGTGTCGCCAAGGCCGATCTGGAGGTGCACCACGCCGCCGAGTGCATCGCGGCCATAGCTGGAGGATCCAGGGCCAGCGGTGATCTCAATAGCAGACAGGATAAGCGACGGCAGCAGCGACAGGTCGATCAGCCCGAGGGAGGGGCTGGCTATTCGGTGGCCGTCCAAGAGGATGAGCGTTGATGACGAAAGTTGCCCGCGCTGGGAAAGCGTTGCTAAGCCGCTGCTGTAACGTCGGACATAGAGTTCACTGTGCTGGGTGAGGGCGTCGGCCACGGTCTCGGACCCCATCTCGCGCAAGGAAGCAGCGCGGATGACCTGAGACCTGAAAGGAGTCAGGGGTGCGGCGACAGGCTGGCACGTGGCCGTGACGGTGACGTTGGGAAGTGTGTGGTGCGTGCTGTCCAGGGCCAGCGCCGTCATGACTGGCAGGGCAGCAAGGTATAGCAGGCTCCATCGCATGGCTGGACCGCTCTGTTGTTGGGGTCCAGGCCATGCACCCGAAAAGAGATGCCGGACCACAGACCTCAGTTCCCGGAGGTTGTTGTCTTGCGAACTTCGGCAGGTCTCCTGACTCGCCGCGCACTGACAGGGGAGTAGCCTGCAGCCTTCCCATCCGAAGACAGTGACTGCACGCTTCTATGGAGACCCCTGCCTGGGACTGACAGTCCCGGCGCAGCCTACAGTTGCGGGTACAGTTCCGGCATGGCTCCAAGGGAGCGGCACCGGATTCCCTGTTTCCTAACCCGAGGGCAAGGAATACCGAAAGTACTTATAAGGTGCAAAATACAAACAATTACGATTCTGGCGGCGCCTCAGAGGTATCAACAGGCACGCGAGAGGAGTTTTTACACAGCATTTACAGAGCGCTGTTGCGTCTGCGGTGGATCTGCCATGCGGCCTGCATGAAACGATAGGCCAGATGCTCATGCTGGGCGCTGTGCTGTCGCAGAGGATTTGATGACAGTGGACGGTCGCCCTTGTTGGCTGTCGGCGTGGGCACGACGCGGTCAGGAGTGGTGCTTACAGCGGGCACCCGGCTTTGTGAAACGTGACAGTTTCCTGATTGTATCGGTGGGCCTCTCCGACTGCAGGGATGCCATGCCGTGTGCTGCTTTCAGGATGCAGCATTGGTGCGGGTGGATTGCATGTGATGTCCCCCGAAGGACACACAAAGCGGGGTCAACGCGGGCAATGCAGATTAAAGTGCATCTCGTTTGACAATTTATCCTTCCAATTCAGTATTATAGGCCCGTTATATTGGGCACTCTCAGAAAGAGGAGCATGACAGATTTTACCAGACGCGGGTTTCTGAAGGTTCTTGGCATCGCTGGTGCCACGGCTGCCGCTGGATGTGGCGGTGGTGACGCGGATGTTGCCGATGACGTCTTTACCTGCCAGGACATCAGCGGGCTTTCAGCAGTGGACGCGGATTTGCGCGCTACGCTTCAGTACACGGACACTTCGCCGGAGGAGGGCAAGGACTGCGCCAACTGTGCGCTGTACATAGCTCCGGAGTCCGGCTCCGGATGCGGCACGTGCCAGACTGTCAAGGGTCCGGTACACCCGCTAGGGTACTGTACGATCTGGGCGCAGATGACAGGCTAGCCCTGTATCTGCCGCATGCAGGGTAGGCAGTGCCGGTCGGCCGCTGCCTGCCAAGGCCGGCGATGGCTGCAAACACTCCACCAGCTGCCGCGCATACCGGGCACGGGTTTGGGACGCTCCCGGTGTTCCTGGCCGGGATCAGCACCATCCTCGGTGCGATCATGTTCCTGCGGTTCGGCTATGCGCTGGGGCATGTGGGCCTGCTGGGAATTTTCTTCATCATCGGGCTTGGCCATCTGGTCACCGTCCCGACTGCGCTTGCTCTCGCGGAAATTGCCACCAACCGCAAGGTGGAAGGCGGTGGCGAGTATTTCATCATTTCCCGTTCTTTTGGCACCTCGATAGGCGGTGCCATCGGCATCTCGCTCTACCTTTCGCAGGCCATATCGGTGGCCTTTTACATGATTGCCTTTGCGGAAGCGTTTACGCCGCTTGCGGAGGGGTTTGAGCAGTTGTTGGGTGTACCCTTTGATGTCCGGTACGTCTCCGTGCCGGGCTTGGTGGTGCTCATGATCACAGTATTCTACAAGGGAGCCGATGTCGGTATCAAGCTCTTGTATGTGGTAGTGGGAGTACTCATGGTGAGCCTTGCGATGTTTTTCGTTGGCAGTCCTGTGGACGGATATGAGCACGGTGCATTTTCTCTGGGGGCCAGGATTGCAGACCCCGATTCGTTCTTTATCGTCTTTGCTATCGTCTTCCCAGCCTTTACGGGAATGACTGCCGGCGTAGGGCTGTCCGGCGATCTCAGGAATCCTCGTGTTTCGCTGCCGCGCGGCACGCTGGCGGCTACGATCGTCGGGATGATCGCATATGTCTGCATCGTGATAAAGCTGCACTATTCCGCCTCGCCTGAAGTTCTGGCTGAGAACCAGCTCATCATGGCGGATGTCGCCTGGTGGGAACCAATCATTCTGGCAGGCTTGGCCTGTGCCACCCTCAGCAGCGCCATCGGATCTGTGCTGGTGGCTCCGCGCACGCTCCAGGCACTGGGCGGTGATAAAAATATTCCTGTCAATGGGGTCAGTGGCTGGCTGGCACAGGGACACGGCACCCAAAACGAGCCACGTAACGCCACGCTGGTTACCGGGGTGATGGCGTTTGCCATTGTGCTGCTGGGCAGCGTTGACATTGTGGCGCGTCTCATTTCTATGTTCTTTATGGTGACCTATGGCGCGCTTTGCGCCATCAGCTTCCTGGAGCATTTTGCAGCGCGCCCGAGCTACCGGCCGGCGTTTCGTTCGCGGTGGTATGTCAGCCTCCTTGGCGCGATGATGTGTCTTTTCCTGATGTTCCAGATGGACCCGCTCTTCGCGTTTCTTGCTCTTTTGATGATGGGGGTGCTTTATCAGGGCACGCGGCGTGTTCAAGGGGGCGAGGGTGACCTGGCAGCCATGTTTCAGGGAGCCATGACGCAAGCCATGCGGTACATGCATATCAGGCTTCAACGTCGCCGACGCGAGGAGAATTTTGATGAGTGGCGGCCGAGCATCATCATGGTAAATGACCGCACGTTTGACCGGCGCAGTCCACTCATGCTGATGCGCTGGCTTTGTCATCGGCATGGTTTCGGGACCTACCTCCACCATATCCACGGGTACTTGAATGCAGCGTCTTTTGCCGAAAGCTCGACTGTCAAAAAGCGCTTGGTGGAGATGGCGCGCAAGCAGCGGAGCACCGTCTACATGGACACGATCGTGAGTCCGTCCATGACATCAGCGCTTGCTCAGAGCCTGCAGATTCCGGGAGTAACCGGTATGCCTAACAACATGGTCTTGTTTGAATTTGCCAGGCAGGACACGCCGGAGGTCGTCGAGGATCTTGTCAAGCACAGTCTCTTTGCTGCGAGCACAGACAAGACGCTGCTGGTGTTGCGCCACGGGGAGTACCACTTTGGTGAGCGCGATACGATACACATCTGGCTGACGTGGAATGACCAGGAGAATGCCAACATGATGATTCTTCTGAGCTACATCCTGCTGGGTCACCCCGACTGGCATAACACAGTGATCACGGTCTTTGCCGCGCTGCCAGAGGCACAGGTCAGCGGCGTCAGGCAGGAGTTCAGGCGACACCAGATACAGGGGCGGTTGCCGATTTCAGACAAGAATATTGAGTTCATCGCCACGGAGTCCACATCAGAGTTTCGTGCGCTGGTGGCGAAGCGATCCCAGTATGCGGCGCTGGTTGTGATAGGGTTCGGTGTGGACAGCCTGCACGAGCGTGGAGCGAGTGTGTTTACGAACTATCCGACACTCCACGATGTCCTGTTTGTGCATGCACCCAGGGAGATATCCTTCGAGTAGCACGTACTGATCGGACTAAGCAAATCCATATGGCGGCAAAAAGGGGAGCACTGTGGGGTGCCAGCCTCATGCGCTTGCGCATCAGAAGACCGAGGTTGAGGGCAGTACCCTGCTAAGCGGTTCCACTCCGTCCGTTGTGGCGGGAGACACTTCTTTTGCTGCATCTTCGGGTTGTGAGTGCGTGATACGCATTTTTTCGAACGTAGTGTCCACGGAGCGCCTGATGGGCGCTGTACTGGTGGAATGGCGGGCCCGTGCTGTAAATTGGTTTTTGTTGGTGTGGGGGAAAAGCAGGAGCCCGCCGCGCTGCTCCAGTCGACCGCCTTAGCACCTTCGTACCCGTAGTCTTCGGCAAATCCCGTGAACGCCGCGCGCGGCCGCCTTGTTGCGACTGTTGAACAAGAGTCGCCTGCCGCAGCGAAGCCTGCCTCTTCCGCGGGCAGCGATCCAGCACGTTCCGTGCCAAATGCACCTGATAGCGCTGCCACTGTGCAGACGGAAAGCTGTGCGCAATGGCCTGTATCAGGCAGGGTTATCGGACACCACCAGCGCCACCCCGTGCAGTCCGCGGGACTGCAACTGGGAAAACAAGGCGTGCCAACTGTTGTGCGACTTCTGCGCTAACGCGGGGCTTCGGAAAAATCATACTGCTGGGTCCGCGCTGAATCCTTGATATAGGTTTGAAGTCGCCGAACTTGACCTGCCATAACATGGACCCATCCTCTGCATAGCCTGTCACTGCCGGAATGTTATCCTCTACCACAGCTATTACACCGTACCTATTGCTGCACGCAATCATTCCCCTACCCGACAACACACTCGTTACAAACGGGCTTTTAGATTGATATACGGCTCCAAAAGCGGTTAGCCACTTGCCATCTAACGTGAACCTGTGGACGATTCCATCAACACCGGGCCTGTAGCCTATCAGGTATAGATGACCATTCACGGCACAACTGGTTCCTCCTCCAATTCCTTGCTTTGTGAAACCATCCCGGTATCTGTATGTGCCCCTGCCATCACGTGCAAATATTTGTATTCTATGGTCCCTGCTCGCGACAATGGCAGTAGCGCCGGAGTCAAGAAGCGATACTGACTCAGCATGTTCAAATTCACCTGGGCCGATTCCAGGACGGCCAATGGATCCAGCATAGGACCCGTCGGAGTTGAAAATCCGCACAGCCCCAGCCCGGGTATCCAAATGAATAAGCGCCCGTCAGGATCAATTTCTATGTCTCTGATGTCGCCGAACATTTCATACTCGGAGCCTTCATTGACACCAATGTCGAGCGTGTCTGTAATTCCTAGGAATCTGCGCGCCAGAAGTGTATTCTGTTGTGAAATCACGTGACCTATAGTTTGTATATGTATCTCAACCACTTTTTAGGCCATCATGGCTACTACATTTCGCCCGTACGCTCCTGACCAGCCGCACCTGTTCCCGCCCAGCCCCGAGGAATGCCTGCCAAGGCCGCACTTGGCCTATTTTGTCAGTGATGCGGTCGACACCTGCGATCTGACGCCCTTCTACGCACCCTATCTGGGGGATGGGCGGCGCAACTCTCCCTATGACCCCCGCATGATGCTGAAAGTGCTGATCTATGCCTATCTGCCCGTGGATAAAACAGCTTTTTGCGGGATCCCCGCGGATAGTTAACTTACGGCAAACATAGCCCCTTCGGGGGAGAACAGCCATGGCAAAGGGCAGACGGTCTAATGGACAGCAGCAGGAAAGGAGACTTGAGTCTCGCCTGCGGGCTGCTGTCCAGCCAGCTGCCACGTAAAAGTGGTCGTTATGAACTTTGGCCATTATGGGACTCATAATAGCCTTGCTGTTATCCTTTGCCGCATTCGCCGCCCCTTTGCTCTTACTCAGACGAATCGTACTCACATGCTCGTATTGCCCGCTGTCAAGCAGTCGGATGACAAACCACATCCCATCTCCCGTGGCTGGTATGGCCAGATACTCATCCCTTAACACAAAAATCCTCTGCAACAGGTTACGGAGACCAACGCCGGGTATGCCAGGATGCCCCACCTCGTAATTTTCGGCATGATCCTCGATACGTTCACCAGCGAGCCGGATGGTGTGAATGTGCTGGTGTTGGTCGTCAAATACAAAGACATAGGGCAATCCGTTAAAGCCTGCAAACACACGTCCATCAGAGGTACTGCTGCTGAACAAGACGGTATCGAAGGAAGGCTGCGTGAGACCCAGTGACGGCAGGAATGGTTCGGCCTCTCCATGGGGTGGTTTTGCGTAGCGCCAACTGAAAGAGTACCTCCCACAGTACCGGGACCAGAAACTCTCGCCTGCACGGTAGACACATACTCAAGACTGCGTGTCAGGATCTGCAAACGAGCAGATTCGGCAGCAACGAAGTACGACCCGGTATAGGTCCAGTCTTTTAGAGACTCGAACTCGAGCGGTCCTTTGCCTTCCCTGCCAATCTTCCGGCGCAGTACCCCGTCGCGGAGTCCCGCTACAAAAATGGCGTTGGCATCTGCATCCAGCACGTAAAGGCTATCCTGCACAATGTCAAACGTGAAGCGCGAGCTCAGGATAAAGTCAAGTCCCAATTGTGCTGTAAA
>JAAXGV010000123.1 GCA_012271185.1 Rhodothermales bacterium
TACAGCACGATTGGGACTTGACTCTCTGAGCACGGTCTGGATCAGCATCATGTTATCCATAAGGGATACAACCAGCAGCAGTTGGTGCGCCTTGTTTTCCGGCTGCAGGCCCATGAATTGCGCGGAGTGCAGCCATCACCTCAGCATCAGATCCATTCCGGCAAGTCTGTGCAGGAGGGAAGGCATCCCGTCGGAGACATTATCCTTCATACTGCCAGCCCTACTCGACAAAAAAAAGCGCTCCACCACCGGTATGGCCGCGGAGCGCTTTCGTCATCATGATAAGGGCGCTACTTGTCAGGTATGGTGTCGACACGCCGGAACTGAGACGCACCACTCTTCTTGGTGGTCTGCCCTGAGGCACCCATACCCGTTACACTGAGCCGATCTTCGGAAATGCCGTTGTCCGTGTAGTACTGGGCCACGGCGCGCGCGCGGTCCTCAGAAAGCTGCCGGGCATTACGCTCATCACGCGAAGCATGGCCTTCAATCTGAACATCAAATTCGCAATTCTGCAGAATCTCAAGGTTTTCAGCCAGGAGCGGCCGTGCTTTCTCGTTCAGAACCGAAGAGTTGCGATCGAAGAAGACCGAGTTCATGGACGATATGTCACAGTCAAAGCAGCCTTCGTCAGTAATCGCAACCTGCATGACCTGCGTTGCGCTGCCACCCGCATTGGTGAGTGTCAGCTGTATCTCGTACGTGCCCGTCTCCGTGTATGTGTGCGACGGACTGACTTCGCTGCTGGTGCCGCCATCGCCAAAGTCCCAGCTGTATGCAAGTGGCTCGGTTCCGCGCGTGTTGGCGCTGAAGGTTATCGCCGGATCTTCGTCGCAGATGCTGACCGTGGTCTTGTTGGCTGTAACCGTAACGATCTCTGCAGGCAATATCACGTTCACCATGCAGTCGGATGTGGCCGGGCCGGCTTCGTTTTCTGCCGTGAAAGTGACCGTGAAGGTGCCATCATCCGCAAAGGCATGCGTAGCCATAGCCCCGTTTGCCGTCGTCCCGTCGCCGAAGGACCAGGTCATGCTGACCGGTTGCGTGGCGGCCGGATTGATCTCCGCGCTGAAGTCAGCGTCAGCACCTACCATCACGTTTTCCGTGGGACACGTCAGGCTCTGTACACCGACCGGTGTAACTGCAGCCGCGAAATTGATTTTGAAGCCCAGGCCCAGGCCGCTCAGGATATCAACGGGACCGCCTCCGTTGTCCGCGTTGGCGTCCAGCTGATCATCCCCGAAATGCAAACCGCTGTTTAGCTCTAGGAAGAAGGACGTGCGTGCGTTCATCGCGACATCCAAGCCGAGGCCCAAAAGAGGCCCAAAACCTACGGCTGAAGCCTCCTCGCTGAATGACGGTGGGCTGTTCTGCGTGGCAGTTCCAAAAGTTGCTGTTAAGCCGAAGTTGTAATACAAAGCAGTACGCTGGGTTGGCTCCGCGCCCGTATAGCGGCCAAACACCTGAATTGATGTACGCGAAGACGGGTCCTCGGCCACGACATCGTCAGGCCGCGTACTCGGCGGCGGAAACTGCGTGATCACAGGGTAATCGCCATATGCAAGGGCCAGACTCGCTGAGAACGGCACGCTGAATTGATAGCCCACCTCTACAGACAGCCCAATGGGGTTGCCCACTTGGAAGGCATCCCTATTGAAGTTGAGCGGAGACTTCTCGTTATCTCCAAGGTAGTTCGAAAGTCCGACCTTGGGCTTGATGAATGCGGTGCCTTCCGGGCGGTACACCTTTTCCTGTGCCCATGCCTGGCAGGCAACAACTGCCAAGACAGTCATGACGAGCAAGTAACGTGTCAAGTCGCGCTGGTTCATAGTATTGCTCCGACAGGGTTTGGTAACGGTAACAGAGTTTGCAAGAGGGGCCCTAGACACGCAAGGCACACCATCAGGTCGAGGCCAGCACCGCAATGCGACGTTGCAGCTGACGCTTGTAGTTGGCAGCCTTGTTCCTGTGGATGACGCCCTTGGTCGCCAGCCGGTCCAGGTACGACTGAACCGTGCGAAAAGCCTCGCTGGCCTCCGCAAGGTCATCCATGCGGAGTACCCGCTTGACCATCGTGCGCATACGGCTCCTGTGAACCCTGTTGCGCACCCGGGCCTTGGCATTTTGGCGGACCCGCTTGGCCGCCGACTTGTGTTGTGGCATGCTTCTCTAGCAGGTAAAGAAAGCAGGTCAATCTGTCAGACGGCGCATTGTTCCGGATCAGTCCATCATTTTGCGAAGGAACGCCGGCTGGTCTGTGCTTTCGCGGCGAACGCGTCGAACCTCGTCTCGCGCAGACAAGTTGAGCTGCCGGACCTCCACAGGATCAGCCGTTGAACCTTCCTCGCCAGGCTTTGGTGTACGTCGTTCCACCGGGCCGCGCCGCTCATATGCCGGAATATCCAGCACCTTGAGGCTGTGCTCCCCCTTGTAGTCAAAATAGGGTTCATTGAGCTTGACCGCACGCTTGCCCTCCATGGTGTTCGTCTGCCCGAAGCCTGTGGCGATAACGGTCACCTTGAACGAGTCATTATCAAGGTTATTATCGATCACGGTGCCAAAGATGACCTCGACTCCTTCGCCGGCCTCCTTGCGGATAAGGTTTGTCGCGGTCGTAGCGTCTTTGATTCGCAGCCCCCGGCCCGCGGTAATATTGACCAGAACATTACGGGCTCCACTGATGGACATGCCATCCATGAGCGGGCTGCTGATGGCCTCAATGGCTGCCTGTTCCGCACGGTTCTCCCCGTCCCTGGCTGTGCCGGTGCCCATCAGCGCAGTGCCGCCATCCTGCATGGTCGTGCGCACATCCGCGAAGTCGAGGTTGATCCGCCCCGTGCATGTGATCAGGTCCGCGATGCCGCGTGTGGCATCGTACAGCACGGTGTCGGCACGCCGGAAGGCTTCCAGCAGTGTGGTGTCGTCATCAGCAATGTCCAACAGCCGTTCATTGGGAATGACAATCAACGTGTCAATATGCTCCTGCAAGCGCTCGATGCCCTCCATCGCCATATCCATGCGCTTGTTCCCTTCGCAGTCAAATGGCTTGGTCACGATGGCGACCACCAGGATGCCCATTTTTTTGGCTATTTCCGCCACCACCGGCACACCACCGGTGCCTGTGCCGCCTCCCATACCCGCGGTGATAAAGCACATATCAAAGCCATGGAGCATCGCGGTGACTTCTTCGGCGCTCTCCTGCATCGCTGCGGCGCCAACCTTGGGACGTGCACCCGTGCCGAGACCTTTGGTAAGCTGATGCCCGGCTTGAATGCGATGTGGCGCCAGCGTGTCAGCCAGCGCCTGGGAGTCTGTGTTGATTACCACAAAATCCACATTCTGTAGCTCCTCGCGGATCATGTTGTTAACCGCGTTGCCGCCGCCGCCACCGACGCCAACGACACAGATTTTGGCCACCTCTTCGTGGTGCTCATCAAAGGCAAAGCGTGAGCCTGCTTCGTATTCCATTTTGGATTCCTCCTGTAGGATTCGTTACTCTGGTCGTGAGTGGTTAAAGTTCATCGAACCAGCCCTTCATGCGTCCGGCAATCCGTTGCACCAGTGAAGGGCCGCTGGGGTCTTGCAGTAGGGCCGCCATCCGGCCGCCCTCGTATCCGCCGAGCTGGGAGGCGCCAAGCAGAGAGGGCTTTAAGCCGTAGAGCACAAGACCGACACCTGTGGCAAACTTGGGATCGGATACTTCGGCTACAAGCCCGCCGCCGAGCCCGGTGGGCAGGCCTACGCGTGTTTCCATGCCAAGAATTCCGGCAGCCAGCTCCGCGGTGCCGACAATCAGGGAGCCTCCTCCCGTCAGTACAGCGCCAGCCGCCAGATGGCGGGCATATCCGCTGCGCTTGATCTCGATCTCCGCGATCTCCAGAATCTCCTCCATGCGCGGCTGAACAACCTGACTGAGGGCCGACCGGCTGATGCTCTTCTCGGGACGCCCCCCGATGCCCTGGATCCGAATCTCCTCGTCCGGTGCCACCGTATCCACCAACGCCGACCCAAACTGGCACTTGAGTGCCTCCGCCTGATCGCGCATTACACCCAGACCCTTGCGGATGTCGTCCGTGACCTTGTTGCCCGCTACGGCTATAACAGCCGTGTGGCGAATCGTGCTGTCCTCAAAGACCGCCACATCGGTGGTGCCTCCGCCAATGTCAATAAGCGCTACCCCCACCTCTTTCTCATCGGCATGGAGTACAGAGAATGATGAAGCCAATGGCTCAAGAACGATGTCCGCAACCTCGTATCCGGCCTTCTCAATGCACCGGTACACGTTCTTGGCAGCAGACACCAGGCCTGTGATGATGTGCACATTGGCCTCCAGACGGACACCGCTCATGCCAACGGGGTCCAGCACGCCGTCCTGCCCGTCCACGATAAATTCTTGCGGGATGACATGCAGAATCTCGCGGTCCGCAGGCATCGCCACATGCGTGGTGTCTTCCACCAGACGCTGGACATCCTGGCGGGAGATCTCTTTGTCACGGTCTGCGATCGTCACCACGCCACGGCTCTGGAAGCTCTGCACGTGATCACCGGCAATACCCACGATCACGCTTTCCACCGAGACCCCTGCCGCACGCTCGGCCCTCTCTATAGCCTCCTGTACTGCCGCAACCGTCTTGTCAATGTTGACTACAACGCCGCGGTTGAGCCCCTCAGACTCTGCCAAGCCCATGCCCAGCACATTGACGCGCTCCAAGCTGTCGGCGGCACCGACGACGGCACACACCTTGGTGGTACCGATGTCCATACCAACAATTATCCGGTCGTTCATAGGGCTGTACGAAGTTTGTGTGCTAGGTCGATGCCTCCCTTGTGACGATCTGGCCTTTAAAACGCAGGTCAATAAGATCGAAGGACTGCCAGGGGTGCCGCACCATGTGCTGCTCCCAGAAGAAGCGAAAACGTTGGAGGCGTAACGCGAAGTCCTCGCGGCCAAGCCATACCTCTACAGGTGTCCCGTTTGCGGCAGTCACCGTATAGAGTGCTATGCCCGCGTGGGTCACCATAAAT
Organism: Rhodothermales bacterium; assembly: GCA_012271185.1. Classification (GTDB taxonomy): domain Bacteria; phylum Bacteroidota; class Rhodothermia; order Rhodothermales; family Bin80; genus JAAXGV01. Next base: position 5,026 of record JAAXGV010000123.1, read on the forward strand.
TCCGACAGCAGCTGCTTCGTGCCTGCTTCCACACGTGCCAGGGCTTGCGCGAGCGCGCGCACTTCCGGGTGCGAAACCGGCTTTATGGGATGGTAAGGCTCTGACAGGCCGCGAAGTAATGGCACATCAAAGGTGCTGTGCCCCGTCAGCGGCATCATGAAACCGCCCGGATCGATGAAGTGGGCGCTGTGCCCGGCTTCGTCAATCACCAGCAGCACCGGCACCCGCTCCTCAATGTTCAGGTGCAGCGCACCAGTCGGGTAACATGTGGCGGTGCTCCATCGCACCCACGGATGTCGCCGCACGCGATCTGCAACGATGGCCGCCTTAAAGGTGGAGTCTGCAGGCATCGCCAGCCGATGGATAGAAGCAGAGTCTGTCTGGATCATGTTCCGGGTGACAAGCCGTGTGCAAGGCTGCTGCTGCAACCAGCGCAGTCCGTAGGCTGCAGCGCCAGCTGTCAGCACCACGACAAGGATGGGCGCCAGGTGCCTGATATGAAGCATGCCGCTCATGACTGGAGCAGGTTGAGGAACCGGCGGGCAACACGCCAAATGTCACCGGCACCCAGAAAGATGACCACATCACCGGCTTTGCAGGTAGCCGAAAGCGTTTCAGGTAAGGCCTCCAGGTCAGGTTCATAGCGGACATCCCGATGGCCGCGCCGGAGCGCCAGATCTGCGATATTCCGCCCGCTGACGTTGTTCCGGGGTGTTTCCCTTGCCGCATAGATACTCGTGACCACCATCGTGTCGGCATTAAAGAAGGCACGGGCAAAGGACTCTTTGAAGTCTTGCGTTCGCGAGTACAGGTGTGGCTGAAACACCGCCACAATGCGTCGTAAAGGAAAGCCGTCACTGGCCGCCTGCAGCGTAGCCTCAATCTCCGTCGGGTGGTGCGCATAGTCATCGATGATCGTGATCCCGCGTGCCTCGCCCAGCGTCTCAAAGCGCCGCTGTACACCGACAAAACGGGCCAGCCCCGCCTTGATCTGGTCGAACGGCACAGCAAGCTCAAGGCCTACGGCAATAGCTGCCAGTGCATTGCGTACATTGTGAACACCGAGAGCTTTGATTGAGGCCGTCCCGAGACAGCTGCCCGCATGCGTGACATCAAAGCGTGTGGTGCCCTGATCCTGCCGAATCGCCTCTGCTCGTACCATGGCCTGGCGCGCCATCCCATATGTGATCAGACGGCGCTCAATGCCATCCACCATCTGCTGCACGCCCAAGTCATCCAGGCATACGATGGCTGCGCCGAAGAATGGAACGGAGTTGGCAAACTCCCGAAACGCAGACTGCACCTCGACCATGTCGCGGTAGGTATCCATATGCTCGGCTTCAATGGAAGTGATCACAGACAGCACCGGTGTAAGCCGGAGGAATGTGCGGTCATATTCGTCGGCCTCGATAACGATGATGTCACCTTCGCCCGCTACCGCATTGGAGCCTAGGACGCTCACCTTTCCACCGACAATAACCGTTGGGTCAAAACCACCTTCGATGACTACCAGCCCCACCATGGACGTGGTCGTCGTCTTGCCGTGGGTGCCTGCGATGCCAATGCCAAACTTCATACGCATCAGTTCGCCAAGCATCTCAGAGCGCGGGATGAGTGGTATGCGGCGCACGACGGCTTCGCAGGTTTCCGCATTGCTGCTTGCCGCTACTGCAGACGAATACACCACCACATCCGCACCGGCCACCTGTGCTGCGGCATGACCCTCATAGATCGTCGCACCCGCCTTCTCCAGGCTTGCGGTGACCTCACTTTTTTGCAGGTCAGACCCCGTAACCTGGTAACCACGCTCCAGCAGCACGTGTGCGATGGAGCTCATGCCGATGCCGCCGATTCCCACCATGTGTATGTGGCGGATCCGGCCAAGGAACGGTTGCCGCCGCCCGCCATTGCTGCCGGCATGCTTCATGCTGCTGCCTCCATCTTTTGTCCCTGCCATCCCGCAAGACGAAGCACCTGGTCCGCAATCGTCCGGGCGGCCTCAGGACGCGCGGCTCTGGCTGCCGTCCGGGCCATATGATCAAGACGCGCTCTGTCGCGCAGCAGGTCCACGCAGAGTGTCGTCACCACATGGTCCAGGTCCTGTTCCCAGGCCATGACGGCGGCACCGAGCTTTTCCATGCTCTTGGCATTTCTGGTCTGATGATCTTCCGCCACGTGCGGAGATGGTACCAGGATCGCTGGTGTGCCCGTGACCAGAAGCTCACTGCATGTGATGGCGCCAGCACGGGAGAGCACCAGGTCCGCTGCCGCATACGCCTCACCGATCCGATGAACGTACTCCATAAGCCGCAGCCGTGCATGTGGCACAACCTGTGGCTTTAGTCGCTCATAGTAGAGACGTCCCGTCTGCCAGAGAACAAAGCGCGCTTCGTGCCTGAGCAGCCCCGCCACATGGCGGAGCATCGCCTCGTTGATGGCCAGGCTGCCGAGCGAACCCCCAAAGACGAAGAGGACCTGCGCATGCTCCGGGATACCCAGCACAGCGCGGGCCGCCTGCCGATCCGCCCGCGTGAGCTCGGGGCGGGTCGGATTGCCGCTGAGGTGGCACTTCTTCTCTGGAAACCACGTCGCTGCTTCGGGAAAGGCAATGTGAATCTGCGCGGCATGGCGCGCGACAAGACGGTTGGTGAGGCCGGCATAGGCGTTCTGCTCCTGGGCCACGACGATGCGGCGGCGATAGTGACCTGCCATAAGCACGGGCCCCGACACATAGCCGCCAGTGCCCAGGACCACGTCTGCATCAAAGTCGCCGACCAGACTCCAGCTTTGAATGAAGCCGCGTGCCAGCCTCCACGGCAGACGGAGATTCCTGACCAGCTGCTTCCGGTGAAAGCCGCTCACCGTGATTGGATGGATGGCAAACCCTGCGCGGGGCACTGCCCGCCATTCCAGATGGTCACGCGTCCCGGCAAACGCTATGGCGGCTTCCGGCTCCAACGTCCGGATCGCATGTGCGATGGCAATAGCCGGGTAGACATGGCCACCCGTGCCCCCGCCGGCGAGCAGTATGCGTGGTGCGCGCGTCATCGGCGGATCTGCCTGGAGATATTGAGGAGGATGCCTATCATCACCCCGGTAGCGATCATGCTCGTGCCGCCGTACGACACCAGCGGCAGCGGCAAGCCGGTCACCGGCAGCAGACCCGCTGCCACGCCTGCGTGAACAAAGCCGTAAAGCGTGATAATGGTCGTAAAGCCGATTGCCAGAAAGAGCCCCACCGGATCCGGTGCATAGCGTGCGATGCGCAGGTAGCCTCGGAGCATCAGAATCGCGAACAGGCCCAGGAGTGCCAGCGACCCCACCAGACCATATTCTTCCGCAATGATGGCAAAGATGAAATCGTTGTAAGGCGCAGGCAGGAAGTCTCTCTGTACACTCTTGCCTGGGCCGCGCCCGGTCAGTCCACCCATCGCAAACGCGATGCGTGCCTGGTGCGCCTGGTACCCTTCGGCCTGGGCGTTGAAGATTTCAACGGTATCCGTGGCTGCAAACAGGTTTATGCCGAGGTACGACTCCAGCCGCAAAGCACGCTGTGGTGAACTCGCCAGCATCAGCATAGCCAGTGCTGCACAGGTGATCCCCAGCCCGCCGAGATGAAGCAGGCGCATGCGCCCCGCGTAGCAGACCAGCAGCGCAGAGGCCAGAACCAGGGCAGCGGTAGACACATCCTCCAGCCCGACAAGAAGCACCGTTGCAAAGATCCATAACGAGATGGGCACGACGGCTCTGGCAAAGCTGTGGATGTACTTCTGCTTCCGTACCAGAAGTACGCTGACATAGAGCAGCAGCGCGATCTTGGCGATATCGGAGGGCTGCACACTCAGCGGTCCGATATGAAAGGCCCGTGTGGCGCCACCATAGGTGACACCTGTCGCCCGCACCAGGATGAGGAGCGCCAGAGAACCCAGGAGCGCTATCCGGGACCATCGCGCTAGGAAATGGTAATCCACCAGGCTGAAGACAAGCAGTGCGGTCAGCGCCAGGACCACCCTCAGAATGTGGCGCATCAGAAACAGCTCGGTATCGCCTCCGGCCCTTATCTCCGCCAGGAATCCTATTGCACTGTACACGGACAGGGTTCCAACGGCACTGAGTACCAGGACTACCCACAGCACGTACTTGTCCGAAGGTGTGCGCAGACGCGCAGATGCGATATGTTTCAGCCGCAAGATCACCTAGAAGCTGTTCACCAGTGCTTTGAATGTGTCGCCCCGGTGCTCGTAGTTCTCAAAGAGGTCAAAGGAGGCGCAGCCAGGGCTGAGCAGCACGACATCACCTGGAAAGGCACAGCTGCGTGCCTGCATCGTTGCTTCCTCGAGCGTGTCCACTTTGAACACGGCGCCCGTGTGAGGACCGAGCTCCTGTACCACACTGTCAGCGCTTTCGCCAAAGGCTATCAGCGTATGCACCCGGTCGGGCAGCAGTGGTTTGAGGACCTCGTAGTCGTTGCCCTTGTCGCGGCCGCCAGCCAGCAGCACCAAGGGTGCTGAGAAGCTCTGCAGTGCGTACCAGACTGCATTGACGTTGGTCGCCTTGGAATCGTTGACATAGCGTACGCCGTCAACCTCCCGCACAACCTCCAGGCGGTGTGCCACGCCCTCGAAGGCGCTCAGGCTCTGGCGGAGGGAGTTCAGCTCCACTTCCATCACACGGGCGACGATGGCTGCCGCCATGGAGTTCTGCACATTGTGCGGGCCGCGAAGCGCCAGCTCATCTGTTGGAATAATGCTTTCGGTGCCGTGACCCGAACGCAACAGCACGGTGCCATCCGATAGCGATGCCCCTTCAGAAAGTGCTTCACAGCAGCTGAAAGGGATTGTGCGCACACCGCGGGTGTCCGTCAGGCGAACAGCATGCCCCCGTATGAAGGTGTCGTCATAGTTGTAGACAAGCACGTCGTCACTCCCGGTCTGGTTCATGTAGATGCGTAGTTTGCTCTGCGCGTAGCGTCCAAAGTCGCCGCCGTAGCGGTCCAGGTGGTCTGGCGTAATGTTGAGCAGTACGCTCACGCGTGGTCGAAGCGTATCTATGTGGTCAAGCTGGAAGCTGGACACCTCCACCACAATCATCGTGTCGGGCCCGGTGCTGTCGGCGTAAGCCGACAGGGGTGTCCCAATGTTGCCGGCGACCACGGTTTTGCAGCCTGCCTGCGCAAAGATGTGGCCGATGAGTGTAGTCGTTGTTGTCTTGCCGTTCGAGCCGGTGATTGCCACCATGGTTCCTTGGCAAAACCAGGAGGCCACCTCCAGTTCGGAATAACATGGTATGCCTTGTGCTGCCGCTGCCCTTGGCAACGGGCTGTCTGCTGGTACGCCGGGGCTCAGCACCATGAAGTCGGCCTGCAGCGCGCGGTGCGTATGGCCACCCGTTTCGAGTGCTATGCCCATTGCCAGAAGCGCAGCCTGCCGCTCGGGCGGCAGCACTCGCACCTCGGATAGCAGCACGCGGGCCCCGTGGGCGCTGAGCAGGCGCGCCACGGCGCTCCCGCTCTTGGCAGCACCCAGGACCGTGACCATGGTTCCGCTGACAGGCACGTGCTTCATTGAATCCTGAGTGTTAACAGCGTGGCGAGTACCGTGAGCACCGTGATGATCCAGAAGCGCACGACGATCTTGACCTCATGCATCCCCAATGCTTCGAAGTGGTGGTGCAAGGGTGCCATCCTGAAGACGCGCCGGCCTGTGCCAGTCTTCTTGCGTGTGTAGCGGAAGTACGATGTCTGGACGATAACCGAGAGGGACTCCACGAAAAAGATCAGGCACAGGAGCGGCAGCAGCAGCTCCTTTTTCACCATGAGCGCCAGTGTGCTGACTGCGGCACCGAGCGCCAGCGCCCCTGTGTCGCCCATGAAAACTGTGGCGGGGTGCCCGTTGAACCACAGGAACGCCAGGCAGGCGGCCGCCAGAGCGCTGGCGTAGATGGTCAACTCGCCTGCAGATGGCAGATGCAACACCCCCAGATACTCAGCCAGTATGGCGTTGCCGCTGATGTAGCAGAGTGCTACCAGTCCCAGTGCCACCAGGGCTGTGGTGCCTGCAGCAAGGCCGTCCAGACCGTCTGTGAGATTGACGGCATTGGAGGTGGCGGTTACTGTGAACACGGCCACCGGAATAAACAGCATCCATCCCAGATCAATGCCGGCCTGCGGGAGGAGGTCACCCAGGATGTTGTAGTTGAAGTGCCAGTTGCGCAGAAATGGCAGGTCCGTGATGTTCCGCACGTCGGCAAGCGCCGGATGGAAGTAGAGCACGCTGCCGACAATAAGCCCCAGCCCTGTCTGGCCGGCCAGCTTCATACGTGCCGACAGGCCGGACTTATCTTTGCGGACGACCTTGATATAGTCATCTGCGAATCCGAACACTCCCATCCAGAGGGTTGCCAGGATAATCAGCCAGACATACACCTCCATGATCGCGCCCCACAACACGGTGCTGATCAGGATGGCCATGAGGATGACGACACCGCCCATGGTGGGTGTACCTGCTTTGTGAGCGTGGTCCACGACGCCGGAGGCCGGGCCGTGGCGGACGACCTCACCGATCTGCTTCTGCTGCAGCCATCCGATGACACGCTGCCCGAAGAGCAACGCGATCAAGAGCGCCGTGATGGCTGCCAGCGTCGCCCGCACGGTGATGAACTCTATCACTTGAAACCCCGGCGGGTGATACTGCGCTTCGAGATATTGCAGCAGGTAGTAGAGCATTCGCTAGTCGATGTGCACGCGGTGCGCGAAGGTGTCAAGAACAAGTGCCCGGTCATTCAGGGGGCGCTTCTCAGTACCTGTAAGCTGCGTTGTTTCGTGCCCTTTTCCGGCGATCAGTACCACATCGCCTGGTGTGGCGTGTTGCGCTGCATAGTCAACCGCTTCACGCCGATCCTCAATCCACGCTGCTTCAGAGGGATCCTGCATACCTTCTCTTATATCTCTGCTGATGGCGTGGTAGGATTCACTGCGTGAATTGTCGCTGGTAACCACGACGTGGTCTGCCAGGCGTTCAGCGATGGCGCCCATGAGAGGCCGCTTGGCTTTGTCGCGGTCGCCGCCACATCCGAACACGCACCAGAGCGCTTTTGTGCGGGCATGGTCTCTCGCGGTATTCAGGGCTTTCCTGAGTGCGTCGGGCGTATGGGCAAAGTCCACGATTGCGAGCGTGTTGTCTGCGAAGCGGATCAGCTCAAAGCGCCCAGGCGCTGGGGGTGCCCCACCCAGTGCAGTGCGTACGCGCTGGGCAGCATGACCGCGTGCGCAAGCCGCAGCATAGGCTGCGGCCACGTTGTATGCATTGAAGGCGCCACTCAGGCGCGTTTTGAGCAGGCTGCCATCGAGGTGCAGTTCCAGCCCCCCGGATGAGTCGCAGACCTGGGAAAAGCTCATATCGACTCCAGGAGACTGTCCATAGGAGATTGTCACGGCCCCCGTGTCCTGCACCATGCCGGCACCAGCCGGGTCATCCGCGTTGTAGATGGCTACTGCGTCCGGTGATAGTGTATCGAACAGGTGCTTCTTGGCCCGGGCGTAGGCCACCCGGGTCTTGTGGTAATCGAGGTGGTCATGCCCGAGATTGGTGAAAATGCCTGTGCTGAACGGGATACCATGCACACGTCGCTGATCCAGCGCATGCGAAGACACCTCCATCACGCAGGTGGTGCATCCTGCGTTGACCATTTCGCGCAGCATGCGCTGCAGATCCGGTGCATCGGGGGTGGTCAGGGGTGCTGCCACGCTGGTCGCACCGTACGTATAGGCGATGGTACCCAGCAGCCCGCTCCTGTTGCCGAGCGCCATCAGGGCGTGATGCAGCAACCAGGCCGTTGTGGTTTTGCCATTGGTTCCCGTGATACCGCAGCAGGCAAGCTGCCTGGCCGGATCACGACAGACCGCTGCGGCGCAGAGGGCCAGCGCTTCCCGTACACTGGTGACTCTGAGGTGCACAGCACCGCGGGCCGCCTGTGCTGATTCCGATACCACCATCACCGCGCCGCGTGCCACGGCATCACCAACATAGTCCTGCCCGTCGGCTCTCATGCCTCGTACTGCTACGAAGCAGGTGCCGGCTGTCACCAGGCGGCTGTCGCAGGTCACATGCCTGATGTCTGGCCCTGTGCTCGGGTATCCGTCTGTCACGAGCTTCTCCTTGTGCAGGCGGTCCAGCAGTACGCTGTAGGGTATTGGGGTCATCGTTTCAGCGTTAATAGCACCTCCTGTTTTCCGGAGTCTCCAGGTGCCGGGTCCTGTCTGACGATCACCCCGTGCCCATCCAGCCGTGTACGCAGGCCGTGTCTGGCTGCCACCTGGAGCGCTTCCCGTGCGCTGAGACCAGCGAAGTCCGGCACGATTCCGCCGGGTATTGCGCTTGCCGGCGGCTCCGGAACCAGCTTTGCCATGCGGATCTGTGTCTCCGGCACCGGCGCCGCTATGTTCAGGTGTGGATCAGAGGGAATCAGCTGCTCCGCCACACGGGGCAGCGTCCCAATCCATCTTTCCGTGACGCGCCTGAAAACCGGTGCGGAGACCATACCCCCGTAGATGCTTGTGCGGGGTTCATCCATGACAATAATCATTACCACTTGCGGATCATCTGCGGGATAGAAGCCCACGAAGGTTGCGCGGTACCTTTTCTGGTAACGTCCTCCGACAACCTTTTGCGCTGTTCCTGTCTTGCCTGCGATAGTGAGTCCTCGCACTTTTGCACGTGTGGCCGTGCCACGCTCCACCACAGCGGTGAAAGCCGGCAGCAGTGTTTGCACGGTTGTTTCATCGATGACGCGGCGCACGGAGTCCCGGCGGGCCGCGTCATCGGCTGCGCGCCAGAGCACCTTGCCGGTGACATCGCGCCGCTCGGCCACCACATAGGGTTGTCTCAAGAGGCCGCCGCTGGCCAGGGCCGCGTAGGCCATCACCATTTGCAGGGGTGTCACGTCAACCTCGTATCCGATAGCCATTGAGGTAAGTGTGGTCTTGCTCCAGCGCGTCGTCTTCTTGAGCAGCCCTGCCACCTCGCCGGGAAGATCAATCCAGGTCTTCTGCCCGAACCCGAAGTTGCGTGCATACCTGTAGAGGTCGCCATGGGCAAGCAGCTGAACCGTCTTTGCCATGCCGACGTTGCTGCTCAGCGCAATCACGTCCCGGAAGGGAATTTCCCCATGCGCATGCACATCGCGCATGACCCGTCCAAAGATGTCCAGTGTTCCATCCCCGGTATCAATGATCCGGTCCATCGATATCCGGTTGAGCTCTGTTGCTGCTGTAGCGGCAACCAGTTTGAAGCTGGAGCCTGGTTCCATCCGGTCTGTGATGGCGCTGTTGCGCCACGCATCCCTGGGCGAGCTTTGCGGACTGTTGGGGTCAAACGAGGGCACGTTAGCCATCGCGATGATGGCTCCTGTATGCGGATCCACTGCGATGGCAGTGCCGCGGCGGGCCTGAGCCTCCTTGACACCGCGGGAGAGCTCTTCTTCGAGGATGGTCTGGCGGATCAGGTCGATGGTCAGGACCAGCACTTGACCATCCTTGGGTTCTACCACCACGCCTGCCGCATCTACGCGACGGTAGCCGCGACGGTCGCGCAGCAGCGTCCTTCGTCCGGGAATGCCCTGCAGATACTCATCGTACTCGAGCTCCAGGCCGGCTTGTCCGACACCATCCCGGTCCACATGTCCCAGAACATGCGAGGCCGTGCTGCCGTAGTTGTACTGGCGGGTAAAGCTTTCCTGTACGATGAGGCCCGGTACGCGGAGCGTATCGAGGACCGCACGCTGCGCGGCGGTGACCTGCCCCATGCGAACAAACTGGCGGCTTGTGCGCCGGCTGATCCGGCGGTCTATCGTGGCTCTGCTCCAGCCGGTGGCCTGTGAAATCAGGCGCACATGCTCTGCGCGTCCTTCTTCAAAGCCTGGAAAAGTCGGATCAAGTGCCAGGTCATAGCGCGGCGTGTTAACTGCCAGGGCACGCCCCGCACGGTCCAGGATGATGCCCCGGTTGGCGGCCAGTACCGTCTGTGAGCGCGCTTGGCGCAATCCTTGCGCGCGCAGATCCTCGCCCTGCCGAAGGTAGATCCAGGCCAGCTGCCCCACGACCAGAAGCAGTATTACCGTCAGGAGCGTCAGCACTACGTACATGCGCCCTACGATCTGGTCTTTGATGCCTGATCTGGTCATTTAGTTGGTTTGCACCAAGGGTGCGTAGGCGAATCCATCCTTCAGGCCCATATCCGACGCCCGCTCATAGATCACAGACGGTCCGGTGGCTTTGTCAAATTCTCCCTTGAGCTGGCTATGGTGCAGATGGAGGCGGAGGTTTTCGCGCCGAAGCTGCTGCAGCTCGTTCAGAATGTCCTGCGTCTGGTACACGTGTCCGATATAAAGCGTAAAGACTGCAGCTATGGTCACCACGAGTAGGGTGAAGCGGGCGGTGGAGATTGTCTGGACCTCCCCTGGCGCTTTCACGCCCAGCGAATCGCTTCGCAGGTGCTGCCAACGCTTCAGATTGGTTGTGACGCGGGGCCGCATCTTCATATGTAAGGCTTAGGGTGTTTACGGCTACTGTCTGGAGTGCGCACACGTTCTGCCGCACGCAGCCTGGCACTGCGTGCCCGCGGGTTGCTGAGCACCTCATCCTCGCTTGCGGTGACCGGCTTTCTCAGGAGCGCCCGCCAAGGCGACAACGACCGGCCATAGAGGTCGCGCCAGGGCTCCCCTGCAAGGTTGCCATGTCGTATCATGCGTTTTACGCGGCGATCTTCAAGTGAGTGGTAGCTGACGACTACCAGGCGGCCACCGATCTTTACCAGCTCAGGCGCCTGCCGGAGCACTGCCTCCAGCTCGTCCATCTCACCGTTTACCGCGATGCGGATCGCCTGAAAAACACGGGCCACCGCTTTGGCCTCATGACGCACTGGCGAAGCGCCCCGGATGATGGCTGCCAGCTCAGTGGTGCTTCGTACAGGCCTTGCTGCGACGATTGCCCGCGCTATGCGTCGCGCCTGCGGCTCCTCGCCCCATGTGAAGAGTGTCTTTTCAAGCGTTTTTAGCGGCCATTCGTTGATGAGCTTGTCAGCTGGTGCGCCTGTCTGCTGATCCATACGCATGTCAGGCGTTGCCTTGTGACGGTGGCTGAACCCCCGCGGCGCACAGTCCAGCTGATGCGATGAGACCCCCAGGTCCAGGAGCAGCCCATCGATTTGACGTACGCTTTGGTTTTTCAGCAGCGTGCCCAGGTTGCCGAATCTGCCATGCAGCGCAGTGAAGTTGGACATCGCCGCCAAGCGTTCGTTTGCCGCCTTCAGGGCGTTTGCATCGCGGTCAATACCGATTACACGCGCTACAGGTGAGAGCTTCCGGAGCAGCGCAGCGCTGTGTCCGCCGCCACCAAGCGTTGCGTCAACATAGATGCCATGCCGTGTTGTGACAAGCATTTCCAGTACAGTATGACAAAGAACGGGCGTGTGAAACGATGCTGCCACTACCCTTCCATGGCGCGGGCTGCAAGCGTTTCGTAGTCAGCTTCTTCCTGGCGCAGGTATTGCTCGAACACCTTCGGATCCCATATCTCTATGTGATCAAGCGCACCCAGGATCAGCACCTTCTCCGTGATGCCTGCATGCTTTGTGAGTGTTCTCGGCAAGCCGATACGTCCCTGGCTGTCCATCTTCACTTCTTCGGCCCACATCATGAAGCGCCGTGTGAAGGCGCGCGCCTCTCTGTTGAACGTGCTCAGCGATCTGATCTTTTCTTCCATTCCCATCCATGTGTCGAGCGGGTACAGGAAGATGCACTGCTCAAAGCCGCGCGTGATCGTGAACACGTTCTTTGTTTTCGAACGCAGCGCCGCACGCATCTTGGCCGGGATGGCTGTGCGTCCCTTCGCGTCCACGCAGTACGTCGCCTGTCCTTTGAAGCTGGCCATCACGAGTCACGCTGAACTGTTCAAGATAGGGATAATTCCCCACTTCTCCCCACCACTTTGGCAATCTGCCCCACCAGTACTCATTCATCGGGTGCTGTTTTTGCTTTTTTCACCACCCTGGTTACTGTGTAATATGTATGTACCGCTCCCGGTTGAGTTTTTTTGCAGAGAGGGTGTAATTTATTGCACCTATCGTCGGTAGTTTCATGCGACCGGTTCTTACACAGCGGCAGAACGAGGTTTTTGAGTATGTGCGGACATACCTGCGGCAGCATGGCCGTCCGCCTACCTTGAAGGAGATTGGTGCGGCATTGCATATCGCCTCGCCGACCGGCGTGCGCAAGCACCTTTTGGCGCTGGAGCGCAAGGGCTACCTGCAGCGAGATACAGGTTCGGCGCGCGGACTGCGCCTGACGGAGGTGGACCTGGATCCGTTTGCAGGGAGTCTGGGAGCTGTGTCTCTGCCGGTTATCAGCCGGATCAGCGCGACCGCCCGGTATGCGCCCGCAGCCTACTTTCGTGTGGACCCCTACTTCCTTCTCAAAGCTGAGCAGAAAGAGCGGTGCATACTGGGCGTCTGCACTGACGATGGCATGAGCATGGTCGGTATCCGCAAGGGTGATTTTCTGCTTGTTGAAGAGGTGCACTGGCACCAGCTTCGCAGTGCAGAGACTGTTGCCGTGCGTGTGGGGGAAGAGCTGTGGGCGCGTCAGCTTGTGCGACAGCACATGAAGATCCGGCTGCACCCGACAGACAGCCGCTACAAAACCGTGACGTTTGATCCTGGCCGGGAGACTATCGTAGGCCGTGTGCTCGCCGTTATGCGGCGCCTGTGACTTCTTTGCTGTACGCTTGTGCCGCGTGCACAAAGGACGTGAACAGCGGATGGGGCCGGCCTACGCGCGAGCGGTATTCCGGGTGAAACTGTGTGCCCAGGAACCACCGCTTGTCCGGAAGCTCCGCAATTTCCACAAGGTTACGCTCCACGTTGATCCCCGAAAAGCGCAGGCCGTGCGCCGCCAGCGCTGTCCGGTGCGTGTTGCTGATCTCATAGCGGTGCCGGTGGCGCTCGCGCACATCTGCAGCCCCGTAGACACCGTGCGCCAGGGATCCTTCTTCAAGGTGGCAGCTGTACCCACCCAGCCGCATCGTGCCGCCCTTGGCAACCAGGCGGCGCTGCTCCTCCATAAAATCGATCACGGGATACGGCGTGTCCGGCGCAAACTCTGTGGAATGCGCGTACTGCCAGCCGCATACGTTGCGTGCAAACTCAATTATTGCGCACTGCAGTCCGAGGCAGACCCCAAAAAAGGGCACGTCATGCACCCGTGCATACCGGGCTGCCTCGATCTTGCCTTCAACGCCGCGTTTTCCGAATCCTGGTGCCACTAGCACGCCGCTGACGTCCTTCAGCGCATGCGCTGACCCAACCTCAAGGATGGAGTCGGACAGAACATAGCGCACATTGACCTCAACACCCAGCTCCACACCCGCCAGCATGAAGCTTTCCGAGATGGACTTGTAGGCATCCTGGTGCGCCACATATTTGCCTACCAGGGCTACGGTAACAGTGCCGCTGAGGCTGTGCAGCCGCCGGACAAACCGCATCCAGCCGGTCAGATCCGGCTCGGGTGTTACCAGGCCGCGCAAGAGCCTCAGCCTGTCCAGAACAAGCTTGTCCACCCCTTGGTCAGCCAGGTTCAGGGGCACTTCGTATATGGAGTCTGCGTCGACAGCTTCAATGACGGCTTGCGGCAGGACGTTGCAGAAGAGCGCAATCTTGCGGCGCAGCTCGTCGTCAAGGTGCCGTTCACTGCGGCACACCAGGATGTCCGGCTGCAGCCCGTGCGAGAGCAGCGTCTTGACCGAGTGCTGTGTCGGCTTCGTCTTCAGCTCACCGGCAGCCGCCAGGTACGGCACCAGCGTAAGGTGGGCGCTGAGTGTACTGGCTGGGCCGAGCTCATAGCGCAGCTGCCTGATGGCTTCCAGATAGGGCAGGCTTTCGATGTCGCCGACGGTGCCGCCAATTTCGCACAACACCACATCGTACTCAGCCTCGTCTGCCAGGCGGAATATCCAGTGCTTGATCTCATCAATGATATGTGGCACAACCTGAACGGTCTTGCCCAGGTATTCGCCGGCACGCTCCTTGTTGATGACCTCGCTGTACACCCGTCCTGTGGTGACGTTGTTGGCCTGGCTGGTAGGAGAGTCCAGGAAGCGCTCGTAGTGGCCGAGGTCCAGGTCGCTTTCCGCGCCATCGTCGGTGACGTAAACCTCACCATGTTCGTAGGGATTCATGGTCCCCGGATCCACATTGATGTAGGGATCCAGCTTCTGGATTGTTACCCGCAATCCGTGTGCTTTGAGCAGCCTGCCCAGTGAAGCGCAGAAGATCCCTTTGCCAAGTGACGAGGACACGCCCCCCGTAACGAAGATGTATTTGGTCGTCATTGCTTCTTTGTGCGGGGTTTCTGTGCGACAACAAGGAGGCCGGTCCCGCGCGTGTTTGCATGATGCAGATCCATGGTATGCAGTATCAGCGCAAGCGGCATCGTGAGCACGTAGTAAAGCGGCAGCAGCAGGGCAAGGGCCCACGAGGTGTTGAGCAGGCGTAGCGGCACTTTCATGACCAGGCGCCAGGCCAGCGATCCGTAAGGGCCGTAGGTGTACCGGCTGGAAGCTATGCGAAGGCCTGCTTCACGAAGGGTCCGCTCAAGCGCCGGCTTGTTGTAGCCTTCCCGCACGTGCTCCTCAATGAAGCTGTCCGCGCCTTCGGTGTGCACGTCGGACCCACCCAGGTCAGAAGGTGTACTGATGACAACATGCCCGCCTGGTGCCAGGACGCGTGCGCAGTGCTCCAGAGCGCCCCTGTCATCTTCAATATGCTCCAGGACATCTATGGCCAGTATGCAGTCGAAAGGACCTGACGACCTCAGTGCAGTCAGATCATCATAATGTACGGATATGTTGGGCGCCCGCTTTGCAAAGAGTGCGTGTGCCCGTTCCAGGTAGTCCCGCTTGATGTCCACGGCCACCACCTCGGTCTCTGCAAATGCCCGCGCCACATACCAGGCATACTGCCCGAAGCCTGTGCCGGCATCAAGTACACGAAGGGGGCGTCCCTTTCCGCCGAGAATCTGGCGCAGAGCGCGCCGTACGTGCCATGCCCTGAGCAGGAGCACGTTCATGAGTGCAAAGAAGAGCAGCTGCAGCCATGGCTGCCGGCCGAAAAGCCGGCCGAGTTTGTCCTTTACAGGGTCGTAGCGCATCGTGCCGGAGCCGGAAATATAGCGTACGGTGCCACACTGAGGGTGATCCGGCTGTTGCGGCGGAATACGCGGAAAGCTTTTGGCGGAAGCGATGCGGTGTGCCGGTCACAGAAGCACAGGCCAGGCTGATGCGCCACACAACAGCACCAGGCATGGAACGAAGTGCCTGAGCTTCGCTGATGACACGTAAGCCGGACTCCTGGCCGGGATCATCACATCAGGAGGAGGGAGCGCGACGCATGCGCTGATGCAGGCAGACGAGGCATCTGCTGCAACCAGTCAGCAGCTGTGGATCCCAGCCCGCTGCTACTCTGCAGCAGGACCCGCGCCGGGTATGGAGCGGGAGGATCCGCGCGGAGGTGGCGCTGTCCGCTTGCACAAGCGTCCGTGCTGTCTGAACGTGCCAGCCGGTCTGCAGTGCACACCGGCTTCGTCCTCCGTGGGAAGGGGCTTTGAAGGAAACCTGGAGAACCCCGCAAGGTAGCAAAGGCCTGTTGGCATGGTGTGGTTCACAGCTCGCGATGAATCAGCTGACATGAGGCTGTTCCACATTCCACAGTGGACATCAGGGGCAGACGTACCCGACCCAAGCGTACAATCCAAAGACCAGAGAAGTGGTGCCTTGTATTTTCGGCTGTTTTCGTCCGCGCGCTTCCGGCGGCATTGTGCAGACCAGTTATCCACAGTACCGGCAGCGTGAAGCACCAGGAGGCTTGCGTGATCGCTGCCTGCTACTGGGATTAATGCTGCTCCTTTTGGCTGCTGGCTGCCGCCCGGCAGACCACTCACTCATCATTGCGCCCGTGGACCCTCTGCAGAAGGTCCTGAGAGAAGCCGCCTTTTTCTCCCCGACTGACCTGGTCGCGGATGTTGCGCGAGGCGAGCACGCCTCCTACCAGATCGCTGTCCGGGCCAGTGTTCCTATTACAGGTCTTGCGGCCCACGCAACCAGAGCGACCATGGCGGACGCGGAGCTGCCCGCACCCACGCTGGGCATGGTCGGATATGTGAAGGTGGGCAGAGCAACACCTGTGCCGTCACGCGACCGTCTCCTGCCGCCATCCGGCTATTATCCGGATCCTATCCTGGAGATGAGTGCTACGGATGTGGGCGCCAGCCAGACGCAGCCAGTCTGGATGACCGTCCCCATCCCGGTGGAGGCGCCTCCAGGTCAGTACAGCGGTGAAGTCACGCTCTCCGGGTTGGTCGGCGGCAAGCGCTTCCGGGAACGCCACACCTACAGTGTACGGGTGCATGCGCCGGTTGTGGATTCCACACGCCTGCGGGTGACAAACTGGTACACGCTTTCGCCGGACAGGCTGGGAATGCTCAACGATGGTGTACCCGTTGAGCCGTATACCGACCGCTACTGGGACCTTGTACGCGTCATAGCGCGGAAGATGGCGGAGTACAGGCAGAATGTCGCCTTGATATCGCCTTTGCGCCTGGCGCAGTACACGCAGGGTGAAGATCGCCTGGAGATAGACTTTGCGCACTTTGACCGCACCGTCAGAATCTTCCAGGAGGAGGGTGTCATCGGGCTGATCGAAGGCAGTCACATTGGGAGACGGGAGAGCACGTGGACCACCCCGTTTGTGGTGCATGTGCCGGTACTGGAAAACGGCGAGACAAGCTTTGAGCGTCTTCCGATCCGTGATGCGCGGGCCAGCGCATTCTA
This sequence comes from Rhodothermales bacterium, assembly GCA_012271185.1. Taxonomy (GTDB): domain Bacteria; phylum Bacteroidota; class Rhodothermia; order Rhodothermales; family Bin80; genus JAAXGV01. Next base: position 21,902 of record JAAXGV010000123.1, read on the forward strand.
TGCACGGTTTTTGTCCGTGCTTGTGGAACACCTGCGGGAACGGGGCTGGCTGGACCGCTATATGCAGCACTTGGCCGATGAGCCTATTGAAGCCAATGCGGATTCCTATGTGGAGATTGCCGACTTTGTGCGACGCCATGCACCCGAGCTGCGCATCATCGAGGCCGTGCACAACCGCGATCTGGTGGGCAGTATCGACGTCTGGGTACCGCAGCTGGATTTCCTGGACCAGGACTTTGACTTCTATGCGGCGCGTATGCAGCAGGGCGAAGAGGCATGGTTTTATACGTGCCTTGCGCCCCAGGGCGAGTATGCCAACCGGTTCGTTGAGCTCCCGCTGATCAAGACGCGCATTCTGCACTGGATCAACTACCGGTACAATATTCCTGGCTATCTCCACTGGGGATACAACTCCTGGCGCCACAACCCCTTCGAAGAGACCACAGGTATCATCACAGAGTCAGGCAATGTGCTGCCGGGTGGTGATGCCTGGATCGTGTATCCGGCATCGGGCAGGATACTGAGCTCTCTTCGCCTTGAGGCCATGCGTGATGGCATCGTTGACTACGAGCTGCTCCGCAAACTGGAGGCCCGGTACCCGGAAGAGGCCAGCGAGCTGGCGCGACGTGTTGTCTATCGCTTCGACCGCTACGACACCAGCATTGAGGCGTTCCGTGCCAAGCGCCGCCGGGTACTCGAGCTGCTCAGTACTGTGCCCTGAGAACGCTTTGCCAAAGATCTTCTCTGCGTAGTCCTGAAGCACATCGGTATGCTGTGGCGCCGGCGGGCATGTGCTCGGAGCAGGCGCTGATGCTGGCGATGATGGAGAGGGTATTGCAGGGCGTCTCCACGCGCA
>JAAXGV010000024.1 GCA_012271185.1 Rhodothermales bacterium
CCGACGCGCAACCCGTGGAACCTGGACCTTACGCCTGGAGGCTCCACTGGTGGCGGCGCAGCAGCACTGGCTGCAGGCATGGTGGCGCTTGCAGACGGCTCAGATCTGGGAGGTTCATTGCGGCTGCCTGCCTCTTTCTGCGGCGTAGTGGGGCTGCGGCCGTCTCCCGGACTGGTGCCGACCGCACCTTCGGCATTCTTGTGGGACATGCTGTCTGTCGCCGGCGGCATGGGGCGGACAGCGGAGGACATTGCCCTTTTCCTGCAGGCAACACACGGGCCAAGCCCCGACAGTCCCGTCAGCCAGCCGCACAGTGCACGCAGCTTCGTAGAAGCTGTCAGGCAGGGACCGCCACCCGGGCTGCGCCTTGCGTACTGCCATGATCTGGCTGGGATGGGGGTTGAGGCTGCCATCGCAGACGCATGCCAGCGCGCAAGCCGCGAGCTGAGTCAGGCCGGCGCCACCGTCGAAAATATCGCCATGGACCTCTCCTGGGCGCGGCCGGCTTTTGATGCGCTGCGCGCCCTCCAGCTCTGTGTTACACACAAGGAGCGGCTGAACAAGCGGGAATCCCTTGGACGCAACCTCGCCTCCAACCTGGAGTCAGCACTGAACACGTCTATACATGCGCTTGCGTTAGCCGAACGTGCCCGTACACGGCTCTGGCAGCGATTCAAGGGGTTCTTCCGGCGGCACGACTACCTCCTGACGCCCTGTGCGGCCGTTGCGCCCTTTCCCGTAGATCAGGATTATCCGACACACGTGGCCGGTCGCCCCGTGAAGACGTATTACGACTGGTTCGCGTCCACGTATATCCTGTCGCTTACCGGCCTGCCGGTCGCCAGTGTCCCCTGTACACTTGACGCGCACGGACTGCCTGTCGGCTTGCAGGTGGTCGGTCCACCCCAGGGAGAAGAAGGCGTCCTGGCAATCGCTCAGGCCATACAGCTGCTGTGCCCGATCGGGCTGCCCTGACGCGCGGCACGCATCGTCTGCTTCACAGACGGTGACAGCGCAGACACTCCGCTAGTTGTCCGCCTCCCTGGCGGCATCGGCTACGACCTGATCCTGCACATTGCGCGGCATCGCTTCGTAGTGGCTGAACACTGATGTATGAATGCCGCGTCCCTGTGTCATCGAACGCACAGACGTGGAGTACCGGTACAGTTCCGCCTCCGGGACCTGTGCCCTTATCTTCTGCATAGTGCCCTCGGCCACAATGCCCTGGATACGGGCGCGCCGCGTGTTCATGTCTCCCATGATCTCACCTGTGTACGACTCCGGCACGGTTACCTCCACATCATGAACAGGCTCCAGAATCACTGGCCTGGCTTTTCGGAATGCGTCCCGAAAACACATGCGCGCCGCCATCCTGAAGGCCGCCTCGTTGGAGTCTACGGAGTGCATGCCCCCGTCATAGATGACCAGGCGCACATTGCCCACAGGGTAGCTTGCTACCGGCCCCCGCTGCATCGCCTGGAGCACTCCTTTCTGGATCGCGCCAAAGAAGCGGCGCATATCGATGACGCCGCCCACAATGCCGTCGACGAGCTCTATGGTGGAGCCCCAGTCTGTCGTAGCCTGGACAGTGTTGCGTACAGTAATGTCGGAGCGCTTCCTGAACTCGCCGTCCAGCGGCTCTATCAGCACTGAGATGTCCGCAAACTGGCCGGCTCCCCCCGTCTGCTTCTTGTGACGGTAGGAGGCTCGGGCCTCGGCCGTCACCGTTTCCCGGTAAGCAATGCGTGGACGCCCAAACTCCACGTCCACACTGACCTTGCTCTTCAGGCGATACTGCGCCACGCGCAGGTGAAGCTCGCCCTGACCGCCCAGCGTGATCTGGCTGAGATGCGGGTCATGCACAACGACCAGTGACGGATCCTCTGCTGTGATCTGGTGCAGCCCCTGGGCAAGCTTGTCCTCCTCTCCTTCATTGGCGGGGCGAATAGACGACCGGTATCGCGGAGCCGGGAACCGTATCGGCCTGATCACGACATCGCTCCCCTTCCTGCGCAAGGTGTTGTTGGTATGCGTGCCGCGCAGCTTGACAAGCGCCCCGATGTCACCCGCCGCCATCCTGGGGGTCGTTTCCCGCTCCCTTCCGTTCAGAGCATAGAGCTGCCCCAGACGCTCAGTCGTGCCGGTCTGTGCGTTCTCCAGGTCGATGCCCGGCTCGACCGTGCCGCCGTAGGTGCGAAAGAACGAGTAGTCACCCACATGCTGCTCCGCCATGGTGCGGTAAACAAAAACAACAGGGCTCCCGGCAGGGTCCGGTTCAACGGGGGCACCCTGGTCGGTTTCCGCTGGTCGCATGTCCCCAGGCGAAGGGCACACATTGTCAATAAAGCTCATGATACGGGCAGTGCCGACGTTTTCCGTGGCTGCGGCACAGAATATGGGGAAGAGCTCCCGCCGGATCATTGCCGTACGCAAGCCCTGGCGCATCTCATCTTCCGTCAGCTCACCCTGCTCAAAGTACCGCTCCATGAGCTCCTCGTCATTGACTGCTATGTCCTCCACAAGCTTGCTGTGGAGCTCCTCCGCCTGATCCCGGAACTCCGCAGCAACCTCACTGACCGCCTGTTTTCCGTCCGCTGCGAAGGTCAGCTGCTTCATCAGCAGCACGTCGATGATGGTGTTGCTGTCTCCGCCCGGAAACTGCACGACGGAGGCGCTGGCCCCGAACCTGTCAATGATTTCGCCGGTCAGGCGCTCCACGTCGGCGTGCTGCCGGTCCACCTGATTGATCACAAACATGGAGGGCCGCCCGTTTTCAGCCGCACAGCTCCATGCGAGTTCAGCGCCTACCTCAATGCTTTCCTGAGCATTCATCACAAACACCGCCGTATCCACCACGCGCATGGCTGCAACAACCTCCCCGATAAAGTCGGGGTAGCCGGGGGTGTCTATGATGTTGATCTTGTGTCTCTGCCACGTGGTATGCAGCAGCGACGAGAAGACGGACATCTGCCGCTCCTTTTCGCTCGGGTGGTAGTCGCTTACCGTGCTTCCTTCACCAACGGATCCGAGGCGGTGTGTCGTTCCGCCGACAAACAGCATCGACTCGGCGAACGAGGTCTTGCCGCTGCTCTGGTGGCCCACAAGAACGATGTTGCGAATGCGGGGCGTATCAAATGAGTTCATTGACAGTTATGTATCCGGCTGGAGTTCGGCTGGGGAAAATACCGCTAGCCTTGCAATAATAACCATCCGGGCCGGGCCTGACATGCTTTTCGTAGATTGCAGGTGATGCCTCGGCCGCAAACACATTGTGCTCAAACGGTTTAAAGCACGTTTGAGTCCTTCTCTAACGACCTTATGGCGTGGTTCAAGCGCAAGCAGAAAGGCATCCTCACCACCCGCAGCGCCCAGAACGACACGCCTGCCGGCCACTGGACCACCTGCCCTGCATGCTCCCAGATCAACAACCGCCGCGAACTGGAGAGCAACATGTGGGTCTGCGGCAGGTGCGATTTTCATCACCGCTTCGGGGCTGTCCGGTATCTGGACCTGCTTTTTGATGATGACACATACCAGCTGCACGACGAGAACCTGATCTCTCAGGATCCGCTGTCTTTCACGGACCGCAAGGCCTATGCCGACCGGCTGCGCACAGCAGCGGGGAAAACCGGGATGAACGATGCTGCGCGGGCAGCTGTCGGTCCTGTTGGCGGGCACCCCACGTCCATGGTGGCGATGGACTTCAGCTTCATTGGCGGATCCATGGGGTCCGTTGTCGGGGAGGTTGTCACACGCGCCATCAGGCGCGCCACAACGCGCAGGATACCGCTGATTGTCGTCTCGCAGAGCGGAGGCGCCCGCATGATGGAAGGTGCACTCAGCCTGATGCAGATGGCCAAGACAAGCGCCAACCTCACCCTGCTGCATCAGCGGGGTCTGCCCTATCTTTCGGTTCTGACCAACCCGACGACCGGGGGTGTAACGGCCTCGTTTGCGATGCTGGGCGACATAAACATCGCTGAGCCGGGCGCACTCATCGGCTTTGCCGGGCCTCGCGTGATCCGTGAAACCATTGGTCAGGACCTGCCGTCTGGCTTTCAGAGCGCGGAGTTTCTGCAGGATCACGGATTTATTGACATGATCGTGGACCGGCGCCAGCTGCGCAAGAGGGTCATTCACCTCTTAGACCTGATACTCGAGTCGTAGGTGCCATCTGCAGTTGTCCAGGTGCTGCCGACCTATGAGGCAGTGAGCGGTCGTGCTTTTGATGTCGTGGCCGCGCGCATTCGCGCCAGCCCCCAGCTTGTTCTGGGCCTGGCCACCGGCAGCACGCCTCTTGGGCTTTACCGGCGTCTGGCAGCTGGTGACCTGGACTGGTCCCGAGTGACAACGTTCAACCTGGACGAGTATGCCGGCCTGTCGCCGGAGCACCCGCAAAGCTACCACCACTACATGTGGTTGCACCTTTTCCGGCATGTGAACATCACGCCGGCGCGCACGCACATCCCAAGTGCCACAGGAGCCGGCACAGCCTTTGAAGCGCGCATCGCTGCGGCCGGCGGCATTGACCTTCAGATACTGGGCATTGGGGCCAACGGTCATATCGGCTTTAACGAGCCGGGCTCATCCTTTGGCTCCCGCACGCGAAGCGTATCGCTGGCAGCGCGCACCATAGCCGACAATGCGCGCTTTTTTGACCGTGTGGAAGACGTGCCGCGCAGTGCCTGCACCATGGGTATAGGAACCATCATGGAGTCGCGCGTGATCATGCTGATGGCCTGCGGCAAGGTCAAGGCAGAGGCTGTGTCCCGCGCACTCCAGGGGCCGGTCACTACGGACGTTCCCGCATCTGTGCTGCAGCGCCATCCCAACGTTCTCGTGCTGTTGGACGAAGCTGCCGCTTCACTGTTGAGCAAGCATCTGCTGACATCGTGATACTGATACTGAAATCCGATACGGACCTGGGTTCAGAAGAATACCGGCTGCTGCTGCGCTACCTGGGCACTTTCGGCGGCATCCGCCATGAGGTGCGCCACATCCAGGGCGCGGGACAGCGCCTCACGGAGATCTACCTCATCGGTGATACGAAGCCACTGTCAAAGGAGTTTATGCGGAGTCTGCCGTGCGTGCGGCGGGCGGTACGTGTGCAGGAGGCCTACCGGTTTCTGGGACGACATGGGGACGAGGCCATGCAGCACGGCTTTGAATACAACGGCGTGACTTTTGATCAGGACAGCCTGCATGTGTTCGCCGGTCTTTGTGCAGTGGATTCGCGTGAGCATGTGGAGCTGATGATGCGCGCGCTGCGTGACAACGGGCAGCAGTGCACCCGCATGGGTGCGTACAAGCCGCGTACCAGTCCGTATTCATTTCAGGGTCATGGCGCTTCATGCCTGCCGTACGTCTTTGATCTGGCCGGGAAGTACGGCATCAGGGTCATCGCCATGGAGGTCACACACGAAGGCCATATTGATGAGATCAATGAGGCCTTGGAGCGTACGGGTCAGCCCACGGGGGTGATGCTTCAGATTGGCACGCGCAACACGCAGAACTTTGAGCTGCTGAAGGCCGCCGGACGCCAGGAGACGCATCCTGTGCTGCTCAAACGCGGATTTGGCATTACGCTGAACGAGTCGCTCAACGCAGCCGAGTACCTTGCCAGCGAAGGCAATCGGAAGGTTGTGTTTGCGCTGCGCGGCATGAAGACCAACCTGGGCGATCCGCACCGCAACTTCGTGGACTTTTCGCATGTGCCGGTGGTCCACCGGCTTACGCGCATGCCGGTGTGTGTGGACCCTTCGCACGCTGTGGGCAGCCGGCGCCGCAGTCCGGACGGCCTGCTCGACCTTATGCATGTCACAGCTCAGGGTGTCATCGCTGGCGCCAACCTTGTGCTGGTGGACTTTCATCCCAAGCCCAGCCGGGCGCTGGTCGACGGACCGCAGGCGCTTCTGATGGATGAGCTGCCGATCTTCCTAGAGGATGTGCGCATCGCGCGCGAGGCGTACAGGAAGCGGGTCGCCCTGGCGCGCCGGAAGGCCGGTGCCGCTTAATCCGGGAGCCGCACCGATGCCGGTAGCGTGAACAGCAAGATGGCCGGACTTCGGCGGGCCAGCATCCACAAACCTTTGGGACACCTCGCCACCCCTCCCAGCTGCATTACCTGCTATCATCACCTTTATGGCAACCACACCGAACCTGCACTGGATCGCCAACTACATCTGGGGCATCGCGGACGATGTCTTGCGTGACATCTACGTTCGCGGCAAGTACCGCGATGTGATCCTCCCGATGACCGTGCTGAGGCGGCTCGATGCGGTGCTCGGACCCACCAAGAATGCTGTCCTGAACATGAAGGCCTCGCTGGACACCGCCGGGATCACGAATCAGGATGCCGCGCTCCGACAGGCATCCGACCAGGCGTTCTACAACACCTCGAAATTCACACTCCACGACCTCCGGGCCAGGGCCAGCCGCCAGCAGCTCGCGGCAGACTTTGAGGACTACCTCGACGGATTTTCGCCCAATGTCCAGGACATCCTCGACAGCTTCGAGTTCCGCAACCAGATCCCGCGCCTCTCGAAGGCCGACGTGCTGGGCTCGCTGATTGAGAAGCTCACCTCACCTGACATCAACCTGAGCCCGTTTCCTGTGACGGACGCCGACGGAACGCTCCGCCACCCCGGCCTCGACAACCATGGCATGGGCACGGTCTTCGAGGAGCTGATCCGACGCTTCAACGAAGAGAACAATGAGGAGGCGGGCGAGCACTTCACCCCGCGTGACGCCGTGGAGCTCATGGCGAAGCTGGTCTTTCTCCCCATCGCTGACCATATCGAGTCCGGAACCTATCTGCTTTACGACGGTGCCTGTGGAACCGGCGGCATGCTGACCGTGGCCGAGGACGTGCTGCGGCGGATCGCGGAAGAGCGGGGCAAACAGGTGTCCACCCATCTCTTTGGCCAGGAGATCAACGCCGAAACCTACGCGATCTGCAAGGCTGACCTCCTGCTAAAGGGGGAAGGAGAGGCCGCCGACAACATCGTGGGTGGCCCTGAGCATTCCACGCTTTCCAACGACGCCTTCCCGTCGCGCGA
>JAAXGV010000208.1 GCA_012271185.1 Rhodothermales bacterium
GGCTGCGATGCGGACGGCTTATCCTGTGCAGCACCAAATGCCACCTCTTCCGCGATATCACACAGCCTTGCCAGCTCCATGTGCAGGGGGTTTTGGCTGTCGAATCGCGGGAGGGGTACCTTGCGCCAGGGATGCAGATGAAAATGGCGGCCGCTTTCCCGCGATTCGAAGAAGGCCTGCCGCAGGCACGGAGCATTCAGCAGTGCGACCAGGTAGCCCGCTTCGGCTTCGCTTTGGGCAACATGCCAGAACAGGGACGAGTCTACAAATCCGCTTCCCGGGTTGGTGCGCGCCGCCCGCATGATGTCACCGGAAGTTGGATACAGCACCATGCGCCGGGCGTTCTCATAATGCGGCGGCTGGGAAAACAGACTACCTGAATAATTGATCCGGTCAACCAACGTCTTCGGCGTGGCTTTCCCCGTGCCCTTGTGGCGCTGGTAGAGCGCATCCAGGCGCCGCCAGCCGTCTTCTTCGGCAACCCTGTCAAGACACAGTCTGCCGCTCGCATCCACCGGGATGATCGCTTGTGCGCCGCCGATGTCGGCCACAAACGGCAGCATGTGCTTTGAGAGATAGAGCTTCGACAGCCAGCACTTCGGAACCACGACACGTTGAGCAGGGAGCATGCTCCATGGACGATGCGATGACTTCCGCGTTTTCACGCTGACGCGGGCAGCTTGCGGAGAGGTACTTTCCGCAATGAGAAGCACGTGGGGAACGATGGTTGCGCCCTGACGGAACAGCTTTGTGCCATAGTCCGACGGCGCTTTCGGCAACGGCTCGGGTGCCGGTCTAAGCTCAATTCGGGCACGAACTGCGGGCCAAGGTTCATTTGAGGATGGCTTCTTCGCCTTCGCCCCAGAAATAGGGGGGGGGGGTTAAGGTGCGCTTCCAGACGCGCGGAACCTTTCTGCGGTGCTTTGCCCAGGCCGTCCGCGCGTACCTCCCGATGCTCCATCAGCAGGCAGCATCGCCTTGCATCCCCGCCCCCAAAGGGTTGAAGCCTTTCCAGGTCCACAGACTGGGTCAGGGTTCCCTTGTGCTGTTTCCGGAAAAGTTTCCAGTGTCCTGCGGAGAGCGCCGACTTCTTCACGAGCCAGACCGCGGGATCCCTTTGGGGGTCAGCCAGGTACAGCTCCCTGGCATGTAGCACAAAGAATGCGGCGATGTCGAGGTGTGGAGACTGTTTGCCGCCCTCCTGCAGACTCAGGAGCTTTCCGAGCACTTCCATGGCCCGCTTGCGCTCCCTCTCTTGAATTCCAGACAGCTTCACCCACGGAGGATTGGCCACGATGCGGTCAACCTTCCGCTCGGCAAGAAGGCGTGGCGCAGCAATATTGACCGCGTACCAGGTCCAGACGGAATTCCCTTCATCGCTGATCACCGCCGCCAGCTTATCCCTGCATTTCCTCAGGTCCGCATGGCGGGACTCCTGCACTTTGTTCAGCACAGCGGGCGGGACTGGCTTTCCAGCGATGGCCGCTCCCACAATTCGCCTCATGCTGTCAGCGAATCCTTCTTCGGAATGATCCTGGGCGCCTCTGACGCTATGGAAAAACCTGCCACAGTACACGTTGAACAGGCTGTATCCGAGATCGCCCAGACTGAATGCCACCAACAGGGCCTGCTGCCGGTATACGCCAGATGGTTCAGACTTCAGGAAACCGAAGCCCGCTGATGCCCCCGGCAACTGCCACACAGGCTGAACCTGTGATCGCTCAAAATACGCACCGCACTATATGACACGACCAACGACGCCAACGCTTGGACTGGTGGTCCCGGTTCACAACGAAGAGGGCGTACTGCCGCAGCTGCTGGACACGCTAGGCTCACTGGAGGTGGGCGTGTCCCTGACCGTCCTGTTCGTGGATGACGGCAGCACCGACCGGACACTGGCTATCCTGGAAGAGGCATGCCGCCAAGATACACGTATGGCATGCTTGAGCCTTTCCCGCAACTTCGGTCAAGAGACCGCAGTCGCGGCCGGCCTGCAGCACGCACGCGGCGATGTTATCGCGGTGCTTGATGCTGACCTGCAGGATCCTCCGGCGCTGCTTGGCACGTTCATAGAAAAGTGGCGTGAGGGCTATGACGTAGTGTATGGCATCAGAACAAACCGCAAGGAGTCGTGGGGCCTTCGCACTGCCTTCAAGTCCTTCTACTGGCTGCTCAGCAAGGTGACCAGGACCAGTATCCCGCGTGATACCGGCAACTTCGGAGTGATTGACCGCCGCCTGGTTGATCTGATCAACGCAATGCCAGAGCATAACCGCTTCTTTCGCGGGCTTCGCGGCTGGGTCGGGTTCAAGCAGCTGGGCATACGGTATGAGCGCCCCGCCCGCCAAGCGGGCAAGCCCAGCTACAACCTCAGCAGGTACTCTCGTCTGGCAGCGGATGCGATACTGTCCTTTTCTTCCGCCCCGTTGCGCATCGCAAGCTGGACAGGGGCTCTCGCAGCACTCGTAGGTTTTGGCTACCTGGTGTATATCCTGAGCCTGTACCTGTCAGGAGAAACGCTGCCCCCAGGCTGGGCCTCGCTTATCGTGCTTGTGCTGTTCCTGGGTGGTATCCAACTCATAGTCCTGGGAATCATCGGCGAATATATCAGCCGCATCTTTGACGAGGTCAAGCATCGCCCGCTCTTCGTGACACGCACAGCCGTCGGGTGGCTGGCTGACACAGACAGCTGATCCGCGAAAAACCAGGCCCAAGGCCGGCGGAGCTTCCAGTCAGGTCAGACGAAAGACTTCAGCGTAGCACGCGTATCCACCACCATGTGGGCCAGCCTATGAATAGTCTCCCAGTCGTATCCGGCATGATCGGCCGCAATGAGGACACAGTCCGCGCTGCGAACAGCCTCCATCAGGTCAGCCTCGGACGTGAGCGTCATACCCCCATGCGTGAAGGCGGGCACATAGGCATCGTGATACGCGATCTGCGCGCCCCTGGCAAGGAGCAGCTCGATGATGTCCAGAGCCGGCGCCTCCCGCAGATCACTGACGTTGCGCTTGTATGCAACACCAATCACCAGTATCCGACTGCCGTTAATGGCCTTGCCAGCCTCATTCAGGGCGTCCTGGACCTTCCGGACCCAGTATCCAGGCATAGCCTGGTTGACATACGAAGCAAGCTCGATAAAACGCGGAGTGTACCCCAGCGTACGCATCTTCCATGACAGATACTGAGGATCCACCGGTATGCAGTGCCCGCCCAGGCCTGGGCCCGGCAAGAACTTCATGAAACCAAACGGCTTGGTGGCAGCCGCCTCAATAACCTCCCAGGCATCCAGACCCAGCTTGTCACAGATAAGCAGCACCTCATTGGCCATGCCAATGTTTACTGCACGGAAAGTGTTCTCCAGGAGCTTGGTCATCTCCGCTGCCTCCGGCGAAGAAACCGACACAATACGGTCAATGGCAGCCCCGTACAAGGCGGTCGCGATCTCCAGGCAGGCCGGCGTCACGCCCCCCACCACCTTGGGAGTGTTTTCAGTGGTCCAGTCCTCCCGGCCCGGATCAACGCGCTCAGGAGAAAAGCACAGAAAAAAGTCCTCCCCAACCCTTAGCCCGCCCGCCACACGCTCACAGCGAGGAAGAATAATCTCTGTCGTTGTGCCTGGAAACGTCGTGCTCTCAAGCGTCACCAGCATGCCCGGACGCAAGTGCCGCGCGATCTTTTCCGCCGCCTGCACGATGAATGAGATGTCGGGTGACCGCGTCTTTCCAAGCGGCGTAGGAACGCAGATGCTGACAGCATCACAATCGTTCAGTGCGCCGTAGTCGCTGGTGGCCACCAGCAGGTCACCGTCGACAAGCCTCGCCACACGCTCCGAAGGGATGCCTTCTATGTATGATGCACCCGCATTAAGCTGTGACACCTTCCGCTCATCAATATCTATCCCTGTGACACCGAAGCCCGCCTCGCCAAACACCACCGCCAGCGGAAGCCCAACATATCCGAGTCCAATGATTGCTACGCGCGCCTCACGGGCAGCAATCTTCTGCAACAGCTGCTGTTTCGCCGACACTTGTGTACTGTTTAACGCACCTTGTAAGCTGCCGTCAGGAATCCCAGGTCCACCAGGCAGTTTATGACCTTGTCCGTGCTTTCGCGAATGGTTTCGCCATCTGTATGGCATACCACTTCGGCATTCTGCGGCGGCTCGTACGGATCGTCAATGCCTGTAAAGCCCTTAATGATACCGGCTCGCGCCTTCGCATACAATCCTTTAACGTCCCTCTTCTCACAAACCTCCAGCGGCGCATCCACAAACACCTCGACATAGCCGCCCCCACGGCTGATTCTGCGCCTGTTTACAGCCCGGTCAGACTCGTATGGCGCAATGGGGGCACAGATCACGATACCGCGGTGCTTAACAATCTCTGACGCGACATAACCTATCCGCTGCACGTTCACTGAGCGATCTTCTCTGGTGAAACCCAGACCCTTGCTGAGATGTGTCCGCACCACGTCCCCGTCCAGGAGCGTGACGGGCCGGGTCGTGATCTCCAGGATCCTGGACTGCAACGCATTGGCGATCGTGGACTTGCCGGACCCGGACAACCCGGTAAGGAAGATCGCAAGTCCCTGCCCGCTGCGGGGCGGGTGCGTGTTTCGCAGCTCCGCAATAACATCTGCATACGAAAACCACTCCGGTATATCCTCGCCGGCAGCCAGCCGGCGCCGCAGCTCGGTACCAGAGATGCTCAGCGTCTCTTCGTCCGGGCTGACTTCGTCAGCAGCCCTGTACACGCCCTCTGCAGGCACATAAACCATGAGCCTGAACGGTACGATCCCGATCCCCACCTCCTCACTGTGCTTTGTCACAAGGTCCACCGCATCGTAGGCGCCATAGTAAGGGTGGCCCTTGGCATCGCTGCCTGGGCCTGCATGGTCACGCCCCACCACCAGGTGCGTGCATCCGTAGTTTTTGCGGATGACAGCATGCCAGAGCGCTTCGCGCGGCCCCCCCATGCGCATGGCGAGCGGAAGCAGACTGAGTGTGGCCGCATCAGCCGGATAGTACTTCAGCAGGCGCCTGTAGCTGCGCACACGCGTAAAGTGGTCAATATCGCCTGGCTTGGTCATGCCCACGACGGGATGAATAAGCAGCTGTCCGCCAATGTTGCGGGCGGCCCGGTCAGTCAGCTCCTTGTGCGCACGATGCATGGGGTTGCGTGTCTGAAACGCTACAACGCGCTCCCAGCGATGCTTCCGGAAGTGTGCCCGCAGCTGCGCAGGCGTCTTCCGCAGGTCCAGAAAGTCGTAGTGCTGCGGCAGCTGTACACCCTCCAGCGTGCCGCCAACGTAATAACAGCCCGCCTGATTAAACAGGTAGCCAACAGCCGGGTGGTCCGTGTCAGCGGTGCCAAAGACTCCCACCGCTTCGTGGGTCTTGTCAGGCTGCCACAGGTCCTCCACCGTCAGGATAGCCAGGAGGAGCCCTGTCTGGTCACGCAAAGCAATCCTGCTGCGCCCTTCTATCGCCCTGACATCCGCCTCCGTGATGTCAAGTGTGATGGGCATGGGCCATAGCGTACCATCAGCCAGCCGCATCGAACCAACAACTTCCTCATAGTCGGTACGACGCAAAAAGCCTGTCAGCGGTGAGAACGCTCCGCTCAAAAGCAGCTCAATGTCACAGAGCTGACGCGGCGTCAGCGTGATCGAAGGATAGTGTACCGCCGCCTTGAACAGCCCCACACCGCGCCTGTAATCGACGAGAAGCTGGCAGAGATGGCCACCGTGGGGCGGGTTCAGCCGGAAAGAGCGCATGGAGCTGGCCTGGTCCGGTGCGAGGCAGGTCTAATCCCTTTCCTGCGACTTGGTGTCTAGACCCATTTGAAAAATATGACAAGAATGGTCCCCGTCATGACGAGGAGGCTTACCGGCAAGCCGATCCGCAGATAATCCCTGATTCGATACTGCCCAGCTGCCATCACCATGAGATTCGTTTGGTAGCCTACTGGCGTCACAAAGCTGGCTGCCGCGGCTACTGCAACAGTGATCGCGAAGGCCTTCGGCTCCACACCCAGCTGCGCTGCTAGCGCCAGCGCTACCGGCAACATAAGCACGGCGGCAGCTTTGTGCGTGATAAGCTCTGTCAGCACATTGGTCGTCAGGTACAGCGCTACAAGAACCGTAGCCACCCCCAAGCCTGAGAGCCCCATCAGCACATCGGCCACACTGTCAGTCAACCCCGTCTTGGCCACAGCCTGCCCCAGGCCCAAGGCTGCTGCAACAAGCATCAGCACCTGCAAGTCCAATGCACGCCGCGCCCTGTCCATCGTGAGGCATCCCGACACAATCATGATCAGCGCAGCTGCGAATGCTGCCGCAGACAACGGTACCAGCTGCGCACCTACAACACATATCATCAGCACCAGCGCAGCCAGTGCAACGAAGGCCTTTCGCCGATTGAACCGTTTGCCGGACTTGCCGCGAGCAGCCACGTAGTAGAACTCCTCCGAGCTGGCATTCCATCGCTTGGTGTATCCCTCTCTGGCGCCGACAAGAAGCAGGTCCCCCGCCTTGATGGGCACACGGCCCAGCGGTGCATCCACACGTGCGTTCTTGCGCTGCACAGCCAGCACCACCGCACCATACCGTTCGCGGAAGCGCGCCCCGCTCAATGACTTTCCGACGAGGTACGAGGTGTCGGAAACGACCGCCTCATACAGCGGCAGCGCCTTGCCAGCCTGAAACGGCACGCTGGGCTCAAGGCCCGGGCGCTCCAGGAGATCCTCCAGCGCACTGACATCTCCCTTGAAGGCCAGCACGTCTCCGGCCTGAAGCCGCTCAGGCGAAGTTGGCGCAAACACGAAGTCGCCACGACGCACGTGAACCATTTCCGCCGCAGCGAGACTCTCCAGGTCAGCCTGAACAGCGGTACGGCCCACTATGGACGAGCGCCCGCGCACGCGCACCTCGAAAGTCCACTCCGGCAAGGCCTTGCGTGCACCGGCTTCGCGCAGACCGCGCTTTGGCAAGAGACGGGTGCCTACCGTTGACACAAACGCAATCACAAGAATCACCGCTGGAAGCCCGGTCCATGTCAGCTCGAAGAGCCCCAGCGACTCATGTCCCTGCTGTGTGAGCAGCCCGGAAACGATGACGTTCGTTGAGGTCCCTATCAGCGTCATCATGCCTCCGGCAATAGCCGCATACGATAAAGGGATCAGCACCTTGGAGGGTGCAATGCCGCGCCGCGCCGCCCACTTCTGCACGGGCTGCGTCAGCATGGCAACAATCGGCGTGTTGTTGATGAAAGCGGATAGAAAAGCTACCGGGGCCAAAAAGCGCGGCAACATGCGCGGCAGCGTCCTGCCAGCGCCAAAGATAAAGCGGTCCATAGTGCGCAAGACACCGGTCTCTTCAATGCCAGCCGCAACAACAAACAAGGCTCCGATGGCGATTACCGCCGGATTGGCAAAGCCGCTAAAGGCCTCCTGAGGAGTCACCACGCCAAAAACAAGCAGCACCCCCAAGCCGGCCAGAAAGATCTGGTCCGGGCGTGCCCAGTCACGCACCAGCGCCACCGCAATCACAAAAACGGTGGCGAGAGTAAGCCAGGTGTTGGCGTCCATCACTGACCGTGCGCAGCGCCAGGCGCTACATAAGGACGCCCCACACTGAAGTAATCAAAGCCCATAGCTGCCATGCGGCGGACATTGTAGACATTACGCCCGTCAAAGATAGCAGCATGGCGCAGTACTTGCCTGATCTTTTCGAAGTTTGGTCGCCGGAATTCGGGCCACTCGGTACAGATCACGAGTGCATCCGCTCCCTCCAGTGCATCATACGCGCTGGAAGCGTAATCAATCTTCTCTCCCAAAACCTTGCGCGATGTCTCCATGGCTTCGGGATCATACCCCTGAACCCGCGCTCCATGCTCCAGGAGTGCATGGATCACATTGTGCGCCGGCGCCTCACGCACATCATCCGTGTTGGGCTTGAAAGCCAGCCCCCAGACAGCAAACACAAGACCCGCTACCGCACCGTCGAAGTAGTCCAGGATGCGGTTCAGCAGAACCCTGTACTGCCGCCGGTTCACATCCAGAACCGCCGAAAGCGTCTTGAACGCGTAGCCGCTACACTGCGCTGTCTGAAGCAGGGCCTGTATGTCCTTGGGAAAGCAGCTGCCACCGAAGCCAATCCCGGCATAAAGAAAGTGCTTCCCGATCCGACTATCGCTGCCAATGCCCATGCGGATGTGATCCACGTCCGCCCCGACAAGGTCACAGAGGTTGGCAATCTCATTCATGAAGCTGATTCGCGTAGCCAGGAAGGCATTGGCCGCGTACTTGGTCATCTCGGCGCTGCGCGGATCCATCACACATATCGGATTGCCCTGCCGCACAAACGGCTCATAGAGGCGCCGCATCGTCCTTGCCGCACGCTCGCTGCTCACACCCAGGACGATGCGCGCAGGCTTCATGAAGTCGTCGACCGCTGCACCTTCACGGAGAAACTCCGGATTGGACACCACATCAAAGTCCGAAGCACCTTCGGCAGCAATCAAGGCTGCCACCTTTTCCGCAGTCCCGACAGGAACCGTGCTCTTGTTGACGATGATCCTGTACCCCGGCACGGGCGCCGAAACAAGGAAGTCCGCGATGTCACGCGCCACCTGCAGCACGTACGTCAGATCCGCCTCACCGCCCTCACCGGGCGGCGTAGGCAGCGCAAGAAACAGTACATCCCCGTGCATCAGCGCTGCATGCAGATCCGTAGTGAACTGAATTCGCCCGGTGCGCAGGTTGCGCCGCAGCAAGACATCAAGGTCAGGCTCGTAGATGGGCAGCACACTCCGCTGCAGCGACGCCACCTTGTCCGCATCCACATCTGCGCACACGACCTCGTTACCCATCTCCGCAAAGCACGTCCCCGTGACAAGGCCGACGTACCCGGTGCCTATGATTGCTATCCTCATCTGGAAGCCGCTTGAATTGTCAGGGCGCTTTAACAGCGATGCCGCGGGATTTATTCCGGCACCGGCTGGCGGTACCCAAAGCAGCTTTTATGCGTATTACCGAATCCTTCATCGGCGACCGGGTACAGCGATGACATATGGGATTCTAATGGCCGGCGGTATTGGGAGCCGGTTCTGGCCACGCAGCCGGGAGGCCTATCCGAAGCAGTTCCTCAACGTGTTTGGCTCCACATCGCTCCTCCAGCAGACGTTCGCGCGTATCGAGCCTCTGATCCCTGCCGCACGCAACTATGTGGTGACGCATGAACGCTACACGGCGCTGACGAACCGGCAGCTGCCACATGTGCATGTCCTTGCAGAGCCTATCAGCCGCAACACGGCTCCGTGCATAGCTTTCGCCGCCATTGTGCTGCGCGCGCAGGACAAGGATGCCACTATGGTGGTGCTCCCGGCTGACCACCAGATACATGACGAGTATCAGTTTCGTGCGGTGCTGGAGGTAGCCATTGAGAAGGCGCAGGCGCCCGGCACCCTTGTCACTATCGGCATCAAGCCGTCCTACGCCGCCACAGGCTACGGATACATCCAGTACGATGGCCCGACCAGCGAGAGGGTGCGCGCATATCCTGTCAAGACATTTGCTGAGAAACCCAACCTGGCCACAGCGGAACGCTTCCTGGACTCGGGAGACTTCCTTTGGAACAGCGGCATCTTCGTCTGGCGGGCCGATACGATACTGGAGAAGATGAAGCAGCATCTCCCCGGAATCTTTGAGGCATTCGAAAAAGCCGCCAGTGCACTGGGCACACCGCAAGAGGGGGAAGCCATCAAGGCCGCCTATCTCAGGAGCACGCGGATCTCCGTTGACTACGGCGTGATGGAGCGCGCCAAGAATGTGCACGTCGTACCCGGTGCATTCGGATGGAACGACATCGGTGACTGGCGTGCCGTATACGACCTCAGCCAAAAGAACAACCACGGCAACGTGCTGCACAATCAGGTCATCGTGCATGATGCCGGCCGGTGCATGGTGCATGGAGGCTCCCGCCTCGTGGTGCTGGTCGGCACCCACGACCTGCTGGTGGTCGATACCGATGACGCGCTGCTGATCTGCCACCGCGAAAACGCACAGCAGGTCAAAAATGTCGTGGAATATCTGCATGCACGCCAGCTTACCGAGTTTGTGTGATTGCACGCACCATCCGACTTGCCGCCGCCAGTACACCCGGATCGTGCCAAGCCGTACGGATCATGTGCCGAACCCCGAGATAGTGCCTATGCCCCTGAGACTTGCCCCCGTCGTACTCAGCCTGCTTCTTCTTGCAGCTCCGCTCCTTGCGCAGAACGCACACGAAGACCCCATCACGCTTACACTGGAGGAGGCTGTTCAGATAGCCCTCCTCAACAGCTATGCCACGCAGTCAGCACGTCTGGACCGCGATGACGCGACCGCTCAGGCCCGAATCAGCCTGGGCGCTGTCCTGCCCAATGTGGTAGCCACCAGCGGGTACACCCGCAACCTGAAAACCGCAAACCCCTTTGCAGGCAGCAGCGCTGGCACCCTCTTCAGCAGCTTCGGTTATCTGGGGTGGCTGGCTTACAACGAGGAAGCCCGCACAGATGATGACCCTGCAACAAACACGCTTACGTTCACTGAATACAGTGACCGCGTGGAGCAGGGGATGAAAGACGCAGGGCTGTCCCTGATTGCAGAAGAGAACCCTTTTGCCGTAGCGAACCAGTTTCAGAACACGATCTCCGTTTCGCAGACCGTCTTTGATGCCAGTGCGTTTCTTAACGTGTCCGGCTTCAAGTATCTTGCCCGGTCGCTGGACAGCGCCCTGGACCGGCAGGAACAGCTTACCGTCGATGAGGTGCGTCGGGCCTTTTACCAGGTGCTCCTCTTTCAGCAGCAGTCCCTGGTGGCAGCACAGAGCGTCGAGCGGACCCGCCGCACTGTTGAAGAAACCGCGCGGCTGGTTCAGCAGGGCGTGGCACCCAAAGCGCAGCGGCTCAGCGCCGAGGTGCAGCTGGCAAACCTGGAAACCCAGCTCATGCAGACACAAAACCTGGCAGACTCCGCGCTGGACAACCTGAAGCTTGCTCTCGGCATCCCGGTAATGCAGCGGGTGCGTCTGTCAGGCAGTCTGGAGGCAGACATCTCCACGCCGTATCTGACCGTCTCCGAGGCCAGTGCGTTCGACAAGGCGCGAAGCATGCGGCCTGACCTACAGCAGCTGGAGGCACTGCGCGACATAGCCAGGGTCATGCTCCGTGCCAGCCAAGGAAGCCGGCTGCCTACACTGAATGCCATAGCCAGCTTCAGCTACATCGGAGCCGTCCCTTCCAACCGGACATACGGCCGTGCCAGCGAGGACGACCCCTTTGTGTTCACGCAGGAAACGAATCGCTTCTTCAGCCAGTCGTACTGGCAGCCCGCAATCAGCGTGGGATTTAATCTGCGGTGGTCGCTGTTTGAGGGCATGAGCCGTCGTGGCCGTATTCAACAGCAAAAGATCCAGCTTGACCGGGCGGAGCTTGACGTGTTGCGTACGACACAGAGCATACGTGTGGAGGTCAGCGCAGCTTTGCGCAACCTGCAGGCAGCGCAAAGCCAGATACTCAGCCAGGAACAGAACGTCGCCAGCGCCGAGCTGAACTACACCTATGCCAAAACACGACTCGCCGAAGGTGTCGGCACGCCATTCGAGGAGCGCGACGCCTCAGCGCAGCTTGATCAGAGTCGTATCAACTATCTGCAGGCTGTATATGACTTCCTTATCGCTCAGAGTGCCTTTGAGGCGGCTGCAGGGATCCCCCTCACCGGCCAGTCTGACTTCCAATTAACCAGTAACCTGACTCTGTAACACGGGGTTAACCGATACTACTTCAATGAGAATAAGCACAGGAGGATGTTGGGCCCTCGCTGCAGTTCTGGCTGCCTGCGGCGGCGCAGACAGTACCACTCCGGGTGAGGAGACCACGGTCCCTGATGAGCAATCCACCAGTCCGCGAGTCGAGACCCTGGTGCTTGCGCCAGATGAGTTCGTGGACATGATAGAGATAACCGGGACCGTGGAGTCAGTCAATGACGCGACCCTTTCAGCGGAATCTGCGGGCACCGTTGAGATGATCGCCAGCCTGGGACAAAGCGTTCGTCGCGGCACCGTTGTAGCACGCCTGGATCAGGGCTTGGCTGATGCCGCACTGGAGCAGGCCGAAGGCCTGGTCGACAATGCTGCCGCCTCGCTGGCTCTGGCTGAGGACAGCTTCAAGCGCATGGAGCCCCTGTACCAGGATTCCATCATCAGTGCGCTGGAGTTTCAGGAGGTGCGCACACGCCTGGAACAGGCGCGTGCCACAGTACGCCAAGCCGAGGCCCAGCGATCACAGGCGCGGGAACAGCTTGGCAGCACAGTGATCACAGCCCCCTTCGCAGGAACAGTGGAGGAGCACTTCGTAGAGGTGGGTGAGCAGGTGGCACCCGGTTCCGATGTCATCCGGGTTGTGGACACCCGGCGTGTCAAGATCGCCGTAGGTGTCGCAGAGCGTTATGCTGGAGACATTGAGACCGGTACGGAAGTGGTGCTGAACTTTCATGCGCTAAGCAACATAGAGCGCAGCGGACGGGTGACGTTCGCCGGCAACTCCATCAACCCCAGCAACCGCACGTTCACCATAGAGGTTGAGGTCAGCAACGAAGATGGGCGCCTTAAACCGGAGATGATCGCCGATGTGCGTATTGCACGGCAAAGGCTGGACAGCATGCTGATTGTGCCCCGGTCGGCTGTCGTCAGAGGGGAAGCGGGATACAGCGTATACGTGGTTGACCGCGGTGCAAGCCCGCCCGTAGCCAGACGGCTGGATGTGTCCTTGGGGCCGATGTACGCGGAGCGCGTGATTGTGGAAAGCGGCCTGTCCACTGGTGACGAAGTCATTGTTCTGGGCCATAACACCATCACGGAGGGTGTCGCCGTGGACATCGCCGCACAGTACCACCGCCTGGACAAAGACGGCATCCCTGTTGCGAATTAGGCTGCCTGCTCCCAGACAAACTGGTGGCTGCGGCTAAGAAGACCAAGCCATGAAAATCATCGACCTGGCCATACGGTACCGCCCAAGCATTCTGGTACTGACGGTCATGCTGACACTGGGCGGACTGACAAGCTACCTGACGATCCCGAAGGAGTCCTTCCCGTCCATCGCCATCCCCAACATCATCATCAGCACCGTCTATCCGGGCGCAAGCCCGGATGATATCGAAACGCTGCTGACGCAGCCCATCGAGCAGGAGGTGAACGGGGTCTCCGGCATCAAAGATATCCGCTCAACCTCACTGCAAGGCTATTCGAATATCCAGATCGAGTTTGATCCGGAAGTATCCATCGATCATGCACTGCAACAGGTCCGTGACAGGGTGGACCTCGCCAAACCGAAGCTGCCAGCGGACATAGAGGAGCCTATCGTGCAGGAGATTGATCTGCAGGAGTTTCCGATCATGAGCATCAACCTGTCCGCAGCATACTCGCTGGCCAGGCTGAAAGATGTGGCGGAGGATCTGGCCGAAGAGCTTGAAGGCATCCCGTCCATTCTCCAGGTGGATGTTATCGGTGGGCTGGAGCGCGAGGTCAAGGTGAATGTGGACCTGACTGCGCTGCAAGGTTATGGGCTCACCTTCGAGGATGTTACCACAACCATCCAGGAAGAAAACCGGAACATTCCCGGCGGGTCCATCAGCGTGGACCGCCGCGAATATCTGGTGCGCATCAACGGCGAGTTTTCGGACCCCGAGCGTGACATCCGTAACCTGGTGCTGGCCACACCGGACAACCGCCCGGTCTACGTTCGGGATGTGGCCAACGTAGAGTTCAGCTTCAAGGACCGCGAAAGCTATGCGCGCCTGCGTCTCTTGCACAAGGAGGAAAACAACAGGCTGTACCGTCTGGCCGAAGAGGACTCCCGTACGCTGCCCGTTGTCACGCTGGCCGTCAAGAAGAGGTCCGGAGATAACATCCTTGAAACAGCCGCGTCAGTCAAGGCGACCCTGGCAGATCATGCGCTCCCGCCCGGAACGCAGTACGAAATCACGGGCGATCAGAGCATTATCGTTCAGACCTTTGTAACAGACCTGGAAAACAACATCATCAGCGGACTGATCTTTGTGATCCTGGTGCTGCTGTTTTTCCTGGGCGTGCGCAACGCGTCGCTGGTGGGGATCGCCATTCCGCTGTCGATGTTCTGCGGGTTTATCGTGTTCCAGCTCCTGGGAGAAGAGTTGAACTTTGTTGTGCTCTTCTCGCTGATCATTGCGCTCGGGATGCTGGTGGACAACGCGGTTGTGATCGTGGAAAACATCTACCGTTACCGGGAGATGGGTCACTCGCGCTTTGAGGCGGCACGCAAGGGCAGCGCTGAGGTTGGCAGCGCCGTTATTGCGTCAACGGCCACTACCGTGGCCGCCTTTGCACCAATGATGTTCTGGCCAGGAATCATCGGGCAGTTCATGGGTTACCTGCCCATGACGCTCATTATCACGCTTTCCTGTTCACTCTTTGTCGCCATCATCATCAACCCTGTGATCACAGGGTACTTCGTCCGGCTGGATACAGAAGGCAGGCCCATCCGCACTGTCGCGTTCAAGCGCTTTGCTGCCGGGGCCATCCTCGGGCTGGGTCTGGTGCTGGGCTTCATGAACTGGAAGTCGCTCGTCGTGCTGGCAGGCGCCATCGCGGCGTTTGCACTGCTGAACCGCCATGTGCTGACACCGGTAGCCAAAAAATTTGTCAGGGTTCAGCTGCCGCGCGTGCTTGCCTGGTACCGCGTGTTCCTTTCGGGCACGCTGGACCGGGAGTATAAAAGTGCAGACCCCCCTTTTGCGCGCAAGATGCTGTGGCGCATGGTCGTGGTTTCAGCGCTCTTCGGGTGTATCGCACTGGGTGTCGGGATGCACTCAGGGGGGCAGGCCGCCATGTTGTCGGGACCCGGGTTCATGCTGATACTGGCCGGCAGCGTGCTGTCGGTCATCGCGGTTGTGCGAACCCGAAACGCCTGGCTGCGCAACACATTCGCTCTGGGGTCCTTCACCAGCGGCGTGGTGCTGATGGCGGCCGGCGGCACAGTCATGATGCTGGCAGGGCAGGCCCCGGGGCTGCTGCTGCTGCTGCCAGGGATCTTTCTGGCGCTGACCGGAAGCCTTGGGATCCTGCTGCACACCTTTGAGGTGCTGTTCATCGGGAGGCGCGCAACAGTACGCAGCGGCCTGGTTTTCGGCGCACTGGTTGCAGTCATACTCATCCTCATGAGTCTCACCCAGGGCATTGAGGCTGTCACGGCGGCTATCCTCATCGCACTGCCGGCACTGGTTATCCTGGTCGGCCTGGCCGGGCTGCTGCTGAATGGGCGCATGCTGCGGCGGCGTACTGTCCTGCTGCTGACAGACAACAGGGCACGCCTCCTGAACGTAACGATCGGCGGGTTCTTCGCCATAATCGCCTTGGTTGCCGCAGCGCAGCCCGGGACCGAGTTTTTTGGCAGCACGGATCCCAGTATGCTGGTCATCTCATTGAAAGGGCCCCTCGGCACAAACGTGGATCAGACCAACCGCGTGGCGGAGGAGGCCCAGCAGCGCATCAACAGTCTGCTGGCAGACTACAGGAATGATGAGTCCAACGTGAAAAATATCCTTGTCAGCGTTGGAGGCGGCGGTGGCGATGCGTTCTTCGGAGGCGGTAATGCGGGTGCTGAGAACGCCTCCATCACGCTCAACATGGTCGATTACGAAGACCGGCCCGAGACGAGTCGTAACACCATGTCGCGGCTCCGATCCCAGCTTCAGGGGCTTCCGGGCGTAGAGATCACTATCGAGCCGGACCAGGTCGGTCCGCCAGTCGGCGCGCCGGTAAACATCGAGGTCACGGGCGAAGACTTTCAAGAGATTGTCCGCATCACCGGCGAAATCCGTCAGATCCTGGACAACGCCACGCGAACCGGTGCCATTGAAGGGCTGGTGGACCTGTCGGACAACCTCAACACAGGCCGGCCGGAGCTCAGGGTCATCATTGACCGTGGGCGGGCAGCGCAGTTCGGTCTCAGCACGCAGAAGATCGCCAACACGGTACGCAGCGCCATCAACGGCTTCGAAGCCAGCAAATACCGCACCGGGGATGACGAGTTTCCCATCATCGTACGCCTGGATGAGCAGCAGCGCGAAAGCCTGGAATCCATTGAACGCCTCACCATACTGAACGAGGGCGTGCAGATTCCCATCACGGCGGTCGCTGAGTTCGTGGTGGATGCAGGGTACGGATCCATCACGCGGCTGGACCTTGCCCGCGTGGCAACCGTCTCGGCCGACGTTGAGACCGGGCTTAACGGCAATGCGGTGCTCGCCCAGGTCCAGGAACACCTAGCGCCGTATGAGGCCTCCATGCCAGCCGGCTACCGCCTTGCGTATACCGGCGAAAACGAAGAGCAGCGCGAGGCCTTCGGCTTCCTATTCACGGCGCTGCTCATCGGCGTGGTGGGCATCTTCTTCATCATGATCGCGCAGTTCAACAGCGTAGCGGTGCCTTTCATCATCATCGTGGCGGTAGGACTCAGCCTCATTGGCGTGCTGCTCGGGCTGATCCTCACGCGTACGCCTTTTGGCCTGATGACGTTTATTGGCGTTATCAGCCTGGCCGGCATCGTAGTCAACAACAACATCGTGCTGATTGACTACATTAAGCAGCTACGCGACCGCGGCCTGGAGAAAACCAAGGCCATTATCGACGGGGGCGCTACACGTCTGAGGCCCGTGGTCCTGACAGCACTGACCACAATCATCGGTCTGGTGCCGCTCACCTTCGGGATCAACATCGACTTTGTAGGGCTGGTCTCCGACTGGGCGCCGAACTTCCAGCTCGGCTCAGAGAATTCCCAGTTCTGGGGTGCCATGGGTACTGCTATCATCAGCGGGCTGACCTTTGCAACATTTCTGACGCTGGTGATCGTGCCGGTGGTATACTCTGTCTTTGACTCCCTGATTGTTCGGCTCAAGCAGCTCTTCCGCCCCAGCGAATCTGCAGGATGAGGACGCTCGCAGAGTTTCCGGACGCGCACCTGCGCATTTTTGACCGGCCGTCCGTGCCGGACCCTGTGCGCGAAATCTACCTGATCGGCATCTGCGGCACCGGCATGGGCTCTTTGGCCGGCCTGCTGCGAAGCGCCGGATACCGCGTGCGCGGCGCCGACGCGTGCGTCTACCCGCCCATGAGCACGCACCTGGCCATGCTGGACATCCCGGTCCACGAGGGATTCGACGCCTCCCACCTGGACTACGGGCCGGACCTTATCATTGTTGGCAACGCGTGTACACCCGTTCACCCGGAGGCGGCGGCCGCGCGGGAGCGCGCGCTGCCACAGCTGTCTTTTCCCGAGGCCCTGGCGCACTTCTTTCTCCGGCAGTGCCGCTCTGTCGTGATTGCAGGTACGCACGGCAAGACCACCACAACGAGCCTGCTGATCCACCTTATGCGCAACCAGGATCCTGGCTACCTTGTCGGTGGCATCATCTCAGGACAGCGTACAGGCTACGGACTGGGGACAGGCAGACACTTTATCGTGGAAGGGGACGAATATGACAGCGCCTATTTCGACAAGCGGCCCAAGTTTATGCACTACCAGCCTCAATCGGCGCTCATCACCTCCATGGAGCTGGACCATACGGACATCTATCGCGACTTTGCCGAATACACGGAAGCCTTTGAAGCCTTTGCCGCCTTGGCAGGCGATACGCTGGCGCTGTGTGACGACGATCCGGCTGTCTTGCGTCTTGCGGACGCCACAGGGGCGTCCGTGGTGCGCTACGGCCTCGGGTCCGCGTCAAACGTATCCGCTACCGACGTTGGCATCCTGCCCGACGGGCAACGTTTTGTGCTGACGGTCGATGGAACGGCGGTCACCGAGCTGCTGCTGCCGCTCTTTGGCCGGCACAACCTGCAGAACGCGCTCGGCGCATGCACCCTGGCGCTGGCGGAGGGCGTGCCGGCCGATGCGTTGTCGTTTAATGGCTATGGAGGCATGAAGCGGCGTATGGAGGTGCTGGGACAGGCTTGGGGTGTATTGGTTGTGGACGACTTTGCGCATCACCCGACCGCTGTGCGTGCCACGATCAGAGGAGCGCGGGACCGCTGGCCCCAGCGCCGCCTGATCGCTGTCTTTGAGCCGCGCACGAACACGAGTCGCAGCACCATCTTTCAAGAGGCGTACACCGAGGCCTTTGACGGTGCGGCGCTGGCTCTTATCTGTGCCCCGCCCTTTCGGCACAACGATGATCCATCCCAGTTCATGGATACGGCTGAGCTGGCCAGCGGCATCAGCTGCCGCGGCACACCGGCAGCTGTCTTCTCTGACAACGATGCGCTGCTGCCTGTGCTCCTGGACAGCGTTCAGAACAACGACGTAGTACTTATCATGAGCAACGGCAGCTTTGGCGGTCTTCATCACCGCCTGCTGGCTGCCCTGCGCAAACGTGCCTGATGCTATGGCGGGCATCGCCGGCCAGCTTCTCATCCTTGCAGCTTTCATCAGCGCAGCTCTCAGCGGGCTGGCTTTCTTCAGCGCGGCCAAGTATTCCAGCCCCATAGACTATGCGCGCTACGGGCGCATCCTGTGGGATGTGATGACGGGGTGCCTTTTTGCAGCCTGGCTCCTTTTGATCACACTCATAGCGACGCATCAGTTTCAGTATAACTATGTCTGGGCGCACTCATCCCGGGACTTGCCGTTCCACTTCCTGTTTTCGGCGTCTTGGGAAGGGCAAGAAGGCTCTTTCCTGCTTTGGATCATCCTCAACAGCCTGGTTGGGATGACGCTGATCCGGTGGGCGGACAAGCGGTACACGGCACCCGTCATGGCGGTGGTGGCCTTTTGCCAGGTGTTCCTGCTGACGATGATTGTCGGGCTCCGACTGGGGCCCCTGGAGATTGGCGTCACACCCTTTGCCACGCTGGCTGAAGCCAATCCTCAGGCCCCCATCTTTCAGAGCGATCCGGGCTTCGTGCCGCTCGACGGCACAGGACTCAACGATCTTCTCCAGAACTACTGGATGGTGATTCACCCCCCTATGCTTTTCGTAGGGTTTGCGACGCTGGTGGTGCCGTTTGCTTTTGCCGTTGCGGCGCTCTGGAAGCGCCAGTACACGCAGTGGGTCCGGCCTGCGCTTCCATGGACCCTCGTGTCGGTGATGTGCTTGGGCGTAGGAATTGCGATGGGCGGCTACTGGGCTTACGAAACACTCTCTTTTGGGGGATTCTGGGCTTGGGACCCGGTGGAAAACTCCTCCTTCGTGCCATGGATTGTTGGCGTGGCAGCCATCCATATGATGCTGATTCAGCGCAAAGGCGGGGTAGGACACAAAGCCGCACTGTTCTTGTGCATCCTGACCTACATGCTGGTGGTGTACTCCACGTTTCTTACGCGCAGCGGCATTCTGGGCGAGGCCTCCGTGCACGCGTTTGTGGATCTGGGTCTCTACAATCAGCTCCTGCTCTGGATTCTGGCCATGGGTGTCCTTGGGTTTGGCCTCTTTGCCTACCGCTACAAAGAGCTGCCAGGCCCTGTTCACGAAGCCTACTACTTCTCGCGCGAATTCATGGTGTTCAGCGGCGCCGTCATCCTGTGCGTCATTGCAGCTGTGGTGATCCTGGGCACGAGCGCACCCATCTTCGGGCGGATCTTCCGGGACAGCCCTGCGACCGTGCCCATCTCCTTCTATAACGAGTGGACACTGCCTCTGTCTGTATGCCTGGTGTTTTTAGCCGGCCTTGGGCAGCTGTTCTGGTGGCACAAGATGCGCTTCGAAGACATCAACCGCGCGCTGATGATACCCATCGGGCTGGCGGTGCTGAGCACCACACTGGTGCTTGTCCTGACACCTTTTGCCGGCGGCTCCATGCGCGCAGGTGTCAGCTTCTGGAGCCGGTACGGCTACGGACTGCAGCTCCTGCTGCTGCTCTTTACCGCGTTCTTCGCATTCTACGGCAACCTTGCGGTACTCTGGCGTGTAGCCCGCGGCAACGTTAAGCTTGCAGGCGGTGCCCTGGCGCACGTTGGACTTGGCATTGCCGTCGTCGGGATCATCGCTTCAGCGGGCTTTAGCAACACCATCTCGAATGCGCCGCCGAGGTCCGGGCGGGAAAACTTCGTCCTGGAGCGAGGCCGCCCGCTTGACGTGGAAGGCTACCGCGTCGTATACGTTGGCACAGAGCCGGGCACACGCGGACACACCCGGTATGTCCTCGACTTCACTGACCCGCGCGGGCAGGATTTCAGGTTGAAACCTGTAGCGTATGAATCATCAACCGGGCAGTGGATTCAGCATCCGGACCTGAAACTGTACTTTGAAAAAGACATCTTTGTGGCGGTCTCTCCCCGCGCCATGGTCGATCCTGGCGGCAACAGCGAGGTGACGCTTGTCCGGGGAGACAGCATACNNGCTACAGCCTGCGGTTTGAGGCGTTTGATACAGCCACCGCCAGTCTGGAGTCTGCGATCGGAGCCGAGGAGGTCGCACGGACTGAGATTGCGGTGGGTGCCATCCTGCAGGCCAGAAACCTTGCGACCGGGGTGCAGCAGACGCTGCGTCCCATCTACGTGATACGCAAGGACCGGACGGTGCACTATGTGTCTGCACAGGATCAGGGGCTGACGGTATACTTCACCGGCATGGATGTCAACAGTGGCGCCATCAACCTCACCCTGGAAGGCATGGAGGGTCCGGACTACGTTGTGGTGCAGGCCTACGAGAAGCCTGCGATCAGCCTTGTCTGGATCGGGCTGATCCTGCTCAGTGGCGGCTTCCTACTGTCGGTGATCCGAAGAGCCGGCGAAAGCAGCTTCCGGCACCGGCGCGCTAGTCGCGCACAATAGCTTCGTTTGCCAGACGCCGACCTGCCGTGGTCAGCACAAGCTGGCTGCCTACCTGCCCAATGAGTCCCGCCTGCGTAGCCTGACGCACCACATTGCCTGCGAAGTCCACCTCCCAGCGCAGGTGATCCTGCAGGTGGTCTATGTGACACTCCAGGGCCGCATCAGGCAGGTTTTCGTGCTGCATCAGGTGTATTGTCAGCATCTTGCAGGCAAAGGTCCAGCGCTGCCGTCTGCGCCGCCGCTGCACGGCCACGACGCCTCTGGCGGGCGCAAAGAGAAACACATACAGAAAGGCCACCCCCACAGTTGTCGCCATGGACCCTGCTATGGAAGCATCCAGGGCATGGGCCAGCCAGTAGCCGCTGACAGCACAACCGACACCGATCCCGACACCCAGGAAGACCATCCGGTCCAGCCGGTCCGTCAGGAGGTGTGCCGCAGCGGGCGGTCCCACCATCAGCGCAACCACCAGGATGGATCCCACTGCATCAAAAGCCGCTACGGCCGTGACTGACACCAGCGCCATGAGCGCATAATGCAACACCACCGGCATAAGTCCCAGCGTTGCCGCCAGCGCGGCGTCGAAGGTGGCCAGCTGAAGCTCTTTGTAGAACAGTGTGACAAACAGCACGGAGGCCAGAGCGACTGTGCTCATCGTGTACAGCGCCTGCGGACCCAAATCGTACCCCCCCACGATCCAGCGGTCAAAGGGTGCCAGTGCCAACTCACCCAGCAGTACTGCATCGGTATCCAGGTGGACATCGCCGGCATAGCGGGCAATAAGGATCACACCTGCTGAAAACAGCGCCGGAAACACCAGCCCTATGGCCGCATCTTCGCGTACCAGGCGCGTACGGCGTACAAGCTCCACCAGTGCCACGGTACACACACCCACAGCAGCGCCGCCTGCCAGAAGCAGGGGAGAGTTCAGGCTTCCCGTAAGGAAGAACGCGACGACCAGACCTGGCAGGATGGCGTGACTGATGGCATCACTCATCATTGCCATGCTGCGCAGCACCAGGAACGTGCCTGGGAGCGCGCAAGCGCCCGCGACGATCGCTGCCACAAGCTGTATTTCCAGCTGAAAGAGTGTCACGGCTGGTTGCGCTCGCTGTACAAACGCCGACTTTCGGCTATCCCTTCGGGTGTCAGCGCCCATTCGTGCTTGCCGACCGGTCTTATGAGGCCAAGCTCAGCAAGCGCGCGCAGCTGCCTGCGGAGACTCCCGGCACCCGGCTGCATGGCCACAAGTGTGGCTTCCGCGTGCGGATGGTCCTGTGCAGCATGCTGTCTCGCAAGCTGATACAGGTCAAGCAGGGTGGCCTCCCGCTGCAGTCGTGTGTTGCTTGTCCGATGCCGCAAGGCGCGAAGGGCGAGGCCCCTGTTTGGCGCAAAGAGCATGGATACCACCACGACCCCGCTGATGCACAGCACAATCGTTGGACCCGTCGGAAGGCGTGCTGCACTGGTGCTGACCAGTGCACCCGCTACGCCGGACAGCGCACCCGCCCCCATCGCTATCAGCACCATGTACCCGAGCCGGTCGGTCCACTGACGCGCCGCAGCCGCAGGGGCGATGATCATCGCGCTCATGAGCACCACGCCGACCGTCTGAAGGCCAATGACGATGGCTATCACGAGCAGCGTCGTCAGGAGCAGGTCCAGCTGCCGCATGGGCAGGCCGAGGCTGCGTCCGAAGTCTTCGTTAAAGGCCAAGAGCTTGAACTCCTTCCAGAACAGCGCCACCATCAGCAGCGATACGCCACCCAAGGCTGCCATCGTGACGACATCACGCTCGACGAGCGCAGCAGCCTGCCCGAAGAGGAAGGCATCCAGCCCCGCCTGGTTGGCATCGGGCAGCTTCTGGATCACAGTAAGTATCACCAGACCCGCGCCAAAGAACACGGACAGCACCAGGCCCAGGGCGCTGTCATACTTCACACGCGTAGTGCCCGTGATCGCCATGACAAGCGCCGTAGCACACCAGCCGGCGAGCGCTGCGCCAATCATGAGCACCAGTGGCAGCTTGCTGCCTGTGAGCAGGAACGCCAGCCCAATCCCCGGCAACGCAGCATGCGAGATGGCATCGCCCAACAGGCTCTGTCTGCGGAGCACCGCAAACGTGCCCAGTGCACCGCTGACCACCCCAAGCAGCCCCGCGCCAAGCGCCACGGTTCGCAGCGTATAGTCTGTAAGCAGCTCCTCCACGGTGCTAGCGTTCCAGAAAAGCTACCCGCCCGCCATAGGTAACACGCAGGTTCTCCTGGGTAAAGACCTCGTCCACGGGCCCACACGCAATGCGCCGCACATTAAGCAGCATGACTTCGTCAAAGTATTTCGGTACTGTTTGCAGGTCATGGTGAACTGCAACGACCGTCTTACCATCAGAGCGCAGCGTTCTCAGCAGATCAATGATGGCGCGTTCCGTAGTCGCATCAACGCCCTGCAGCGGCTCATCCATGAAATACACGGTGGCACCCTGCACCAGCGCGCGGGCCAGGAACACCCGCTGCTGCTGCCCGCCGGACAGCTGGCTGATCTGGCGATGAGCGAAGTGGTCCATGCCCACCTTCTCCAGGGCATCCAGCGCCCGGGCGCGCTCTGCACGGCCGGGCCGCCGGACCCAGCCCAGCTGGCCGTAGAGCCCCATGAGCACAACATCCAGGGCATTAGCGGGAAAGTCCCAGTCCACGCTGCCGCGTTGCGGGACGTACCCGACCAGGGATTTGGCGCTGGCATACGGCTTGCCAAAGATGCGAACACGCCCGGCAGACGGGGGCACCAGGTTGAGTATGGCCTTGATCAGCGTCGTCTTGCCCGCACCATTGGGACCGATAATAGCCATCAGGACACCGCTCGGAACCGTCAGGTCAACATCCCACAGCACCGGTCGCTCACGGTATGCGACGGTCAGGTCACGTACCTCTATCGCTACCTGCATATGACAGGGCCTCCACAATCGTGTCTGTATTATAGCGCAGCATACCCAGGTACGTCCCGCAAGCGGTGCCAGGCGCATCCAGTGCATCACCAAACAGTGTCCCTCCAATCACCACATCGAAGCCGCGTGCACGTACGGCCTCACGTACGGCTTCAATGCCACGGGGTGATATGGACGATTCCACAAATATCGCAGGGATGCGGCGCGCCGCCACCAGTGTCGCTACGCGCTGCACATCCGCCGTCCCTGCCTCTGTCGCCGTGCTGATACCCTGCAAGCCCTCCACCTCAAAGCCGTACGCAGCGCCGTAATAGCCGAAGGCGTCATGGGAGGTGACGATGACGCGCTGTGCCGGGGCGACATGCTCAGCAGCCGCACGCACATATGCATCCACCGTATCCAGCTTCGCTGTATACGCGTCACGCCGCGCCTGAAACGTGCCTGCGCTGGCTGAGTCCATTGCCACCAGTTCCGCTGTGACCACAGCTGCAGCGCGTTGCCAGAGACGCGCATCCAGCCAGATGTGCGGATCATAGTTTCCCTGAAACAGGGCCGATTCACGCAGCAGGTCTGTGTGGATCCCTTCGGCCACTGCCAGTGTGGGAGTGCCGCGCTCGCGCATCTCTGCAAAGACATCCGTCATCTTGCCTTCAAGGTGCAGACCATTGTAGATGATTATGTCTGCTTCCGCCATCCTTGTCACATCGCGTGCACTGGCTTTGAACAGGTGCGGGTCCACGCCTGGGCCCATCAGGCCTTCCACCACCACTCTTTCGCCTCCCACTGCGCGGACCAGGTCCGCGATCACCGTCGTGGTGGCCACGACCCGTATGGGGCGGCCGGCAAGCCCCTCCTGGCCGGGTCCTGAAGACACCTTCGCACAGGAGGCCAAGCCGGTGACAAGCAGGCACAGGGCACCGTGCCAGAATACTCGAGACATGGCTCTGAATCTTTAGGCTAGACTAAATCTCGTTTTAATGTCATGAAAACCTAAAGATCCATCCTTGGAGAATTTTCTGAACAGCCCGAAGCTCGTGTAGTCTGACACCCTCTCCCCTGATGCAGCGTGGTTTCGCAGGCCTCTAACACGGAAGCAGTCGCAGGAAAAAATGCAGCCGCTGGCACCGGATACTCGAAGGAGCGGAGGCCGCGGGAAAAACTGGAAGCTCCCTTGGCGTGCACTATCCCGAACGAGGCAACGAACACCCCCGATACCACTGCAAGTCCGTTTCAGGCACTACTGGTTCAGCCATGGAGGGTTATTGCTACCCTGTGCCGCTGTTGCGTCAGTCTGTCGGCATCACCTCCGATACAGTACCGGATGAGATCACTTTTTGCGAGTTCCGGGGCTTTCTGGTGGCGCGTGATTTGACCCGGTAGTTGCCGGAGGTCAGCGCAGTCCACCTGCGTGGCATGGGATATCCCTTCAGGATGGCTCCATCATGAATCCACGCTCCTTCCGCCACCAGGAACAAGGCAAACGGGATCCTGAGATGATCTCAGCGAAGAAGTGGTACTCTGCTATGAAAGCACGCGTGGGTACTGATACACAGGGGGCTGTACATTCCGTGGCGAGATGCGACAGTGATGACCATGATGAAGAGCAGCGGACCTGTGAGGGCAAGGCCTGTGTCTCCGTGGCATGTGAACCGGAAGGCCGGCGCTGGGTGAGGTGAACAAGGTGCTCAGCAAGGAGAGTCACCACATATGTCCCCGCGTGGAGCATCCCTTTGGGGTAATGAGGCAGGGGTACCGCAAGACCCAAAAGGTTAGTCAGGAACTTGACCCAAATCTGCATGCCCTTTGCGCTCATCACTGTCTACATGGCTCGCAAGGAGCTGGCC